>NZ_JBEXYP010000013.1:57306-127797 GCF_040630995.1 Micromonospora sp. NPDC005710 | reverse complement strand
GCGTGCTGCCTCGCCCTGCGTGCTGCCTCGCCCTGCGTGCTGCCTCGCCCTGCGTGCTGCCTCGCCCTGCGTGCTGCCTCGCCCTGCGTGCTGCCTCGCCCTGCGTGCTGCCTGGGCGTGCGTGCTGCCTCCTTCCTTTGCTCTGCCCCTCCTTGCTCTGCCCCCTTCTTCGCTGACTTACCTCCTTTGCTCTGCACCCCTATAGGCGACAGTCGCGGACGGTAACCGTCGCTTATAGGGGTGCAGAGCAAAGGGCGGTTGTGGTTGAGACCGGCCGGCGCAGCGCGGGAGCGGTGTTCGCGTGCGGATAGGGGGCAGGATGGCGGGTGGCGTCGGTCACAGCGGTCGGCGTCCAGGTGGCTGCCGGAGGTCGTCGGGGCGGCCGGCCGCGCGGCCGACCGGGTTGCCCGGCGGGAGCGGCGGCGCCGCGCCGACCGGGTTCCCAGGCGGGAGCGGCCGGCCGCGAGGCCGACCGGGTTGCCCGGCGGGGAGCGGCGGCACCGCGTCGGACTAGAGGGAGGCCTGTGGTGGACGACGAGTTCGACGTGGTGGTGGTGGGGGCGGGGCCGGCCGGTGCGGCTGCCGCGCTGTCGGCGCGCCGGGCGGGTGCCAGCGTGCTGCTGCTGGACCGGGCCGACTTTCCCCGGGACAAGGCGTGCGGTGACGGGATCGCCGCGCACTCGGTGGACGTGCTCGCCGAGCTGGGGGTGACCGAGGCGGTGGCGGGCTACGCGCCGCTGCCGGCGTTACGCATGATCGCGCCGGGCGGTGGCGAGGTGGCTCGGGCGCTGCCCCGACCCGCCTACACGGTGCCCCGGGAGGTCTTCGACGCGCGGCTGGTGGCGGCCGCCGTGGCCGCCGGCGCGCAACTGCGCCGGCACACAGTGCGCCAGGTCGAGCCGCGCGCCGACCGGGTGGTGCTCGACGGGCAGGTGTCCGGCCGGGTGGTGATCGGCGCGGACGGCGCGGGCTCGGTGGTGCGTCGGGCGCTCGGCCACCCGCAGAACCCCGATCGGCACCTCGCGCTTGCCATCCGGGGGTACGCCCCGGCTCTGCCCGGCCCGTCCGAGCAACTCATCGTCACATCGAAGGCGCGCTGGCCGGCGTACGCCTGGTCGTTCCCGATCGGCGACGGGCGGGCGAACGTCGGGTACGGAGAGGTGTTGCGTGGTGACCCGTTGAGCCGCGCGTACCTGCTGGAACGGCTGGCCGCGCTGCTGCCCGGCACCGACCTGGCGACAGTTACCGCGCTGCGCGCCCACCACCTGCCGCTCTCCACTCACCGGCCGTCGCCGGGACGGGGGCGCACCCTGCTGGCCGGGGATGCGCTGTCGCTGATCAATCCGTTCACCGGGGAGGGGATCTTCTACGCGTTGCTCTCCGGCGCGCTCGCCGGATCGGCGGCAGCCCGGTCGCCCGGGGGTGCGGCCGGTCGTTACGCCCACGGGTTGCGTCGCCGGCTCGGCACCCACCTGCGGCACAGCTCGGTCGCGGCCTGGTTGGCCCGGCGACGCCGGGTGGTGGACGCGGCGGTCCGGGCGGCCGGTCGGGACGACCGCGTGTTCTACGACGTGGTCGAACTGGGACTGGGTGACGGACGCCTCACCGGTCGCACGCTCGCAATGATCGGCATCGGTCTGGGCGGCGGGGATGGGGCTCCGAGGCAGTGAACGGGCTGAGGGGTCGCTACGCTGCTAGGTGATGACGCTGCGGAACCTTATCTACTCCGTGTACGAGCGCCGGCTCACGGCGAAGCTCGCGGGTAAGCCGGTGCCCCGGCACGTAGGGGTGATGTGCGACGGCAACCGCCGGTGGGCGAGGGAGATGGGCTTCGTCGACCCGAACGACGGGCACCGGGTCGGCGCGGCGAAGATCAAGCATGTCCTCGGCTGGTGTGACCAGGCCGGTGTCGGGCACGTGACCCTCTACCTGCTGGCCACCGACAACCTGCGCCGTCCGGCGAGTGAGCTGGACCCACTCCTCAAGATCATTGAGGATCTGGTGGTGGAGTTGGCCGAGGAGGGCAACCCCTGGCGGCTGCGCATCGTCGGGGCGCTCGACCTGCTGCCGGCACAGACCGCGGCGGCGCTCAAGGGCGCCGAGGAGCGCACCCGCGAGCGCAGCGGCGGTGCGGAGGTCAACATCGCGGTGGGTTACGGCGGTCGCCGGGAGATCGCCGACGCGGTCCGTTCGCTGCTGCTGGAGCACGCCGCCGCCGGTGGCACGATCGAGGAGCTGGCCGAGGTGCTGGACGTCGAGCACATCGCCGAGCACCTCTACACCCGAGGTCAGCCGGACCCTGACCTGGTCATCCGCACCAGCGGTGAGCAGCGGCTGTCCGGGTTCATGCTCTGGCAGTCCGCGCACTCGGAGTTCTACTTCTGCGAGCTGAACTGGCCGGATTTCCGGCACATCGACTTCCTGCGGGCCCTGCGTTCGTACGCCACCAGGCAGCGCCGCTACGGCGCCTGACCCGGCGGTGACGCCGTCGGTCACCGCTCGGGCAGGTCGGTTCAGGGCAGGTGGGCCAGCGCCCGGGTGAGGAAGTCGCCCAGGGCGGCCGGCGACTCGATCGTCAGGTCGGCGGCGTTGGCCACCTCGTGGCCGGTCTCCGGGTTGGCCACCGCCACGCAGACGCCGAGGAACTCCGGGTCGGCGGCGGCGCGGGCGCGCAGCGCGGCGAAGGCCTTGATGTCGGAGACATCGTCGCCGAAGTACCAGGCGCCGGTGGCACCCTTGATCGCCTCGCCGATCACCATGCCCTTGTCCCGGTCGACAGGCGGCTTCAGCTCCAGCACCATCCGCCCGGCCTGCGACCGCAACCCCAGGCGGTCGGCCTGCGCCTGCCCCCACTGCTGCACCGTCGGGCCGAGCTGCGGGGCGGTACGCCAGTGCAGGGCGACCGAGAGGCGCTTGTACTCCACGAGCGTGCCCGGTGGCAGCTCCGCCCGAGCCAGGTCGGCCAGCTCCGCCATGGTCGGCACCCAGGGCAGGGCGGCCGGTTCGGTGACAGTCTCCCCGCCGGAGTGGCTGTGTTCGAGGCCGTAGAGGCCGTAGAGGTCCACGCCGACGAGCCCGCCGAGCTGATCCCGAAGGAACTCGACGGGTCGGGCGGACACGATCGCGACCCTCTGCACGATCGGGGCGAGTGCCTCGATCGCGGCCATCGCCTTGGGAGCCGGGCGTACCGCACTCGGATCGTCGTCGACGGGCGCGAGCGTGCCGTCGAAGTCGAAGAAGAGCACGGTCCCGGCCGCCCGGCCGGCAGTTGCCTGCCAAGCCTGGTCGGCGTTCAACGGGGTCCTCGGCTGCTGATTGCCCAGATTCAACGGCGGCACGCGCGTCAGCGTACCCCGGCGATCCAGGGTCATTCCTGGCCGAGTGGACCCGTTCAGCGGTTCGCGATCAGCGTTCGGCGGCTCCTCGTCCGCGCCGGCCGAACGGCACCACCGCGGCCTCCTGGCCATGGCTCAACAGATAGCCCTCCACGAACCCGGTGTTGCGATCACCGGTGTGGTTCTCGATCTCGTTGAGCCGTGCCACCAGGAACTCGGTGAGCGCACTGATTCGGTTGTTGAGACGCTCGTGCAGCTCGGCGACGACGGCCAGAACGACCGCGGTGCCGGCGGTGACGAGCGCAAAGAGGTTGACGAGCAGCGGAAGCTGCCCGCCGTCGACCGCGAGGGTCACCGTGTTGCCGGTCGCCCACAGTGTCACCGACACCGTTGCGACCACGACTGCCAACCACTTCAGGGTCATGGACAGACCCCTCCTTCTGTCCCGCAGGGCTAGGTTCGGCCTTGTCCCGTCCCCCCGCCGATGACGAGCCCAAGCAGTACGAATAGGGACGCTAGCGTGCCCGTTCCAGCCCCGGAGGCAAACGAATGAACCTGACCAGGCGTTCTTTCGCCATCTGAGGAACTAGCCTGCCTGATTGCCCCTTTTTCGGACATCGACCGGCAACGTTGGGCGGTAAGCGAGGTATCTGATGGTTTCCCGGATGTGGAACTTCTCCGCATCCGACACCTGCGGATCGACCAGGCGGCGCAGCAACGCCTCCACGTCGGGGTCCATCGGAGGGGCCGCCTGACCGGCGCGCGGGCCGGCCGCGGTGCGGTCCCAGCCGAGCGCGGCGAAGGCGGCGGCCGGATTCAGCCCCAGGCCCTCGCAGAAGGCGACCACCCGCTCGGCCTCCGGGTCACTGGCCCAGTCGCCCCGGACCCAGCGGTTGATGGTCTGCCGGGAGACGCCGGTGCGCCGGGACACCTCGGTGCCGCTCCAGGCTCGGGTGGCCCGCGCCTCGTCCAGGGCCCGCCTGACGAAGGTGGCGAAGGCGATCTTCCGCGCATTGGCCGTCTCGGTCACTCCGTGACGGTACGGCCAGCCGGCGGAGAGCGGGTGCCCCGGCTCGCCACTGTCACGCAGACGTGACGATGGCTTCGGATTTCCGGTAAACGACTCAGTGCCACTGTCGAGGGGTGTCACGCGGGCAGAATAGATGAACGTAGTGGCAAACGTAAGCGGACGAAAAGCTGATACTGTCACGCCCATGGGACAATCTACGGTGTGTCACGTGCATGAGACGATTGGTGCTCGCGTGCGTCACGCCCCCGGTGCCAGGGGGTCGTGGTGACCGAGCTCGCCACCCGCGCCCAGGCCTTCGGGCTGATCGCCGAGGGGGTCGCCGCGGGGCTGACCGCCCCCTGGCGCCTCTACCTCGCCCGAGGCTGCCGCTACCTGTCGCTGAGCGTCGGTGATCGTGCCGAGTGGAACGCCTGGCGTACCCATCTCGGCTGCCCGGAGCTGAGCGTCCGGGTCTACGACGCCGGCGGCGAGATCCGCCGGTCCTCAGTGGCCGAGGTCGTGCTGGACGGCTGCCGGATCAGCGTCGAGCTGGTCGAGGAGGTCAGCACCGACGACCTGGACCGGCTGCTCGTCGCCGACCCCACGACGATCGAGCCGGAGGAGCGATGAGCTGGCGTCCCGGCTGGGCCGGAGCTGCCCGATGAGCCCGTTCCTCGCGGTGTTCCTCGTCCTGGTGCTCGGTGCCACCAGCTACGCGGCCGGTCGGCTGCATGGTCAGCTCAGCTACCGCATCGGCTACCGCTTCGGTTACCGGCAGGGCTACTTCGACGGTGACCGGGGCGCCTGGAACCGGCGTCGACGGGACGCCCAGGCGGCGATCGCCTCGGCGCTGTCGGTCTCGCCCGCGGGGGTGGTCCGCTCCGCCGGAGTGGTCGAACGCCCCGGCACCACGTACACCGGCTCGTCGTTCAGCGCGCCCGCCGCCCCGATCACCGGGCGGCATCCGACCGGCACGCTCGTCCGACGTACCGGTTGAGGTCGGCGGCGGGGTCACCTCGCCGACCGGCGCCACGAACGCGGTGCGTCGTCCGCGGCGGACACGCACCGTCGGGGGTCACGTCAGACCGGTGACAGTGGCCCCACCGGCCGGGATGCGCGCAGGGGGCATGCATCCCGGCCGGTTCCGCCGTGTTCGCCGCCGGCCCCACGACTGCTGAGAGCGCTGTTCACGAGAGCGTCTCCGGGAGATCCACGTTCGGCCTCTAGCCGGGAGGGTCCGGCGGGGCTAGCGTCTAGGCATGGCACGGGGTTCTCCCGAGCCAGCCGGTCCGCCCGGATCTGCGACCTCGCGCACGGGGTTCCGCATCCGACCCCGTGTCCCCGGGCACCGGAGGAGGCGGAACACGGGTGGCGGGTGCCCATCCGTCGGAGCAGGCCTGTGACTACTCGCCGTACCACCGCCGGTGCCGACCAGACCCCGGCCGCGACTGCCACGACCCGCCGCGCCACCAGGAGCCGCCGTTCGGCGGCCGCCGCGCCGGCCGACCCCAAGGAGCCACGACCAGCCGGCCAGGCCTTCGTCCTGGACACCTCGGTGCTGCTCTCCGACCCGGCGGCGTTCCACCGGTTCGCGGAGCACGAGGTGGTGCTACCTCTGGTGGTCATCACCGAACTGGAAGGCAAGCGGCACCATCCGGAGCTGGGCTGGTTCGCCCGGCAGTCGCTGCGGTTGCTCGACGACCTCCGGATCCGGCACGGCCGGCTCGACCGCCCGGTGCCCGCCAACGACGTCGGCGGCACCCTGCGGGTGGAGCTCAACCACACCGACGACGGTGTCCTGCCGCCCGGGTTCCGCACCGGAAGCAACGACGCCCGGATCCTCTCCGTCGCGCTGAACCTCGCCGCCGAGGGGCGGGAGGTGACCCTGGTCAGCAAGGACATGCCGCTGCGGGTCAAGGCGGCCTCGGTGGGTCTGCGCGCCGACGAGTACCGCCACGGCCAGGCCAGCGACCCGACCTGGACCGGCATGTCCGAGATGCAGTTGGGCGAGGAGCAGATCGGTCAGCTGTACGCGGGCGAGTCGCTCGACCTCGACGAGGCGGCCGGGCTGCCCTGCCACACCGGTCTGGTGCTGCACTCGGCGCGGGGCTCCGCGCTCGGTCGGGTGCTGCCGGACAAGTCGGTGCGTCTGGTCCGGGGCGACCGGGAGGCGTTCGGCCTGCACGGGCGCTCCGCCGAACAGCGGATCGCTCTCGACCTGCTGCTGGACGAGTCGATCGGAATCGTCTCGCTCGGTGGCCGGGCCGGCACCGGTAAGTCGGCGCTGGCGCTCTGCGCCGGCCTGGAGGCGGTGATGGAACGCCGTCGGCACAAGAAGGTGATCGTGTTCCGCCCGCTGTACGCCGTCGGCGGTCAGGAGTTGGGCTACCTGCCGGGCTCGGAGTCGGAGAAGATGTCGCCGTGGGCCCAGGCGGTCTTCGACACGCTCGGCGCGGTGGTGCACGAGAACGTGCTGGAGGAGGTCACCTCGCGGGGCATCCTGGAGGTGCTGCCGCTGACCCACATCCGGGGGCGCAGCCTGCACGACGCCTACGTGATCGTGGACGAGGCCCAGTCGCTGGAGCGCGGGGTGCTGTTGACGGTGCTGTCCCGCATCGGGCAGGGGTCCCGGGTGGTGCTCACCCACGACGTGGCTCAGCGGGACAATCTGCGGGTCGGCCGGCACGACGGGGTGACGGCTGTCATCGAAGCGCTCAAGGGTCATCAGCTCTTCGCGCACGTCACCCTCAGCCGTTCGGAGCGGTCGCCGATCGCCGCGATGGTCACCGACCTCCTGGAGGACATCCCGATCTGACGGGTGGTATGCGGGCTTTTGTCCGCATTTTCGTTGTGGTGCAGATCACAAACTGCCTGGTTGGTTTCCCATCAGCCTCACCGTGCGCAATCGTGTCCCACGAGCGTCCATGCACCACCGGAATCGTTGGTGATCGTTCGTCCCGAGACGGACGACATCGGCGAAGGTCGGTGCGTCGCCGCGACCGGCACCCGGTCGGGGCGCTCGTGGCACGGCTGACGACCCACCTGTGGTCCGCGCCGCGCCTCGTCCTTGCTCCCGACGAAGGGACCACTTCGTGAGTCGGCTGTGGAGCCGGTTGGGCGCCCGTACGGCTGCCGTGGCGCTGCTCTCCGTGGGCGTTGCCGGTGGCTTCTACCTGGGCGAAGACCGGGAAGCCCAGCAACAGGGTCTGACCGAGCAGGTCAGCCTCGAGGTCGACCGGGCCGACCTCGCGTACCAGCGCGAGCGGCAGGCCGCCCACCAGGTGCAGTTCTCCAAGCAGCGGGCCGCGGAGTACCAGGCCAAGCTGCGGGCGGCGCAGGCCGCCAAGGAAGCCGCCGAGCGGGCCCGCCGGGCCGAGGCCGCCGCGGCGTCCCGTAAGCGTGAGCGCGCGGCGACGGCGGCGAACGCGCCGGCCAAGCCGTACGACGGGCCGATCCCGGCGTCCTGCGCCGAGTACAGCGGCAACCGCAAGGTCGGCTGTGCCCTCATGATCGACAAGGGCTTCGGCATCGCCGAGTTCCCCTGCCTCGAGAAGCTCTGGACCAAGGAGAGCGGCTGGAACCACAAGGCCGCCAACAACTCGTCCGGTGCGTACGGCATCCCGCAGGCCCTGCCCGGCAGCAAGATGGGGACTGTCGCCTCCGACTGGCGGACCAACCCGGCCACGCAGATCAAGTGGGGGCTGAGCTACATCAAGGGCAGGTACGACTCGCCCTGCGGCGCCTGGCGGTTCTTCCAGAACAACAACCACTACTGACAGCTCCCGACGGCGGGGCAGGTGGCTCTCCACCCGCCCCGCCGTCGCGCGTACCCGGACGGGACGTGAGTGGCGGTCGGCCGCTTTTGCTGATAGCAGTTGTGGAGTGAGCCTGCACCCGCCAAACGGCGACCCGTTCCGGTTCGGCACCGAGGCGTTCTACGCCTCGCTCGGCCGGGCGTTCGTCGCCATGTGCGCGGTGGTCCCGTTCCTCTTCCTCATCGAGGCCGTCGACCAGGGGCTCGCGTTCGGCCTGGACGCCACCGCCGGCATCATTCCGAAGCGCATCGACGGTCTCGACGGGGTCTTCTTCTCCCCGTTCCTGCACCACGGCTTCGACCACCTCTACAGCAACAGCATCCCGCTGATCCTGCTGGGCACCTTCGTCCTCGCCGCCGGCGCCCGCCGGTTCCTCTGGTCGACACTCGTCATCATCCTGGTCAGCGGGCTCGGCGTGTGGTTCACCGGCTCGCCGAACTCGGTGGTGGTCGGTGCCAGCGGCGTCATCTTCGGCTACCTGGGCATCCTGCTCACCCGGGGCATCGTCGAGCGCAGCTGGTGGAACTTCGCGGTCTTCCTCCTGGTCGGTCTGCTGTACGGCTGGCAGCTTGTCGGCATCCTCCCCACCGACGAGCGGATCTCCTGGCAGGGGCATCTGTTCGGCCTGCTCGGCGGGGTGGTGGCGGCGATCCTGTTCCGTCGGCGGCGACCCACTGTCGACGGCCCCGACTACTCGGGCTCGACGCTCAGCCTGCCCTGAAATCATCCCCCCGGCGCGCCCCTGGGACATGCTTGCCCGGCCGCCGTCGCCCGCCTACGGTCGAGATCAGCACGCGTTGATCCGTGAGCGGAAAGCGACGGTACGCCATGCGCGAGGTCGATGTCGCCGTGATCGGGGCCGGTCCGGCCGGCCTCTTCGCCGCGTACTACGCCGGGTTCCGTGGGCTGTCGGTGGCGGTGATCGACGCGTTGCCCGAGCAGGGCGGTCAGGTGACCGCCATGTACCCGGAGAAGCTGATCCTCGACGTCGCCGGCTTCCCCGCCGTCAAGGGCCGCGACCTGGTGGCCAACCTGGTGGCCCAGGCGGCCCCGTTCGATCCGCAGTACCTGCTGGGCACCCGGGCGGAGAAGCTGTCGTACGCCGACGGTCGCCCGGTCCTCGGCCTGGCCGGTGGCGAGCAGCTCGCCTGCGGCGCGATAGTGGTCACCGGTGGGCTCGGCAGCTTCAGCCCCCGTCCGTTGCCGTGCGCCGACGGTGCCCCCGGCTCGGGGATCGTCTACTTCGTAACCCAGCCGACCGAGCTGACCGACCGGGACGTGCTGATCGTCGGCGGCGGCGACTCCGCCTTCGACTGGGCGCTGGCCCTGCAACCGCTGGCCCGGTCGGTGACCCTCGTGCACCGACGGGAAAAGTTCCGGGCCCACGCCTCGACTGTCGCCCGGGTGCTCTCCCTGCCGGTGCGGGTCGTGGTCAACGCCGAGGTCACCAGGCTGCTCGGGGACAGCACGGTGACCGGTGCCGAGGTGACAGTCCGCGGCGGCGCGACCGAGGTGTTGCCGGTGGACGTCGTGGTGGCCGCCCTCGGCTTCACCGCCGACCTGGGCCCTCTCGCCGAGTGGGGGTTACGGCTGGACCGCCGCCACATCCTGGTCGACAGCGCGATGGCCACGAACCTGCCCCGGGTCTTCGCGGCGGGCGACATCACCGAGTACCCGGGCAAGGTCCGGCTGATCGCCACCGGCTTCGGTGAGGCGGCGACGGCTGTCAACAACGCGGCAGTGGCCATCGACCCGAGCGCACACCTCTTCCCCGGCCACTCCTCCGACGGAGGCTGACCGCCGAGCCTCTCGGACCCTGGCCCTCTCGGACCCTGGCCCTCGCTGGCCGCCGTGCGCCCCGGCCCCTGTTCCCGCCGATCTTGCACTTTGTGTTGTCGAATCGCGCCTTAGGGCCGTTATGTCGCAGCACAAACTGCAAGATCGGCGGGGACAGGGCGGGGGCGTGGGGCGCGGGGGTGGGGGCGGGGGTGGGTGGTTAGCGGCGGGCGGGGGGTGCCAGCGCGGCTACCAGCACCGCCACCATTGTCAGCGCCGCACCGAGCAGGGTGTTCACGCCCGGGTGCGAGGCCGCCGTGGGGAGGACCAGGTCCAGCAGGACGGCACCCACGATCTGCCCGGCGATGGTGGCCAGGCCGAGGAGCAGCACACCCGTGAAGCGGACGATCGCGGCGGCGATCGCGATGAACACGATGCCGATCGGCCCGCCCAGGTAGAGCCACGGCTCGGTCGGCAGGTGGCCGCTGGGCAACCCGCGTACCGCGAGGTCGATGGCGAATGCGACGAGCAGGGTGACAGTGCCGACGGCGAAGTTGACGAGCGTGGCGGTCAACGCGCTGTCGGCCGCCGCCCGGACCTGGCCGTTGACGGCCTGCTGCCAGGCGATGCCCACCCCGGCGAGCAGTGGCAGCAGGGCCAGTGCCAGCGCGCCCAGGTCGCCCAGTCGGTCGCCGACAGCCAGGCCGACCGCCAGCACGGTGAGCACCGCACCGGCCAGCCGCTGTCGGGTGACCGGTTGTCGGCCCGTCGGCCCGATCCCGGCCCGGTCCACCAGGAGGCTGCTCCCGGTCTGGCCGGCCACCACCGCCACTGTGAAGACCGCCACGCCCAACGTGCCGATGGTCAGGCCCTGGGTGGCCACCAGGAACGCCCCACACATGCCGCCGAGGCACTGCCAGGGCCGCAGCGTGCCCGCCCGCAGGGCCCGCCGCGTCGCCACCAGCCCCCGCCGGCCACCGGGGGTGGCGGGCACCAGCACCAGCAACACCAGCAGGCCGATGCCGAACGAGATCACCGCGGCGGCGAAACCGTCGTCGAGGCGTACCCCCAGCTCGCCGTTGATGCGCGACTGCACCGCCACCGCGACCCCGGCGATCGACGCCAGCGCGACGCCGGTGATCCGGCGGGCGGCCGACAGAGTCTGCGGGGTCGCCGTGTCGGCGGCCGTCACTCCTGCTCGGCCAGCGGACGACCGTCGAAGTCGACAGCGGAGTAGAGCGCCAGCTTCTCCAACCGGTGGTACGAGTCGATCACCCGGATGGTGCCGCTCTTCGAGCGCATGACGATCGACTGGGTGTACGCGCCGCCCGCCCGGTAGCGCACCCCTCGCAGCAGGTCGCCGGAGGTGACCCCGGTCGCCACGAAGAAGCAGTTGTCGCCGGTAACAAGATCATCGGTGCCGAGCACCCGGTCGAGGTCGTGGCCGGCGGCGATCGCCTTCTCCCGCTCCTGGTCGTCCTGCGGCCAGAGCTTGGCCTGCATCGCACCGCCCATGCACTTCAGCGCGCACGCGGAGATGATGCCCTCCGGTGTGCCGCCGATGCCCATCAACACGTCGACGTCCGACTCGCCCCGGGCCGCCGCGATGGTGCCAGCGATGTCGCCGTCGGAGATGAACCGGATACCCGCCCCGGTCCGGCGGATCTGCGTTACCAGGTCGTCGTGGCGGCTCCGGTCCAACACGCAGACCGTCACCTCGGAGACGTCGGTGCCCTTGACCTTGGCGATCCGGCGCAGGTTTTCCGCCACACCGGCGTTGATGTCGATCACGTCGGCGTAGGCCGGCCCGACGGCGAGCTTCTCCATGTAGAACACGGCGCTGGGGTCGAACATCGCACCCCGCTCGGAGACGGCGAGCACCGCCACGGCGTTCGGCATGCCCTTGCTCATCAGGGTGGTGCCGTCCACCGGGTCGACGGCGACGTCCACCTCTGGGCCGGTGCCGTCACCGACGTGTTCGCCGTTGAAGAGCATCGGGGCGTTGTCCTTCTCGCCCTCGCCGATCACCACCACACCGCGCATCTGGATCGAGTTGATCAGCTTGCGCATCGCGTCGACAGCGGCCCCGTCGCCGCCCTCCTTGTCGCCCCGACCGACCCACCGGCCGGCGGCCATCGCGGCGGCCTCGGTGACCCGGACCAGGTCGAGGGCAAGGTTTCGGTCGAGATCCTGCGGGATCCGCGTCCTGGTGTTCGTCATGACGGCTACTCCTCCTCGCGACGGTGCGGGGACGACCGGCAGCAGGGACACCCCACTGCCGGCTTTGTCGCTGATCCTCACACGATGGCCGACCGGGCGTCGGCGCGGGGCGGTGATGGCCCGGATACCGCCGGTCGGGCGGCTGCGAAGATAACGGGGTGGAACCCGCACAGCCAGCCGACCGCGTACCCGCCGACCGCACTCCGCCCGACGGTCAGCCGCCAGCCGACGCCCCCGCCACTGGAGGCGAACCCGCCGCGACCGACCCGACCCCACCGCCGTCAGCGGTGCCTGGCGAGTCCGAGCGGTCGCAGGCGGTCCCCGGCGAGTCCGAGCGGTCTCCGGCGGTCCCCGGCAGGTCCGAGCGGTCTCCGGCGGTGTCCGGCAAGTCCGAGCGGTCGCCGAAGGACATGGCGATCTCGCTGCTGGTGCTGCTCGTCCCGATCGCGCTCCTGCTGGCGTTCTATCGGGGGTTCCTCGGTGGCGACGAGGCCGCCACAGTCGATCCGGCGCCCGCCATCGAGCAGGCCCGGTCCGCGAACGTCTTCCCGGTGAGTCAGCCGCAGGGGCTCGACGCCGACTGGACGACTGTCAGCGCTCGCTACCAGACCGTCGAGGGCGGTGCGAACCTGCGACTCGGCTACCTCACCCCGGAGGGGCGGGGCGTCCAACTGCTGCAGAGCAACGTCCCGGCGGACCGGCTGCTCCCCACCGAGCTGACCAGTCAGGGCCAGCCGCAGGGCCCCACCGAGCTGGCCGGGCGCACCTGGCAGCTCTACACGGCCCGGGGCAACCAGCAGGCGCTGGTCCTGCTGGAGCCGACCCGTACGGTGATCATCGTCGGCGATGCCCGGGACAACGAACTCCGCGAACTGGCCGGCTCGCTGCGCTGACCGAACCCCTGGTCGATGGCCCGGGGGGCACCGAATCTGGGCAACCGGCCCGAAGGGTGATTGTCCGACGCCTCGACAGGGAACAAAGAGGGAGTGATCCGGGCGCGCTGCTCGGCCCGGGTCGCGCGACGCAGCCGACGGTGCTGCTGCGTCGCCCGGTTTCCGGCGCCGCCCAGGTCGTCGGGTGACCCCCTTGGGAGACACGTATGACTGTTCGACGACTCGGCGCCGGCCTGGTAGCCGCCGCTCTGATCACGCCCGCGCTGGCCGCCTGCGCCAGCGGGACCGGCACCGCCGGATCGACGCCGTCCCCGACGGTGAGCGCCTCCGGTGCGGCGAGCCCGTCCGGTGCGCCGGTGGCGGGTGACGCCAAGCAGGCCCTGCTCGACTCCACCAAGGAGATCAGCAACGGGAACTTCCGGTTCACCCTCGCCGGTGCCGGCTCGACGGCCGAAGGGCTGGTGCACCAGCCGAGCCAGAGCGCGGCCATGAAGATCTCGATCGGTGGCCCCTCGTCCGACCTGGCGATGAAGCTCGACGTGATCCACTTCAAGCCGGACAGCTGGGTCAAGCTGGAGCTGAGTGGCCCGACGGCCAACAGCCTGCCCGCCATCAAGCAGCTCAACCTCGGCAAGTACCAGCACCTCGACCAGACCCGGATCAAGGGCAACCGCAGCCTCGGCTTCGACTTCGAGAAGGTCGACCCGGCCGGCAGCGCGGTGCTCACCCAGGGCATCACCGAGGTCCGCAGCACCGGCACCGGCGCGTACGCCGGCACCATCGACATCACCAAGGCCGCCGAGGCGGGCTCCCTGAACGCTGCGACGATCGCCGCGCTGGGCACCCAGGCGAAGACCGTCCCGTTCACCGCGAAGGTGGACCCGCAGGGCCGGCTCAGCGAGCTGGTGTTGCAGCTCCCGGCCGCCGGGCAGACCGCCGCCCAGGAGGTCAAGATGACGTACTCGGACTACGGTGCCGCCACCGCCGCCCAGAAGCCGCCGGCGGATCAGGTCGTCGAGGCGCCGGCCGAGCTGTACAGCCTGTTCAACTGACGTACCCGGGTGGGGCGGCTCCGGCCGCCCCACCCGGCGGTTCGGTCGCGTCGCGTACCCCAGCGGGTCGGTCCCGTCGCGTCGGGTGCGGTCAGGAAGCCGGCTCCTGCCGGGCCGCGTCGATCCGCGCCCGCGCACCGTCCAGCCAGCGTTGGCAGATCACCGTCAGCGCCTCGCCGCGTTCCCAGAGCGCCAGCGACTCCTCCAGGGACGTGCCGCCGGCTTCCAGCCGCTCCACCACCGAGGCCAGTTCGGCGCGGGCCTGCTCGTAACTGAGCCGCTCGTCCGGCCCGGCCTTCGTGTCGTCAGTCATCGCGTTCATCTCAGCACACCGCGTCCCGCCGCGCCGCGTCGCCACTCAGCCATCGACCGTGGCGGCCAACTCGCCGTCGGCCAGTCGGACCCGCAGCGGGTCGCCCTTGCCGACCTCCGCCGCCGCCCGGACCACGTGGCCGTCCGCGCGCTGCACGATCGCGTACCCCCGGTCGAGGGTGGCGGCGGGGGAGAGGGCACGCAACCGGGCGAGGGTGTGGCGCAGGTCGTCGTCGGCGGCGGCGAGCCGGTGCTCCAGGCAGCGGCCGGCACGCTGGCGCAACGCGGTCAGCTCGGTAGCCCGATGCTCCACCATCACCTGCGGCCGGGCCAGCACCGGACGGGAACGCAGCCCGTCGAGTCGGTGCGTCTCCCGGTCGACGAGGTTGCGGACCGCCCGTTCGAGGCGGTGCCGGGCCTGCCCGATGAGGCGTACCTCCTCGGTGAGGTCGGGGACGACCCGTTTGGCCGCATCGGTCGGGGTGGAGGCGCGGACGTCGGCCACGTAGTCGATCAGCGGGGCGTCCGTCTCGTGGCCGATCGCGCTGACCACCGGCGTACGACAGCCGAACACCGCGCGGCAGAGCGCCTCGTCGGAGAAGGGCAGCAGGTCCTCGATGCCGCCGCCGCCCCGGGCGACGATGATCACGTCGATGCTCGGGTCGGCGTCGAGCACCTTGAGGGCGTCGACGATCTGCGGCACCGCGGACGGGCCCTGCACCGCCACGTTCACCGTCCGGAACTCCACCGCCGGCCACCTCCGTCGGGTGTTCGTCAGCACGTCCCGTTCCGCCGCCGACGCGCGACCGGTGATGAGCCCGATCCGGCCGGGCAGGAACGGCAGCCGACGCTTGCGGGCGCGGTCGAAGAGCCCTTCGGCGGCGAGCAGCTTCTTCAGTTTCTCCAGCCGGGCCAGCAGCTCGCCCAGCCCCACCTGGCGGATCTCGTCGGCCCGCAGGCTCAGCGTGCCCCGGGCGGCGTAGAACTCCGGCTTGGCGTGCAGCACCACGCGGGCACCCTCGCGCAGCTCCGGCGCGCCAGTGTCCAGGACGTCCCGGTTGGTGGTGACGGTCAGGCTCAGGTCGGCCGACGGGTCACGCAGGGTGAGGAAGACAGTGCTGGCACCGGGGCGTCGGCTGATCTGGGCCACCTGCCCGTCCACCCAGACCCAGCCCAGCTTGGCGATCCAGGCCCCCACCTTCTGGCTGACCACCCGTACCGGCCAAGGCTCATCAGCACTGCTGGCCCCGCCGCTCGCCCCGCCGCTCCCCACCCGCCCACCGTCACTCACCCGCCCACCCTACGGACCTCCCCGGTGATCAAGAGGTTTGCGTCAGCGCTTGGCGCGTTTCTGACGCAAACCTCTTGATCACCGAAGGCGTGGGGCGGGGGTTGCGGGGCGGGGGTGGGTTATCGGATGGCACGTACGATGGGGTGGTGACTGAGGCTCAGGCGACTCACCGGACCGGCAAGCGCGTGCTCCTGGCCAAGCCCCGCGGCTACTGCGCGGGTGTCGACCGCGCGGTGCAGACCGTGGAGGAGGCGCTGAAGCTCTACGGCGCCCCGATCTACGTGCGCAAGCAGATCGTGCACAACAAGCACGTGGTGCAGACCCTGGAGGCCCAGGGCGCCATCTTCGTGGAGGAGAACGAGGAGGTGCCGGAGGGCGCCACGGTCATCTTTTCCGCGCACGGCGTGGCGCCGGAGGTCTACGAGCAGGCCAAGGCGCGTTCGCTGAAGGCGATCGACGCGACCTGCCCACTGGTCACGAAGGTGCACCACGAGGCGCGGCGCTTCGCGGCCGAGGACTACGACATTCTGCTCATCGGCCACGAGGGGCACGAAGAGGTCATCGGCACCGCCGGTGAGGCCCCCGCGCACATCCAGCTGGTGGACGGCCCGGACGACGCCGACAAGATCACCGTACGGGATCCGGAGAAGGTGGTCTGGCTCTCCCAGACCACGCTCTCGGTCGACGAGACGCTGGAGACGGTGGCCCGCCTCAAGAAGCGGCTGCCGCTGTTGCAGTCCCCGCCCAGTGACGACATCTGCTACGCCACCTCCAACCGGCAGCACGTGGTCAAGGAGATCGCCGCCGACTGTGACGTGGTGATCGTGGTCGGCTCCACGAACTCGTCCAACTCGGTCCGGCTGGTCGAGGTCGCCCTGGATGCCGGCGCCCGCGCCGGTCACCTCGTCGACTTCGCGCACGAGATCGACGACGCCTGGCTGGAGGGGGCCACGACGGTCGGCCTGACCTCGGGCGCGAGCGTCCCGGACGACCTGGTCCAGGAGGTGCTGGTCCACCTCGCCGCGCGCGGCTTCGCCGACGTCGAGGAGATCACCACCGCCAACGAGCGGCTCACGTTCTCGCTTCCGCAGGAGTTGAAGCGAGACATGAAGGCCGCCGCGGCGCGGGGTTGAGCACGGGAACGAATCGCGCCCGGCGTACGTCAGATTCGGCATGAGAACTCTTCGGCTCGCCGTCCCCGCGCTGGCCGTCTGTGTGGCGCTGAGCGCCTGCGGCAGCCAGGGCGTCGGTGGCGGCACACCCACACCGACACCGACGGGAGCGCAGCCGGTGACCAGCCAGCCCACGCCCGACCCGACCGCCCAGCCGGCGACCGGCACCCCCACCGTGCCTCCCGGGGCGAAGACTCCGAAACCGGGTGGGCCGAGCACGCCACCGGGCGTCGGGGCCACCACACTGAGCGGCACCGTGCAGGGCGGCGTGGAGCCCGGCTGCGTGCTGCTCGACGAGTACCTGCTGCTCGGTGGCCCTCGTGACGTGCTGACGCCCGGCGCGCGGGTCGAGGTCACCGGTCGGGTGGAACCCGGCATGATGACGACCTGCCAGCAGGGCACCCCGTTCGTGGTGGAGAGCGCCCACCGCTCCTGACCACTCACCGCTGACCGACGGGAGCCCGCCCCCGAACGTGGGGACGGGCTCCTGCCGGTGTCACGAGCGGATCAGTTCACTGCCCCGACGGACACGTTGCCGCGACCCACAATCGCACCGTCGGTGGTGACGATCGCCAGTTCACCGGAGAGCTGACGCCCGTCGGCGGGAACGGCCACCGCCGTCACCGTGCCGGTGATGGTGGCCGACTCGCCGTGCATCAGCGGCACCGCGACGGCCGGAGCGGTGATCGTGCCCAGCGACGCGGACGCGAAGGCGTCGTAGTAGTCGTAGGCGGTGCTGGTCCCCGGCCCGTCGACCCCGTACGGCTCCACCACGACCCGGTAGGTGCCGGCCGGCGGGTTGGTGAGCGTGACCGCCTCCTCCGAGTCACCGTCGGCGGCCCGGCCGACCTCGGTGGTGCCCCGGAAGACGAACAGGTCCAGGTCGGCGCCCGCGTTCGCGGGGTTGCCGATCCGGGCGGTGAACGTCGACGTACCCGCCGGGATCTCGACGGTCCACTCCTGGTTGGGACCGCCCTCGGTGATGGTCGGACGTTCGGTCCGCACACCCGTCAGCGCGCCGCTGCGGCCGCTCACCGACACCGGGCCGAAGGCGTTGGTGACAGTCCAGCTCACCGGGGTCGGCTCGCCGGCCTCGACACTGGGCAGCTCGACGAGCGCCGGCTCGACAGTCAGGCCCTGCACCCGCGCCTGGAGCTTGAACGGGTTGTTCAGCGCCGGGGACGTGCGCCGCGACTCCACCTCGATCTCCCAGACCCCGGGAAGCGGGTTCTGGTAGTCACGCTCCTGCGGCTTGCAGACGTTGACGTCGGAGAAGTTGGTGTAGCAGACGGTGCTCGTGGTGGCCTCCACCGGCACACCGAGCGGGTTGATCGCGATGAAGCGGGTCTGCGAACCGGAGGCGATCCCGGAGAGGTTCACCTGGAGCGCCTTGGCGCCCTCCGGCACGGTGACGAAGTACGACGTGAAGCCGTTGCGGTCGACCGAGCCCTCGTTGGCGTACGAGAAGGTGGGCTTCTTGACGTCGTTGGACGCCACCACGACCGCGGACACCTCGAAGTCGACCACGTTCGTGGCCGGGTCGTCGATCCGCACTATCGTGCCGTGCGCGCCCTCGGTGGTCGGCTTGGCGGTGACGTTCACTGTGACGGCCTTGTTGAGCGGCAACGCGACGGTCTTCGGTGCCTTGAAGGTGCCGTCGTCGCCCTGGAGCGTGACGTCGTGCTTGATGGTGCCGGCCGGCCCGCTGGTGCGGGTCAGCTTGACCGGGTAGGTCTTGCTCTGGCCGACCTTGTGACCGCCCTCGGACGAGGTGCAGCGGTTGTAGACGCCGGTGCCCCGACCCGGGTTCGGCACGAACTTCACACCGTTCCAGATGGTCAGCTGGTCCGCCAGGGGGCTGCAGACCGGCGCGTCGGAGACGTACGACCGGGTTTCGACGCCCTGGCGCAGCAGTTGCCAGGCGCCCGGCACGTTGACCATGCCGTAGCCCTGCGCGTACGTCGGCACGTCAGCGATCGGCTTGGCGGAGCTGAACAGGGCCCGCCGCAGTGCCGCCGGGGTGACGCCCCGGTCGGTGGCCCTGGCGGCCGACAGCAGCAGCGCGCCGGCACCGGCGGTCTGCGGGGACGCCATCGAGGTGCCGTTCAGCATCGCGTAGCCCGGGGGCAGCGCGTATCCGGCCTCGGGGACCGGGGCGCCGAGCTGCCAGGTCGGTGCGGTGGAGATGGCCGAGCCCGGGGCGGCGATGTTCGGCTTGAAGCCGCCGTCCTCGCGGGGGCCACGGGACGAGAAGTTGAACAGGGCGTTCTTCTTCCTGACGACCGAGCCGTAGTTGGCCAGCCAGGTGTCCTTGCTGATGTTCGCGGCAACGCTGATCACGTTGCTGGCCACCGACGGGTCGCCGACGGTGTTGAGACCCGGGCCGGAGTTGCCGGCCGAGATGACCAACTGCACGCCGTACGTCTCGATCAGTTCGTTGTAGAGGTTCGTCCGCGCGTTGTTGCCGTCGTTCAGGCCCGGGAGGCCACCGATCGACATGTTGACGATGTTGACGCCACGGTTGGCCACCAGGTCGATCATGCCGGTGGTGAGGGCCGCTGCGGTGCAGCCGCCGCCCCAGGAGCAGGCGCGGGCGGAGACCAGCTTGGCGCCGGGCGCGGCACCGTCGAAGGCACCGTTGCCGAGCATGTCGTTGGCGGCGGTGATGCCGGCGACGTGGGTGCCGTGGGTGCTCTCGACGATGCCGATGTTGACGTAGTCGTAGGTGCCGGGCAGCCCGATCGGCGTGGTGTTCACGTTCTTGCGGAACTCGACCACGAAGGGCTGCCGCTCGGCCACCGGCGTCGCCGGGTTGTCGGTACCGAAGTAGCCGATGTCGTACTTCTCCTTGTACGGCCGCATGATCGGGTCGTCGGTGAAGTTGAGGTTCTGGTTGGCGTCCACCCGGATGTTGTTGGTGGCCGGGTCGAAGAGCACACCCCAGGTGTCGGTCGTGTCGCCGTCGCGGTTGACGTCACCCCGGGCGTCGCTCGCGGCGGTGACGGACTCGCTGAACAGGTTGAACCGGTACGTGCCGGCCGGCGCCGTCCAGGTGCCGCCGGCGATGGTGAACGACGGGCCGGTGACCTCGGCCTGCATCCGCCGCCAGGTGGCGTCCTCCAGCGGGTCGGTAGCGGTGACCCAGTCGACGATCTTGCGCTCGCCGGTGGTGGTCTGCTGCAACGCCGGGTGAGCCAGGTCCACACCGGAGTCCATGATGCCGATCGTGACGCCCCGACCGTCCCACTCGGGGTGGGCCGCGGTGAACGCCACAGCGCCGGTCTCGTTCGTCGGCAGGTAGGGGTTGTCGGCCGGTGTGGTCGCTCCGGGCGCCGCGACGGCGGCCTGCTGCGCGCCGGCGGTGCCGGTGGGGGTGCGCTCCGGGGTCGGGTCCGGCAGGTGGATGACCTCGTCCAGGTCGACGGCCGAGACTCCGGGCAGCCGCGCCGCCGTGAGAACCCGGTCGGTCGGAACCTTGGCCAGCACGAAACCGACCCGGTCCTGTCGCTGGCTGACCGTGCCGCCGAGCTTCGTGAGGCTGTCGGCGACGTCCCCTGCCTCGCCCTTCTCGGTGGCGACGATCAGGGTGACGGTCGGGGCCAACTTGGCGCGGGCTTCGCTGAGCAGTTTGGCGTCGTGGGCGCCAAGCGTCTCGGCGGCGGTGGCCGGAGAAGCGTCAGTGGTGGCGGGAGCGGCGGCCGCGGTGGCGGCACCACCTCCGGCGGTCACGGCGCTCGCGGCCAGGACCGACGCGAAGAGCGCGGCCGAGGTACGCCGGCTCAGGTTTCGGAGTCTGCTCACGTTCTCTTTACCTCCAGAGAACAGGGCGCCCTCAGAGAAGGGCGCTCGGGTGAGCAGAATCTTTCGGGGTATCGATGAGCACTGTCACTACTGGTCAGTCCCTTGTGACCACTTCGTGACATGCAGCTATACGTACTGTCACATGATTGGTGAGCGGGTCGGGACCCCGCCGTCGGCCGGATCGGCCAGCTCGGGTGCCTGCGGCTGCCGGGGCGTCAACTCGACCTGGGCCGGAGTGGCCAACTCGTCGTCCGAGACACCCAACTCGGCGAGCTTGCGGGCGCTGACCAGCACCCGGGCCTCCAACGAGCCCACCGCCCGGTTGTAGGCGGTCACCGCACCGGCCAGCGACGACCCGAGCTTGCCCACGTGGTCGCCCAGTGTGGACAGCCGGCCGTACAGCTCGCGGGCGAGGGTGTGCACCGCGAGCGCGTTGCGGGCCAGTGCCTCCTGCCGCCACGAGTAGGCGACGGTGCGCAGCAGGGCGACGAGCGTGGCCGGCGTGGCGAGCACCACGTTGCGGGTGAAGGCGTGCTCCAGCAGCGTCGGGTCCCGCTGGAGGGCGACGTCGAGGAACGGGTCGGCGGGGACGAACAGCACCACGAACTCGGGCGAGTTGTCGAACGCCGACCAGTACGACTTGGCGGCCAGCGCGTCGACGTGCCTCCGCAGGTGCCGCGCGTGCGCGTCGAGGTGGGTGTCCCGGCCGCGCTCGTCGCGGGACTCCATGGCCGTCAGGTACGCGTCGAAGGGGGCCTTCGCGTCCACCACCACCGAGCGGCCACCGTGCAGTCGTACCACCAGATCCGGTCGGACGACCTGCTGGTCGGTGGCGGCGGTGACCTGCTCGGAGAAGTCGCAGTGCTCCAGCATGCCGGCGGCCTCGACGATCCGACGCAGCTGGTGCTCGCCCCACCGGCCCCGCACCTGCGGTGCGCGCAGCGCCGCCACCAACTGCTTGGTCTCGGTGCGCAGCTCACCCGAGACCATGCTCATCGAGCGGACCTGCTCCCGCAGCTCGGCGTACGCGTCGACTCGGTCGTGCTCCAGCTCGGCCACCCGCTGCTCGTAGCGGCGCAGGGTGTCGTGCAGCGGCGCTACCGCCCGGGCCACCGCCTCCTGGGACTGCGCGGTGGCCTCGTAGCTCAGCGCCCGCATGGACTGTTCCAGGCGGCCCTCGCCCTCCCGGGTGGCGGCCAGCGTCGCATCCAGGCGGGCGATGTCGGCCGCCGACCGGGACCGGGCCGCGAACCAGCCCAGCGCCCCGCCGGCACCGAGGCACACGAGCACCAGGAGCACTGTCGAGACGTCCATCACCGGAGCTTGCCAGACGGATACGACGTGACACCCGGGGGTACGTTCGATGGTATGGAACTTGTGCTCTGCCTTGCCGTGGTGCTGGTCGGCGCGTTGGGCGCCGCGGCGCTCGTCCGCTCCCAGGCCGGTGCCCGTCGGCGCACCGAGCTCGGCGACGCCCGCGCGGAGGCGCAGCGGTGGTACGAGCGCCTCGGCGGCCAGTTGATGAACCTGCAGGGCGACGAGCCGGCCGTCCGTCAGGCGCTGGCCGACGCCGGCGAGCGGTACAACGCGGCGGGCTCCCAGCTGGAGCAGGCGTCCACGCCGCACCAGTTCGGGCTGGCCCGGGAGACCGCGCTCGAGGGTTTGGCGTACATCCGGGCGGCGCGTACCGCGCTGGGCATCGACCCGGGCCCCGAGCTGCCGACCCTCGCCGCCGCCCGCGGCGTGGGGCAGCTCACCAAGGAACGCGCTGTCGACGTGCAGGGGCAGACCTTCCGGGCCGGGCCGCAGCCCGGCCGGGAAACGCCCTACTACTACCCCGGTGGGCGTTACCAGGGCCGACCGGTGCCCGCGGGCTGGTACTCGACGCCCTGGTGGAAGACGGCGCTGGGCGCCGGCGCCGGTGTGCTCGGCGGCATCCTGATCGCCGACGCGCTCTTCTCGCCGGCGTTCGCCGACCCCGGGTACGGCTACGACGCCGGCTACCAGGAGGGCTTCGGTGACGGTGTCGACCAGGGCGGTGACGGCGGCGATCAGGGCGGCGGCGATCAGGGCGGCGACTTCGGCGGCGGTGACCAGGGTGGGGACTTCGGCGGCGGCGACTACGCCGGTGGGGACTTCGGCGGCGGTGACTTCGGTGGTGGCGGCTTCGGCGGCGGTGACTTCGGGGGCGGTGACTTCGGCGGCGGCGACTTCTGACCGCCGCACACGGACCAACGACAGCGGGCCCCGGTCGCGACGACCGGGGCCCGTTCTCGTACGTGTCGATCAGCCGGTGTTGCGCATCCCGGCGGCGATGCCGTTGACGGTGGTCAGCAGCGCGCGTTCCAGTGCGGTGCCGTCACTCGGTGCCCGTCGGCCACCCGGGGCGGTGGCGATCGCCCGCCCGGCGGCACCCGACTCCCGGTACTGCCGCAGCAGCGCCACCTGGAGGTGGTGCAGCGGCTCCAGGTAGGTGTCGCGGACGGCGAGCGTGCGCTGGAGCACCGGCGAGTTCTCCAGCAGGGCCGGTGCGGCGGTGATCGCCAGCACCTCCCGCTTGGTCAGCTCGTACTCCTGCTCGATCTGCTCGAAGATCGGGTGCAGCTTCTTCGGCACGAGCGTCTCGACGTACCGGCGGGCGATGCTCAGGTCGGTCTTGGTCACCATCATCTCGACGTTCGACAGGAACGTGCGGAAGAAGTGCCAGTTGCGGTGCATCTCGGCCAGCACGTCCGCCAGCCCGGCCTCCCGGGCGGCGGCCAACCCGGAGCCGACGCCGAACCAGCCCGGAACGATCTGCCGGGTCTGCGTCCAGCCGAACACCCACGGGATGGCCCGCAGCCCGGACAGCCCGGCGCCGGTGTTCGGCCGCTTCGCCGGACGGGAGCCGATGTTGAGCGCACCGAGCAGCTCGGTGGGGGTGGACGCCCAGAAGTACGCCGGCAGGTCCGGGTCCTCGACGAGGGTCCGGTACGACCGGAACGCCGACTCGGAGACCACGTCCATCGTCGCGTCCCAGCGCTCCAACATCTCGGCCGGCTGCCGGGGTGCGGTGTGCAACAGGGTCGCCTGGAGCACCGCGGCCAGGGTCAGCTCCAGGTTCTCCCGGGCCAGCGAGGGCAGGGTGTACTTGTCGGAGATCACCTCGCCCTGCTCGGTCACCTTGATCGCGCCGTCCATGGTGCCGTACGGCTGCGCCAGGATCGCCTCGTGCGTCGGCCCGCCGCCGCGCCCGACAGTGCCGCCTCGGCCGTGGAACAGCCGCAGGTGCACCCCGTGCCGCGCGGCCACGTCGCGCAGCGCGCGCTGCGCCCGGTGGATCGACCACTGGCTGGTGGTGATGCCGGCTTCCTTGTTCGAGTCGGAGTAGCCGAGCATGACCTCCTGCACGTCACCCCGGGCCGTCACCAGCGCCCGGTACGCGGGCAGCGACAGCAACTCGTCGAGGAGTTCGCCGCCGGCGTTCAGCTCGGCCGGCGTCTCCAGGAGCGGTACGAAGCCGATCCGGGCCCGCCCGCTGTGCACGTCCACCAGGCCGGCCTCGCGGGCCAGCACCACGGCGGCCAGCACGTCGTCGACACCCAGGGTCATCGAGATGATGTACGACTCGATCACCTCGCTGCCGAACCGGTCCTGTGCCTCCCGGATCGTCCCGAACACGTCGAACGTCTTGCGGGCCGGCTCGGACAACGAGGTGTCCAGAGCCGACAGGGGTCGGCGGCCGGTCAGCTCGTCGGCGAGCAGCTTGGTGCGTTCCAGCCGGGTCAGCGCCGGATAGTCGGAGACCTCGCCGACCGCCTCGTAGAGCTGTGCGAGCACCGCGTGGTGCGCCTCGGCGTGCTCCCGGACGTCCATGGTCGCCAGGTGCAGGCCGAACGCGGAGACCGTACGGATGGTGGAGGCCAACCGGCCGACAGCGGTGAGCTGCCCGGAGTTGCGGGCCAGCGAGGCACGCAGCAGGTCCAGGTCGGCGATCAGCTCGGCGGAGCCAAGGTAGTCCCGGCCGGGCACGTGGGCGGTGCCCTGGCGCAACCGGAGCCGGGTGTTGGCAAGCTTCGCCTTCACGCAGCGCGCCTTGAGCCGGTACGGCTCCTCGGCGTTGACGCGGCGGAAGCGCTGCGCCACCTCGGGCAGCGCGTCCAGGTCGGCGGCGAGGCTGGCGGAGAGGTCAAGGGACACCCCGCGCAGTCGGCGGGACACCGACACCTCGTTGATGAGGTGGTCCATCGCCTTCTCGGTGGCCGCGATGCCGTGCTCGTGCTGGATGGTCAGCACCTCGCGGGTGACCGCCGGGGTGACGAACGGGTTGCCGTCGCGGTCGCCACCGATCCAGGTGCCGAAGCTCAACGGCCGGGCCGTCGGGGAGGTCTCCACCCCGAGCGTGCGCAACGTGTCAGCCAGGTCGTCGAGCACCTGCGGGGCGGCCTCGGCGTACAGGTCCCGCAGGTAGTAGATGGCGTTGCGGGCCTCGTCGGTCGGGTCCGGCCGGTCCAGTCGCAGCTCGTCGGTCTGCCACATCAGGTCCAGCAACTCGGCCAACCGACGGTTGGCAGGGCCCTCGTCGCTGGCGCCGTAGAGGATCGCGTTGGCGGTCTCGGTGTCCAGTTCGTCGGCGATCGCCCGCAGCTTGGACAGGATCGAACGTCGCGCCGCCTCGGTCGGGTGCGCGGTGAAGACCGGTCGCACCGCCAGCCGGCGGGCCGCGTTGGCGATCTCCTCGGCCGGCACCCCCCGCTCGGCGATCATCTTGGCGGCCTGGTCCAGCCAACCGCCCTGCACCGCGCGACGGCGGCGCAGGTCCCGAGCACGGTGCACCTGCTCGGTGATGTTGGCCAGGTGGAAGTAGGTGGAGAAGGCGCGGGCCAGCTTGGTGCCGGTGGTCACGTCCAGCCCGCCGAGGCGCTGGGCGGCCGCCGGAGCGTCCGAGCGGACCTGGGCGCGGATCTCCTCGACGAGGTCGAGCAGCGGGCGCCCCTCCTGGCGGGCCAGGGTCTGGCCGAGCAGGGTGCCGAGTCGCCGGATGTCGGCGCGCAGTGCGGCGTCCGGGCCGTCGTGGTCGTGCTGGTCGGTCACGATGCGCTCCCTTACGTGGGTACGAAGGACAGCGCTGTCCGACTTACTGGATGGTATCCGCGCGGACCGGATGTCTGGAGGGCCCCCTGGTGATCCACTGCCCCGGGGAGGGTGTTTTCGGGGGTGATCTCAACCACCGTCGCGGTCCGGCGCGGGGGCGGAGCGGGTCGTCCCGGGGCCGTCCCGGGTCGTTCCGGGATGGGAGGTGCCGGCCCGGCGACCGCGGACCAGGCTCGCGCCGACCAACCCGAACGCGCCGATCACCGTCCAGATCCCGAGGGCCGCAGCCGGCCAGCCGGCCGACCGCCAGTCGAAGTACACCGCCGCCTTGGTCAGGTCGTTGGCGAGCCCGGGGATGTTCCACCGGTGCATGCTCCGCAGCACCCCCGGCAGGAACTCGGGCGCGTAGATGCCGCCGGATCCTGGGTTGCCGAGCACGACGAGCAGCAGGATGACGAGCGCGGTACCCGCCACGCCGAGCCAGCCCTGGACGGCGCTCGCGAACATGGCGGCGGCGAAGACGGCAAGCGCCCCGATGGCGGCGATCGTCGGCACGTCGTGGTGCCAGATGTCCAGGACGGGTCCGACCACCACCGCGCCGGCGATGCCGAGGAGCACGCTGTACACCGCCAGCGCGGCGATCCGAAGCCCGGCCCGACGCGCCGTGCGCGGGGTGGTGCCGGCTGATATCCCGAGCACCGTCGAGGCGAGGTAGCCGCCGAGCACGTACCCCACGTTCAGGTAGAAGGGCACCACTCCGCGCGGGTCGGCCGGGGTGACCGGCACCTCGTCGACGATCTGCAGAGGGGTGCCGGTGCGGCCGGTGGCGGTGCCGAGGACCTCCTTGATCGCGCTGGTGGCGGAGGGGCCGGAGGCGCTGGCCACGGTGAGGAGCAGGCCGTTGCCTCCTCCGGTGCTGAGCACCGCGTACACCGCGCGGCTGAGCAGGCCGTCCTCGGCGGCGCCCGGGTCGTCGTACTCGACGGGTTTGAGGATCGTGGTCTGAGCCCGCACGGCGTCGAGCGTCGCCCGGGCGCGTTGGTCGCCGGAGACGACGCCGATCGGCAGGTCGCGGGGTGTGGGGTTGTGCAACGCCCCGACATAGGCCGCGATGAACGCCGTGGCCAGCACGAAGGTGCCGAGGAGCAGTCCGATGCTGCGCGGTGCCCAGTCGCGGGCCGCGCCGTGCGACTTTTTGTCCACGTCCGTAGCCTATGGTCCCTTTTGTGGACCGCAGGGCGGAAACCAGCTCGGCAAGCTCGGGCTGCCGCCGACCGGGACCGACAATCGTCGGGTTCTCGCGGCCCTGCGGAACCTCCTCGTCCGCTGGCTGACGCGTCGCTGTCCGCTCGGCGCAACGAAGGACCCGCCGGTTTGAGCAATTTTCTTCAAGACGGCGGGGACGCGGCGACCTGAGGATGGTTCATGTCAACCGGAATCAGCCGACGAAGACGGGCAGCGGAGCGGGGTACGCGGACCTTTTCGGGGAGGCCCGACGCCCCGGCCGAGCGCGCAGGTGGCCCGAGCCGGGGAGGTCGCGCAGGTGAGACGCGTGACCTCCCCCAGGATCACTCCGCGTGCGGTGACGCCGATCCGATCGGGCCTCCGTCGACCGAGGTGAGCAGCCGGCGCAGCCGGGCCGGCGGATGACCCACCTGCTCCCGGACCACCCGGGTCAGGTGCGCCTGGTCGGCGAAGCCGTAGTCGGTGGCGAGCGCACCGAGCGGACGGCCATCGGGCTCGGCGAGGGTGTCCAGCACCTCCCGCACCCGTAGCCGGTTCCGGTAGGCGGTCAGGCTGCTTCCGGTCATCCGCTGGAACACCCGGCTGAGATGGTGCGGGGAGCTGCCGACCTCGCGGGCGACCTCGTCCAGCCCGAGGGTGAAGCTGGAGTTCGCCAGCACCTCCCGAGCGCGGTCGGCCAACCGGCGGTGCGCTGCCAGCGTTGCCGGTCGCCGACGGACGGCCCGATCGACCTCCGCGCCCACGTCGTCGGTGGTGAGAGGGCTCTGGTGCAGCAGACGAGTCAGGAAGCGGTGCAGCCGTTCGGCCATCTCGAACCCGTCCAGCCCGCGCCGGAAGTCGGCCACCAGTAGTCGGTGCGCCAGGTCCAGTGCGGCGTCCGAGGTCCCGGCCCAACCGCTCCGGTCCACCCAGCTCTCCGCGTCCCTCCGGTCCGCCAACACGGCCGGATCGATCTCGATGCAGGTGTACGAGTCGCCACAGCCGAACGGGTGTGCCACTGCCATCTCGTCGCCGGGGCGGGTGAGCAGCACGGATGTGGCATCGGAGAACTCGACCGCGCCGTTGAGCCGACGGCGGTACACCCCGGACCGCCCCAAGATGACCTTGTGGCGGTCCTCGCCGACGGACTCCGTCCAGCCGTGGTTCTCCACGATGCACCGCGCCTGATAGATCAGGATCCGGTCCGGGTGTCCCAACACCCGCCATTGGGCGGGCGTCGTGCGACGACGCGGATCACTGCCAACTCCCTCGGCGGGCATCAGAGGTTGGCGATGGCGAAGGCCCGGACCGGGAAGGTGCCCATCCCGGCCACCATCGGCGGGGCCGCGGTGAACCGGAACCCGCTCGGCGGCAACGCGTCCAGACCGGTCAGGTGCTCCACGATCGGGATGCCGGCGGCGAGCAGCGTGCTGTGCGCGGGGCGTACGCCGGCGGCCGCCGGGCTCATGTCGTCGATGTTGATCGAGTCGATGCCGACCAGGGCGGCCCCCGCGTCGACAAGCGCCTGCGCGGCATCCCCGGTGAGGTACGGCGCTTCCGGCGCGCCGTACCGCTCGGTGCCGAAGTGCGCGTCCCACCCGGTGTGCAGCAGCACCGCCCGGCCGGCCACCTCGTACGGGGCCAGCATGAGCCGGTCCACCGCTCGGGTGCCGGCCGGCACCCGGACCACCACCCCGGGCAGGTCGGCCACACGGTCCAGCGGCATCCCGGTCAGGTCGTCCCGACCGGCCCAGCGGTGCGCGGGTGTGTCCAGGTACGTGCCGGTGTTGGCGATCAGATCGATCCGGGCCACGTGGAACTCGGTGCCCGGGGCGTACCGCTCGCGGGATGCCGCGAAGGTCAGCCAGTCGGTGATCCGGGGGCCAGGCCAGCCGGGCAGGGTGGTCATCCCGTCAGTGATCACGTGGCTCAACTCGACCAGCCTGCGGCCGGGCGTTGGCTGGTCGACGGCCACACCCCGGCCGCCCTTGTACGGCTCCTCGATGATCGTCCTGGCGCTGATCCGCACGTCGGCGACCATCAGCAGCCCGAGGTGCCGGACGAACAACGCCGCCAGGTCGTCGTCGCTGATGTCCCGACCGGGAATGTCCAGCCGGAACCCCTCGGTACGCAGCCCGCCGCCGTTGGCGAAGCTCACCTCCGCGTCGAACTGTGCCCGCCACTGCTCACCCATCCCGAAACCCGACCACGGAAGCCGGCGACCGTCAAGATCCGCTCAACTACAGGGAAAGTGCTGCCTCGGCGCGCTGTGACCCCGCATGTTCCCCGAAGTTGAGCGGATCTTGCCGCGAGAAGGGCCGACTCGGCCCCGAGAGCGCGCAATATCCAGGATGTAATGGTCTCGGCGCGTCGCTGATGCCACTACGTCCTGGTTCGAGCGCGGGGCGCGGGGCGCGGGGCGCGGGGCGCGGGGCGCGGGGCGCGGAGCGCGGGGTGACGCGCCGTAACGGCGCGGACCTCGGCGGAAGGGGGTGGCTGTCGGTCGGCGGGGCTAGGCTTGGTGTCGTGCACCCCCCGTCCGGCTGGACGAGGGGCCGCCGTCGTGTGCGTCGCCTCCCCCTGGAAGGACTCCCTTGCTCACCGGTCTGTTCACCGCCGCCCTGGCCGACCCCGGCCTGGCCCGGGCGCGTGACCTCGCGCGCTCCGGTGCCGCCCAGGTCGATGGCCTGGACATCACCGCCCCGGCGGCGCTGCGCCCGTTCGCCGTCGCCGCGGTCGCCGCGGACAACGACGGTGCCGGGCGACCGGTGCTGGCGGTGACCGCCACCACCCGGGAGGCCGACGACCTGGCCGCCGCGCTCGGTGGGTTGCTGCCGGCCGAGCAGGTGGTGGTCTTCCCCTCCTGGGAGACGCTGCCGCACGAGCGGCTGTCCCCCCGCTCCGACACGGTCGGCCGGCGGCTGGCCGTGCTGCGCCGGCTGGCGCACCCGGAGGCGACCGACGCGCACGGCGGCACCGGGCCGCTGCGAGTGGTGGTGGCCCCGGTCCGTTCGCTGCTCCAGCCGCAGCTGAAGGGGCTGGGTGATCTGGAGCCGGTGCAGCTCGCCGCCGGCGAGGAGGCGGACCTGGAGGAGGTCGCCCGCCGGCTGATCGACATGGCGTACGCCCGCGTCGACCTGGTCACCAAGCGCGGCGAGTTCGCCGTGCGCGGCGGCATCCTGGACGTCTTCCCGCCCACCGACGAGCACCCGTCCCGGGTCGAGTTCTGGGGCGACGAGGTGGAGGAGATCCGCACCTTCGCCGTCGCCGACCAGCGGACCATCGAGCAGGTTCCGCTGCTCTGGGCACCGCCCTGCCGGGAGTTGCTGCTCACGTCGGAGGTCCGCGAGCGGGCCGCCGCGCTGGCCGAGCAGCACCCCGAGCTGGCCGAGATCCTCGACAAGCTGGCCGAGGGCATCCCGGTGGAGGGGATGGAGTCGCTGGCCCCGGTGCTGGTCGGCCCCGACTCGCTGGAGTTGCTGCTGGACGCCATGCCGGCCGGCACCCACGTGCTGCTGTGCGACCCGGAGCGCATTCGCACCAGGGCGCACGATCTGGTGCGTACGTCGGAGGAGTTCTTGCAGGCCAGCTGGGCCGCCGCCGCGGTCGGTGGCCAGGCCCCGGTGGACGTCGGCGCCGCCGCCTTCCGCACCCTCGGTGAGGTACGCGCCACTGCCGGGCAGCTCGGTCAGCCGTGGTGGACGCTGTCCCCGTTCGGCCTGGTCGACGACCCTCATTCGGTCCGGAGTGCCGGCTCCCGGCGCGGAGGCCGAATTATGGTCGAGGGGGAGACCGCCGAGGCGCGGCAGCCCTGGGAGGACGCGCCGGAGCAGACCGCCGTGACTCCGGACGACGCCATCGCGGTCACCCTGTCCGCCCAACCGGCGCCGCTCTATCACGGCGAGACCTCGCGGGTGGTCGAGGACCTCAAGCGCTGGGCCGGCGAGGGCTGGTCGATCGCGCTGGTCTTCGAGGGGCACGGCCCCGCCCAGCGGGCGGTGGAGGTGCTGCGCGACGCCGGCCTGGGTGCGCGGTTGACCGAGGAGGTGCCGACCGCTCCCGTCCCCGGCGAGCTGGTGGTCACCTGCGGTGCGCTGGGCAGCGGCTTCGTCGACGAGGCGTCCCGTTTCGTGCTGCTGACCGGCAACGACGTCACGGGCGGTCGGGGCACGTCGACGCGGGACATGCGCAAGCTGCCGAGCCGTCGACGCAACACCATCGACCCGCTGGAGTTGAAGACCGGCGACCACGTGGTGCACGAGCAGCACGGCATCGGCCGCTACGTCGAGCTGGTGCAGCGCACCGTCAACGGCGCCAGCCGGGAATACCTCGTCATCGAGTACGCGGCCAGCAAGCGGGGCCAACCCGGGGACCGGTTGTTCGTGCCGACGGACCAGCTCGACCAGCTCTCCCGCTACGTGGGTGGCGAGCAGCCGACCCTGCACAAGATGGGCGGCTCGGACTGGCAGAAGTCCAAGGCCCGGGCCCGCAAGGCGGTTCGCGAGATCGCCGCGCAGCTCATCCAGCTCTACGCCGCCCGCAAGGCGTCGAAGGGGCACTCGTTCGGCCCGGACACCCCGTGGCAGCGCGAGTTGGAGGACGCCTTCCCCTGGCAGGAGACACCGGACCAGCTCGCCGCGATCGACGAGGTCAAGCGGGACATGGAGCAGACCGTTCCGATGGACCGGCTGATCTGCGGCGACGTCGGCTACGGCAAGACCGAGATCGCGGTCCGGGCGGCGTTCAAGGCGGTGCAGGACGGTAAGCAGGTGGCGGTGCTGGTGCCGACCACCCTGCTGGTGCAGCAGCACTACAACACGTTCGCCGAGCGGATGAGCCAGTTCCCGGTGCAGATCCGGCAACTGTCCCGGTTCCAGACGGCCAAGGAGACCGAGCGGACGCTGGAGATGGTCGCCGACGGCACCGTCGACATCGTCATCGGTACGCACCGGCTGTTGCAGACGGCGACCCGCTTCAAGCAGCTCGGCCTGGTGGTCGTCGACGAGGAGCAGCGTTTCGGTGTCGAGCACAAGGAGCACCTGAAGACGCTGCGCGCGTCGGTCGACGTGCTGAGCATGTCGGCCACGCCGATCCCGCGCACCCTGGAGATGGCGATCACCGGCATCCGGGAGATGTCCACGATCGCCACCCCGCCGGAGGAGCGGCACCCGGTGCTCACCTTCGTCGGCGCGCAGGACGACAGGCAGGTGGCCGCGTCCATCCACCGTGAGTTGCTCCGTGACGGGCAGGTCTTCTACCTGCACAACCGGGTCGAGTCGATCGACCGGGCGGCTCGGCGGCTGCGGGAGTTGGTGCCCGAGGCGCGGGTGGCGGTGGCGCACGGCCAGATGGGCGAGGACGCCCTGGAGAAGGTGATGGTCGGCTTCTGGGAGAAGGAGTTCGACGTCCTGGTCTGCACCACGATCGTCGAGTCGGGCATCGACATCCCGAACGCCAACACGCTCATCGTGGAGCGCGCGGACCTGCTCGGCCTGGCCCAGCTGCACCAGATCCGGGGCCGGGTCGGCCGGGGCCGGGAGCGGGCGTACGCCTACTTCCTCTACCCCCCGGAGAAGCCGCTCACCGAGCACGCCCACGAGCGGTTGGCGACCATCGCCCAGCACACCGAGTTGGGTGCCGGCATGTACGTGGCGATGAAGGACCTGGAGATCCGGGGCGCCGGCAACCTGCTCGGTGGGGAGCAGTCCGGGCACATCGAGGGCGTCGGGTTCGACCTGTACGTGCGGATGGTCGGCGAGGCGGTCTCCGCGTTCAAGGGTGAGCGGCCGGAGGAGGAGACCGACGTCAAGATCGACCTGCCGGTCGACGCGCACCTGCCGCACGACTACGTGGGCGTGGAGCGGTTGCGGCTGGAGATGTACCGCAAGCTCGCCGAGGCGCGCGACGAGGAGCGGCTGGGCGAGGTGATCGCCGAGATGACCGACAGGTACGGCGAGCCGCCGGCCCCGGTGCAGAACCTGGTGGAGGTGGCCCGGTTCCGTCTGCTGGCCCGCCGCTACGGCCTGGCCGACGTGTCGGTGCAGGGCAAGCACGTCAGGTTCGGCCCGCTGCCGCTGCCTGACTCCAAGCAGATGCGGCTCAAGCGCTACCACCCGGATGCCGTCTACAAGCAGGCCACCGACCAGGTGAGCGTGCCCCGACCGACCACCCGTCGGATCGGCGGCGAGCCGCTTCGTGACCAGGCGCTGCTCCAGTGGTGTGCGCAGTTGCTCTCCGATGTGCTCGGGGCCCCCGCCCCACTGGCCGTCGCCGCGGCTGCGAGCAACTGAGGTCTCGGTGTGCTCCCGACCAGGGGCGGTCGTCCGTGGACGCCGTCCCTGGTCGCGGGTCGGGCGGAGGTGGGGGGCGTCACAACCTCGGGTGACGGCGTGAGAGAGTGACGGCTATGCGTGCTCGCCGTCTTGCCGCCGTCGCCACTGTGGCGCTCGGCCTCGTCGCCCTCTCCGGTTGTCGTGCTGAGCCTGGTATCGCCGCTTACATCGGTGACCAGCGCATCACCGACGTGCAGGTCAACGCCGCGATGAAGGATCTGCGGACGAAGAACCCGGCACCGGAGACCTCCGCCAGCGGCCAGCCCGCGGCGGCGGAACCCACAGTGCCCGGGGTGGCCGACGTGGTCCGGACGATGGTGCTGACCAGAGTGTGCGAGAAGCTCTCCGCCGAGAAGAACTACCAGCCGCGCGGCCAGGTGGCCGTCGATCAGGCTGCCCAGAGTCTCGGCCTCGACGCGGAGACCGGGCACGTGCGGGAGGTGGCGAAGCTCTACACCTGCCTGTCCGGGTTGCCGGCCGATCCGGTCGAGCCGTCCAAGGAGGAGATCGCCGAGGTGATCGCCGCTGGGCGTGCGGCCGGCAAGATTCCCGCCGAGACGACTGACGAGGCGGCCGCCCAGCAGCTCGACGGCGAGCAGCTGCGCGGTGCGCTGGCGACCAAGAGGATCCTGGCCGAGGCGGTCGGTCGTTACGACGTGACGGTCAACCCTCGGTACCGTCCGCTCGAGTTCCCGCTGCTCAGCTTCGACGCGAAATCCCCTGCGGTGAGTGTGCCGTTGGGTGAGCCGGCCTCCGACGCGGTCACCGACCTCGTCACCCCGGAGGAGCCGACCGCGACGCCGAAGGCCGAGGGCACGGCCAGCTGAGCATGACCGCGCGGATCGTTCTCCTGGTCACCTCACCCCGACTGCCGGCCGGTCTGCTGACCTCAGCGGCCTGGGATGTCGTACGCGGGCACCCGGTGTTGACCGGTGCGGAGAGCGAGTTGGCCACTGCCGTGCGCCAGGCGGGCGCCGAGGTGACAGTGGTGGACGGTCCGGCGACACAGCAGTTGCTGGACGCGGTCGGGACGCACGGCACGGTGGTGTGGTTGGCCGGCCCGGCGGGTGACGAGGCGCTGGCCCGGGAGTTGGGTCTGCGGTTGGCCCGGCAGCCGGGGTTGGCCGAGATGGAGCTGATGTACGGCTCGTGGGATCCGCCGGGTGCCCGGCTGCTCGACGCGGTGGCAGTGCTGGACCGGCTGGCCTCTCCGGGTGGCGACCCGTGGAAGCGGGCGCAGACGCACCGCAGTCTCGCCGGTTATCTGCTGGAGGAGAGCTACGAGGCGTACGACGCGATTAGCGCCGACGACACCGATGCGCTGCGCGAGGAGTTGGGCGACGTCCTGTTGCAGGTGGTGCTGCACGCGCGGCTCGCCGAGGAGTTGCCCGAGGACGAGCGGTGGACCATCGACGACGTGGCGGGTGGCCTGGTCGACAAGATGATCCGGCGCAATCCGCACGTCTTCGCCGGTGCCGAGGCGGGCACGCTGGAGGAGATCACCGAGAACTGGGAGCGGATCAAGCGCGCGGAGAAGGCACGGCACTCGGTGCTGGACGGGGTGGCCCTGAGTCAACCCGCGCTGGCCCTGGCCGCGCAGATCCTGGGCCGCGCCGCTCGCAGAGGCATCGAGGTCCCACCCCCGTTGGCCGACAGTCAGGTGGACGCCGAAGCGAGACTGGGCGCCAGCCTCCTGGCGACTGTCGCGGCAGCCCGCGAGGCAGGAATCGACCCCGAAGCGGCCCTCCGCCGCGCCACGCTGGCCTACGCCGAAGCCATCCGCGCCGCCGAACCCACCCCCACCCCCGAACCCACCCCCACCCCCGAACCCTCACCCGCCAGCCCACGGTGATCAAGGGCTTTGCGTCAACATCCAGCCGGAACCTCACGCAAACCTCTTGATCAACCCGACAGTGCCGAGGGGCGGCGGTCGGTAGGGTGGGGCGGGTGGAAGCCTTTGGGGTGCTGGCAGAGCGGGTCGTCGAGGCACTGTTGGAGTCGCGGCCGGGGGTTGCCACAGCGGCCGGCGACCACCGGTTCGACGACCGGCTGCCGGACCTGTCCGTGGACGGGGTGACAGCCGATCGGGCGATGCTCTCCGACGCGGCCAACGCGCTGTCCGAACTGGACCCGGATTCCCTCGACGTCGACGAGCAGGTCGATCACGCGCTGCTCACCTCATTCGTTGATCGGGAGCTGTTCGAGCTGGCCGAGATCCGGTCGCACGAGTGGGATCCGCTGCGGCACAACCCGGGCCCGCTGCTGCACCCGCTGCTGGCCCGCCAGTACGCGCCCGCCGAGGTGCGGCTGACCCACCTGGCCGGCCGGCTCGCCGCCGTACCGGACGCCCTCGCCACCGCCCGCGCGACGCTGCGTGACATGCCGCGGATCCACGCGGAGACGGCGGTCGGGCAGTTCATCGGCGCGGCCGCACTGATCCGCGACGAGCTGCCGGCGCTGCTCGCCCAGGCGCCGAGCCACGTCGACCGGGTCGAGCCGGCGGCCACCGCCGCGATCGCCGCGCTCGACGAGTTCGTCGCCTGGCTCCGCGTCGGCCTGGCTGCCGACACCGGCCCCGGCCGTGACCCGCGACTGGGTCGGCGTCGCTGGGAGGCCCGGCTCTGGCACACTCTCGACACCGAGCTGGGCGCCGCCGAGATCCAGCGTCGCGCGTGGGCCAACCTGGACCGGGTCACCGCGGAGATCCGCGAGGCGGCCGTCGAGCTGGTCGGCGGTCCGGCCGACGACGCATCGGTACGCCGGGCACTGGACCTGCTCGCCGCCGAGCACCCGAACGACTCGACGATCGTCGACCTGGCCGGGGTGACACTGGACGAGGCGACCGACTTCGTCCGCGCACACGACCTGGTCACCCTCATCGACGACAGGTGCGTCATCCAGGAGATGCCGGAGTTCGCCAGGGGCGTCGCCGTGGCGTACTGCGACGCGCCCGGCCCGCTGGAGACCGCCGTCCTGCCGACGTTCTACTGCATCGCGCCGACCCCGTCGGACTGGCCGGCGCAGCGGGTCGAGTCGTTCTACCGCGAGTACAACGACCACATGATCCGCAACCTGACCGTGCACGAGGCGATGCCGGGGCACTTCCTCCAGCTCGCTCACGCCCGCCGCTACGTCGGTGGCACGCGGGTCCGCGCGCTGGCCGAGTCCGGCCCGTTCATCGAGGGCTGGGCGGTCTACGCGGAGGAGGTGATGACGGGGCTCGGCTTCGGCGGCCTGCCGGTGCGGTTGCAGCAGCTCAAGATGCAACTGCGGATGACCATCAACGCGCTGCTCGACCAGTTGGTGCACGCCGAGGACCTGCCCGAGGCCGAGGCGATGGCGTTGATGACCGGGCGCGGCTTCCAGGAGGAGGGTGAGGCGGCCGGCAAGTGGCGGCGCGCGCAACTCACCTCCACCCAGCTCTCCACCTACTTCGTCGGGTACAGCGAGATGGCCGAGATCGCCGCCGCCCGCCCGGACGGGGTGTCGGCCCGCGACTGGCACGACGCGATGCTCGCCCACGACTGCCCGCCCCCGCGCCACCTGCGCACCCTGCTCGGGCTCTGACGGGCCGGGCGGGTCAGGAGCCTCCGGGGCGGCGGTCCACCACGCCGGCGTCGGCGGGCGGGTCGAACGCGCCCTCGTCGACGGTCGTGGAGTAGTCGCTGAGCGCCAGCTCCATCGGCTTGCCGTCGACCGGCCCGGTGAAACTGCCGAGCACACCCTCGGTGGTCACGCAGGCGGTGAAGTCGCCGGACGAGCTGTCCACAGCAACGCAGGCGGCGTGGTGCCCGGCGACTGTGGTGTCACTCTGCTTGATCACCGCCTGCGGGTCGAGCGCGGCGGCGGTGAGGAGCCCGACCACCACCGGCGGCGTGACGAGACCCTGCCGGTTGGCCTCGCCGAACAGCGTCACTGTGGGCTTGCTGCCCGGTGTGGGCGGGGCGACGAGCGTGCACTCCTGGCGGGCGCCGGTCGTCGTGCACCTGGTGATGGCCTCCGGGGTGACGATGAGTCGACCACCCGGGTAGGCGTACGTGGATCGCGCCGGGTCCTGCGCCTGCACGATCGCGGCGCGCTGGCCGCCGGGCAACTGGTAGTCGGCCGAGTAGGTCAACTCCAGGGCCCGATCGAGCCGGGCCGTGAGGTCGTTGACGAGTTCCGAGCGGCCCATGGCGACTCCGGCGTCCTCGAACGTCTGACAGCCGGTGACCGTGAGCGACGCGATGACCGACACGGCGAGCATGCGGAGGGTGGTCGAGGCGGCGGGCATGGCGACCAGCCTGCTCGATCCAGTCCGCGCAGCGCAAACCAGTTGCCGGTTGACGCCCGGAAATCCGGGAATGTCCGTCAACGCGGGGTGTCCCGGGTGCGCGGGCGACGCCGTGCCCGTTCGCGCCGCCCGATACGCTGCGTTCAACACCTGCCTCAGCCGCACCGTCGCGGCCCACCCATGGACCGGATCACAACAACGAGGAGCGACTTAGTGGCAACCATCGAGGGAATCGTCGCCCGGGAGATTCTCGACTCGCGGGGCAACCCGACGGTCGAGGTCGAGGTCGGTCTGGACGACGGCACCGTCGCCCGCGCCGCAGTGCCCTCCGGCGCCTCCACCGGCGCCTTCGAGGCGATCGAGCTGCGCGACGGTGACGACGACCGCTACCAGGGCAAGGGCGTGGAGAAGGCGGTCTCCAACGTCGAAGACAAGATCGTCGACCAGATCATCGGGTACGAGGCCAGCGAGCAGCGGCTGATCGACCAGAAGATGCTCGACATCGACGGCACGGAGAGCAAGTCGGAGCTGGGCGCGAACGCCATCCTGGGGGTCTCCCTGGCGGTGGCGAAGGCCGCTGCCGGCAGCGCCGAGCTGAGCCTCTTCCGCTACCTGGGCGGGCCGAACGCGCACCTCCTGCCGGTGCCGATGATGAACATCCTCAACGGTGGCGCGCACGCCGACTCGAACGTCGACATCCAGGAGTTCATGATCGCGCCGATCGGCGCGCCCACCTTCCGTGAGGCGCTGCGTTCGGGCGCTGAGGTCTACCACGCGCTGAAGTCCGTGCTGAAGAAGAAGGGCCTCTCCACCGGGCTCGGCGACGAGGGTGGCTTCGCGCCGAACCTGCCGACCAACGCGGCGGCCCTGGACCTGATCGCCGAGGCGGTCGAGAAGGCCGGTTACCGGCTCGGCACCGACATCGTGTTCGCGCTCGACGTGGCGGCCACCGAGTTCTTCGACAACGGCACCTACACCTTCGAGGGTGCCGCGAAGTCCGCCGAGGAGATGAGCACCTACTACACGAAGCTGGCCGACGAGTACCCGATCGTGTCGATCGAGGACCCGCTCGCCGAGGACGACTGGAGTGGCTGGCAGACGCTCACCGCGTCGATCGGCGACCGGGTGCAGATCGTCGGTGACGACCTGTTCGTGACCAACCCGCAGCGCATCGCCCGCGGCATCGCGGAGAAGTCGGCGAACGCGGTTCTCGTCAAGGTCAACCAGATCGGCTCGCTGACCGAGACCCTGGACGCGGTGGACCTGGCCCACCGGGCCGGCTTCAAGTGCATGATGAGCCACCGCTCCGGCGAGACCGAGGACACCACCATCGCCGACCTGGCAGTGGCCACCGGCTGCGGTCAGATCAAGACCGGCGCGCCGGCCCGCTCGGACCGCGTCGCCAAGTACAACCAGCTGCTCCGCATCGAGGAGGAGCTGGCCGACGCGGCGCGCTACGCCGGCGCTGGCGCGTTCCCGCGCTACCGTTCGGCCTGAGCCCACGAAGCCTCGGGGGAGGGGTGTGACGATGCAGCAGCGCCGCACACCGGGTGGTCAGCGTCCCGCCCGCCGGCCGGGTCAGTCCGGTCGGCCGGGCGGCGGGCGCGCCACGCGGGGATCGGTCCGGGAGACCGGCGTACGCGCCGACCCGCGCGCCGCCGGTCGTGCGCCGGGTGCTGCCCGGGGCGCCGAAGGCGTGCGCTCCGCGAATCGTCCGGCCGCCGCTCGGCGTACCGCAGCCGGTGGTGCCGTGAAGCGGCTCGCCGCACCCCACCCTCGTCGCTTCACCGGTCGGGCCACGGTGCTCGTCGCGGTCCTGATCGCGCTCGCCCTGGCCTACACCTACCCGGTCCGGGTCTACCTCGACCAGCAGACCGACATCGAGCGGATGGAGGCCGCGCAGGCGGCCCAGGAGCAGGAGATCGCGAAGCTCGCCGCCGAGGCCGCCAAGTGGGAAGACGACGAGTACATCAAGACGCAGGCCCGGGAACGGTTCTTCATGGGCCGGCCGGGCGAGAAGATGATGGTGGTGCTGCACGACCCGGAGGGCGCCGCCCGGGACGCCGGGAAGTCGGCCGGTTCGGCCGCCCCGGCGGGACCATCGACCTGGTACGACACGCTCTGGTCGAGCGTGCGGGCAGCCGACAGCCAGCAGCCGGGCAAGTGACCCACCGATCAGCGCACCAGGAGAGACAGTGACTGTCGTACCACCGTCGGAGTCGGCGGCGGAATCCGTACCCCTGCCGCAGCGCGAGCCGGCCACCGAGGCCGACCTGGCCGCGGTGGCCGCGCAGCTCGGCCGGACGCCCCGCGGCACCCGGGCGGTGGCCCACCGGTGCCCGTGTGGCCTTCCGGACGTGGTCGAGACCACCCCCCGCCTCGCCGACGGCACCCCGTTCCCGACCCTCTACTACCTGACCTGCCCCCGGGCCACCGCGGCGTGCAGCCGACTGGAGTCGGCGGGGCTGATGAAGGAGATGGCGGACCGGCTGACGACGGACCCGGAGCTGGCCGCCCACTACCGTGCGGCGCACGAGGACTACCTCGCCCGTCGGAAGGCGGTCGGCGAGGTGCCGGAGATCGACGGCATCTCGGCCGGCGGAATGCCGGGCCGGGTCAAGTGCCTGCACGTGCACCTGGGTCACGCGTTGGGCGCCGGCCCCGGGGTCAACCCGTTCGGTGACGAAACGGCAGCGCTGGTCGAACCCTGGTGGTCGGCCGGGCCGTGCGTGGACGTGCCGTCAGCCGAATGAGTGCCCAGGCCGAGGACCAGATCACGGTACGGCGGGCCCGCACCGGGGACGTGCGGGGCATCCGCCGGCTGGTCGACACCTACACCGACGACCGGCGGCTGCTGAGCAAGGCCACCGTCACTCTCTTCGAGGACGTGCAGGAGTTCCGGGTGGCGGTCCGCGCCGAGGACGACGCGGTGGTCGGCTGCGGCGCGCTGCACGTCATGTGGGAGGACCTGGCCGAGATCCGCACGGTGGCCGTGGACCCGTCGTGCCGGGGCCAGCGGATCGGTCACCGGCTGGTCGGCGAGCTGATCGACGCGGCCCGGGAGTTGGGCGTGGCACGGATCTTCGTCCTGACCTTCGAGACCGGGTTCTTCGGCTCGTTCGGCTTCCGCGAGATCGACGGCGCTCCGGTGCCCCAGCCGGTTTACGAACAGCTGCTGCGTTCGTACGACGAGGGCGTCGCGGAGTTCCTGGACCTGGAACGGGTCAAACCCAACACGCTGGGCAACACCCGGATGCTGCTGCGCCTCTGAGCTGAGGTGGTCGGTGGGCTGCCGTAGGGTGGCGGGGTGACGACGCGTGTGGCGGCCATCGACTGCGGGACCAACTCGATCCGACTGCTGGTCGCCGACCTGCCCGACGCCTCGGCCGGGCCGCAGGCGCCGCTTGTCGACCTGACCCGGCGGATGGAGATCGTCCGGCTCGGGCAGGGCGTGGACCGCACCGGCCGGCTGGCCCCGGAGGCGATCGAACGGACCAGGGTGGCCCTGGCGTCGTACGCCGCCGACATCGAGAAACTGGGTGCCCAGCGGGTGCGGATGTGTGCCACCTCCGCCTCCCGCGACGCCGCAAACGCCGCCGATTTCACCGAGATGGTGCAGGCCACCCTCGGTGTCGCACCCGAGGTGGTCAGCGGCGACGAGGAGGCCCGGCTGTCTTTCACCGGTGCGGTGCGCGGGCTCCCCACCGACGCCGAGGAGCCGTTCCTGGTCGTCGACATCGGCGGTGGTTCCACCGAGTTCGTGGTCGGTGACCGGGCCGCCGGGGTGCGGTCGGCGATCTCGGTGGACATCGGCTGCGTCCGAATGACCGAGCGGCACCTGCCCGGCGACCCGCCGACTCCCGAGCAGGTCGCGGCGGCGCAGGCCGACATCGCGTCAGTGGTGGACCGGGCCCTCGCGGCGGTGCCCGGCCGTGAGGCCGCCACCCTGGTCGGCCTCGCCGGGTCGGTCACCACAGTGGTTGCCCTGGCTCAGGGCCTGCGGGAGTACGACCCGGAGCGCATCCACCACGCCCGGGTGTCGTACGAGGAGGTCTCCCGGGTGACCGCGGAGCTGCTGGGACAGACCCGCGAGCAGCGGTTGGCGAACCCGGTGATGCACCCGGGCCGAGCCGACGTGATCGGCGCCGGGGCGCTGGTGCTCCGCGTGATCATGGAGCGGGCCGGGATGCCGTCGGTGGTCGCCTCGGAGCACGACATCCTGGACGGCATCGCCTGGAGCCTCCAGCCAGCCACCGCGCGCTAGCCGGACGCTTGATCAACTCGCGCTCTTTGAAAACGCGGTGTCCGAGCGCCTCGGACACCGCGACTTCCTGAAACCGGAGTCGATCGAGGCCCCTGAGGGTCTGACGCCGACCCGACCCGGCCGGGCTTCGCTTCAGTCCGTCGTCAGGTCAGGCCGGTGCTGCCGGACCCACTCCTCGACGTCGGTACGCCGCCAAATCTGACCCATCCGCAACACCTGATAGGGAGCCGGGAAATCGCGCCGGGACGCAACTACGGAAGCCCGAGCGCGAGAGACCCCGCCGAGCATGTCTCGTATCTCAGCGATCCCAACGAACTCGCCCATGGGTTGACGGTAGGTACCCGCGATTGCTCGACGATCGATAACAGCGATCGGGGTTGACGATCGCCAACGGCGATAGCACGATCGGGGGGTGTCGGCGTCGAATGGACTTCCCCCTCGTGACCGGCAGCGTCGGGCCGTACGCCCGCACCTGCCCATGCGGCCTCTCTGGCTCTGCCGAATGTGTGCCGCCCCCTGGCCGTGTCAGCCGGCGCGACTGTTGCTGGTGATCGAGTATCGACGGGATCGGGTCGGCCTGAGCATCTACATGGCTGGCCTGCTCTTGGAGGCCACTGCGGATTTGATCAAGCTCAATCCGAATCCCGGCCCGTCCCCGGTCGACATGTTCGCCAGGTTCGTGGGCTGGACCGCGCGGGGGACTGCTCGCGACTCGAGCGGCCCCGAACCGCCGGAACCGCCCGCACGGGATGCTTGATCAACTCGCGCTCCTTGAAAACGCGGTGTCCGGATGCGTCGGACACCCCGACTTCCTGAAAACCGAGTCGATCACCGCCGCAGGTCCGGTGCGGCGCGGCGTGTCGGGGCCGTTCGTTGACGGTACCGCGCATTACGCAGTACTGTGCAATGCGTGGACACCACACAGTTGCTGAAGGGCGTGCTCGATCTGGCCGTCCTCGCCGTGCTCCGAGAGGAGGACGGTTACGGTTACGACATCCTGCGCCGGCTTCGCGAGGCCGGCCTGGACGAGGTCGGTGACGCCTCCGTCTACGGCACGCTGCGCCGCCTCTTCGCCGCCGGCCTGCTCACCACCTACGTCGTGCCGAGCGAGTCCGGGCCGCACCGCAAGTACTACTCACTCAACGCCGCGGGTCGTGACCAGTTGACCCGCTCCGGCAAGCTCTGGCGATCGTTCGCCACCACAATGGACACTCTGCTCGACGATCGGGGGCTGGCGGCATGACCGTCACGGAGCAGGAGATCACCGACTACGTGGCGCGGGTTCGGGCCGCCTTGGCCGACCTGCCGACCACGCAACGCGACGAGCTGACCGAGGATCTCGCCGACCACCTCACCGAGGTCGCCGCCGAGTCCGAGGGCACCCTCGTGGAGCGGTTGGGCGAGCCCGAGACGTACGCCGCCGAGCTGCGCGCCGCCGCTGGCGCCGCGCCGGGCGGTGGGCGCAACCTCGACCAGCGGGTGGCGACCGCGATGGCCCAGGTCCGTGGCCGGCTGCGCACGCTCGACACCCGTCTCGGCCCGCCCCTGGGGTACGCGACGGCGAGCGAATTCCTCCGGCTGCTGCGCCCGGCCTGGTGGGTGCTTCGCGGTTATCTGGCGGCGATGCTGGTCACCGTGGTCACCACTGGTGGCGACTTCGGGCTGCTGCCGAGGTTCGGCGGTGAGCTGCTCGCGGGCCTGATCATGCTGATCGGCCTCGTGCTCGCCTCCATCTGGATCGGTCGCCGTTCGGCCCAGCTGACCGGTTGGCCGCGCTCGGCGGTGCAGGTCGGCAGTGCGGTGTTGGCAGTCTTCGCGTTCGCCGCCCTGATCCAGGCCGAGGACCGGATGCGCTACGGCGACTACGGCTACGACCAGACCTCGGTGGACAACCCGTATGACCGGATCACGGACGTCTTCGTCTATGACAGCGAAGGTCGGCTGGTGGAGAACGCCCGCCTCTTCGACGAAAACGGCAACCCGATCCGCCTCGGCTACCCCAATTGCGACGAGGCTCTCAACGCCCCCGACAAGCCGGTGCTGCGGACGTACCCGTTCTGTCCGGCCCAGGCGCCCTTCGGGCCCCGAGGCCCGGGTGTGCCCGTCGCACCCACGGCGCCGACCAGCACACCGACGCCGACCAGCACACCGACGCCGACCAGCACACCGGGAGCGACCGGGACGCCAACGCCGACCACGAGTCCGGCGAGCCCGACCGTGACACCGAGCGACACGCCAACTCCCACCCCGACGAGCTGAACCACCATGTGAACTGGATCATGCGGGTGAGGCTGGGAAATGGCTGAACGGACGAGGCGGGCGGGACGGCACCGGAAATCAATGATCGTTACGGTGTCGTCTGCTCCTCAACCCCCTCGGAAGGAACCCCCGTGCCAGAGCAGGTCGCACCGCCCCCCGCGTCTGACGCCGCAACCAGTGAGCCGGCCGTCGAGACGCCGCAAGCGGCCGCGCCGCAGCCTGCCGTTCCCCAGCAGCCGTCGGGCGAGCCGAAGCCGGCCGCCGAGGCGCCACAAACGACCGAGACGCAGTCGACCGTGACGCCGCAGTCGGCTGAGACGCAGTCGGCTGAGACGCCGCAGTCGACCGAGACGCCGCTAACGACCGGGACGCCCCCGGCTGAGACGCAGTCGGCCGAGACGTCGCAGGTGACCGAGCCGAAGGCGGAGAAGTCCGGTGCGAAGAAGGCCCTCGGCATCGTCGGCGCGATCCTCGTCATCGTCGTCATCGCCGGCCTGAAGTTCGGCGTCGCCTCGGCGATCGGCAACTTCTTCAACAAGGACGAGACCGCCGCCGCCAAGACCGGCGACTGCATCGCCGAGCTGCCCGAAGTCACCGGCACCGAGCAGGAGAAGGTCGACGGGGCCAAGGTCGTCGAGTGCACGTCCACCGACGCGGCGTACACCGTGGTCGGTCGCGTGGACGGCCAGACCGAGGCTCAGGTCAAGGCCGACACCACCTGCACCCAGTTCTTCAAGGAGGGCCAGGAGGGGTACATCTTCTCCAGCATCGAGCCGGGCAAGACGGGCTACGTGCTCTGCCTGACCAAGAAGGTCTGACCACAGCGGTAGATCGGCACCGACGGCGGCGGGGAGAAGACCCCGCCGCCGTCGGCGTACCCGGAGTCACCAAGGTGCGAACAGGAGGTGAATGCCACTGTTCCGGCGTCTTCCCGAGGGCCGCGTGGCGTGGCAGGCTACCGGCACGTAGGACCACTGGGCGACCAGCCAACGATGACTGACCGCTAGGAGGACGGCCCATGGGCGAAATGGTGAGCTACCGCAGCAACGGGGGCACGAGCGAGGGGTATCTCGCGATACCCGCCAGCGGCACGGCCAGCCCCGCCGTCATCGTCATCCAGGAATGGTGGGGCCTCGTCCCACACATCCGGTCGGTGGCGGACCGGTTCGCCGAGGCCGGTTTCGTGGCCCTCGCCCCGGACTTCTACCACGGTGAGACGACGAGCGAGCCGGACGAGGCGCAGCGGCTCCTGCTGGCCATGCGGATGGACGAGGCGGCGAAGGACATCGCCGGGGCTGCCGACTATCTCGCCGGGCGGCCCGAGGTCACCGGTAAGGTCGGTGCCGTGGGCTTCTGCGCCGGTGGCAGCCTGGCCCTCTGGTCAGCCACCATCTCCGAGCGGATCGTCGCCACCGCCGGCTTCTACCCGGTCCTGCCGTGGGAGTCGATGCGCCCCGACTGGGCCGACTACGCCGGCAAGGCCGCCGTCATCCACTGCTCCGAAGAGGACGGCACCTCGACCGACGAGGGCGTACAGACCGCTCGTCGGGCCATCGAGGAGGCCGGCGGTGACTGCCACCTCTACGACTACCCGGGCACCTCGCACGCGTTCTTCAACGACGACCGGCCGGAGGCGTTCGACCAGCGTGCCGCCTCCAGCGCCTGGGCCCGCACCCTGGAACTCTTCCGGGCGAAGCTTGGCTGAGACGCGTACCCCCGAACAGGTGGTCGCCCGCGCACCGCGGGCGACCGACCTGGCCGACCTCGACGCGGCGGTGAGCGACTGCTTCGCCTGCCCACGGCTGGTCCAGTGGCGGGAGGAGGTCGCCCGCACGCGCCGGGCCGCCTTCCGCGACCAGGAGTACCGGGGTCGGCCGGTGCCGGGCTTCGGCACCGCTGACGCGCGAATCGGCATCCTCGGGCTGGCGCCCGCCGCACACGGCGGCAACCGCACCGGGCGGATCTTCACCGGTGACCGGTCGGGTGACGTGCTGTTCGCCGCGCTGCACCGGGCCGGGTTGGCCAACCAGCCGACGAGCGTCGCCGCCGACGACGGGTTGACAGTGCGGGACCTGCGGATCTTCGCGGCGGTCAGGTGTGCGCCTCCGGACAACAAACCGACCCCGGCCGAACGGGACACCTGCGCACCCTGGCTGCACCGCGAGGTCACGCTGATCCGGCCCACGCTGCGCGTCGTGGTCGCGCTCGGCGCGTTCGCCTGGGCCGCGTGGTGGCCGGTGCTCCGAGCGGTGTACGGGCAGCGCCCGCCCAGCCCGCGACCGGCGTTCGGTCATGGGGCACACTGGTCCGGCACGGACGCCCCGGACGTGCTCGGCTGCTACCACGTCAGTCAGCAGAACACCTTCACCGGGCGGTTGACACCAGGGATGTTGGACGACGTCTTCGGCCAGGCTAAACAGCTGGCCGGAGTGGACTGAGACGACGCGTGGGGTGGTGGCGATGACAGACGGAACACGCCCGCCCACGCCGGCACCGTCCGCCGAGTCGGGTGTGCTGCCTCCGGTGCTCGGCCTGCTCCGCCGCTGGTGGCCGGTCGGCACGGTCGCCGCACTGCTCGCCGGTGCCGCGCTGGCCTCCGCCCACTCGTCGATCGGTGCCAGTCGGATCCCGCCGGCGGCGGACAACGTTCCGTGGGTCCCCGAGTACCCGACCGTCGAGCCGTCGCCGTCCATCCCGATCGAGCCACGCGACGCCGGCGAGGCCACCCAGGCGCACATCCCACAGTGGGTCGGCACTGTGGCGGTGGTCCTGCTCGGGCTGGCCATCCTCGCCGCAATCGGCTACCTCAGCTGGATCCTGGTCCGGGGCGCACTGCGCCGCACCAGCCGGACACTGCCGGCGCAGCGGGCCCGTCGCACCGCCGAGGGCACCGCCCGCGAGGTGGTGGCCGCCCTCGACGCCGGCCTGGTGGAACTCGACGACCGGGACACCGACCCTCGGGTGGCGGTGATCGCCTGTTGGGTGCGCCTGGAGGAGACCGCCGCGGCGGCGGGGGTGCCGAGGTTCGCCGGGGACACCCCCACCGACCTGGTCAGCCGGCTGTTGCAGGGTGACTCGGCGGCGGGCGTTCCGGCCATCGCCAGCACCGACGTGCTGGCCGAGTTCGCGTACGTCTACCGGGAGGCCCGGTACGCCACCCACCCGGTCGGCGAACGCACCCGGGACCAGGCCCGTGCCGCGCTCGGCCGGCTGCGCGGAGAGCTGACGGCGGTGGTCACCTCGTGAGCAGCACCAGCATCGACGACCTGCTTGCGTTCGAGGAGGAGGCGGCGCCGGCCGGTCCGCAGGAGCGCGACTCCCGGTGGCGTCCGGTGCTGCGCTCACTCGTGTGGGCCGCCGCGATTGTCGCGGTCCTGCTCGTCGGCTTCCGCGCGGTGGGCCTCCAGGTGTCGCTGCCCGTGCTGATCGCCGGGGTGCTCGCCGTGCTCGCGGTGCGCCGGGTCACCAGCCTGCTCGCACCGCCGCCCGCGCCGCCCGGTGGTGGGCGGGTCGGTGCGGGCGAGGAGGACGGCAGCTACAACTGGGGCGCCCGGGACGCGCTACGGAGCGCGATCAACCAGTGGGAACGGCCCCTCGACTGGTCCGCGAACCAAACCGAACGGTTCACCGGCAGTGTCCTGCCCCGGCTCGGTGAGCTGGCCGACGAACGGATGCGGCTGAAACACGGCGTCACCCGTGAGTCGGATCCCGCGCGCGCCCGCGCCCTGCTGGGTGAGCGCCTGTGGACGTTCCTGGAGACCCCGCCTCGCCGCACCCCGTCACCGCGCGACCTCGCGGTGATCGTCGCCGAACTGGAGAGCATCTGATGCACGACGTGGACCGAAGCATTGCCCCGGCCGAGGTCGGGCACCTGGCTCGGGCGGTCCTGGACGCGGTCGGCACCGTCGTGGTCGGCAAACGGGACGCGTTGGAGCTGGTCCTCGCCGGCATCCTCGCGGGCGGACACGTCCTCCTGGAGGACCTGCCGGGGCTCGGTAAGACGCTCACCGCCCGCTCGTTCGCCCAGGCCCTCGGGTTGGACTTCCGTCGGTTGCAGTTCACCCCCGACCTGCTCCCCGCCGACGTCACCGGCTCGTTCCTCTACGACCAGCGCAACGGTGACTTCACCTTCCGGGCCGGCCCGGTCTTCACGAACCTGCTCCTCGCCGACGAGATCAACCGGACGCCGCCGAAGACCCAGTCCGCGCTGCTGGAGGCGATGCAGGAGAAGCAGGTGTCGGTGGAGGGTGTCACCTACAAGCTCGACGAGCCCTTCCACGTGCTGGCCACCGCCAACCCCATCGAGTACGAGGGCACCTACCCGCTGCCCGAGGCGCAGCTGGACCGTTTCCTGCTGCGGGTGTCGTTCGGCTACCCCCAGCACGAGGAGGAGTGGGAGGTGTTGCGCCGTCGGATGAGCCGTCGCCGGGAGGAGGCGGACATCAAGCCGGTGGTCGACGCGGCGACGCTGCGGGCCATGCAGGCCGCCCTGGAGGACGTGGTGGTGGAGGATTCCATCGGCCACTACATCGTGTCGCTCACCGCGGCCACCCGGGAGCACCCGTCGGTGCTCGTCGGTGCCTCACCTCGCGGTTCGCTGGCGTTGCTGCTGCTGGCCCGGGTTCGCGCCGTGTTCGGCGGGCGGGACTACGTCGTACCGGAGGACGTCAAGTCGGTGGCGGCGCCCGCCCTCGCGCACCGGATCACCCTGCGCCCGGAGATGTGGTTGCGGCGGGTCGACCCGGCGTTCGTGGTGAGCGAGGTGCTGGAGGCGACTCCCGCCCCGGCCAGTGGTGCCCTGCCCAGCTACGCCGCCGGCGGGCCCCGGCACTGATGACCGGACCGACAGTGCCGAGTGCCACCGAAGCGGAACCGGCTGCCGGCTGGGCGCCCACCCCGGCGCTCGGCCGTGCGGTGCTGCTCGCCGGCCTGCTGCTGGTGGCCGGCGTGCTGCTGGGCCGGGTGGACCTGATCGTGCTCGCCGCCCCGTTCGCGCTGGGCACCGCGTACGCGCTGCGTCGGCGGCCCACGGCGCTGCCGCAGGTGTGGATCAGTGAGAGTGACGGCGGGCCGCTCGTCGAGGGCGGTGACGTGACGGCGGCGGTGAGCGTCGGCAACCCGGACACTGTCGACTACGACCTTGTGGTGATGCGGACCCGCGTGTCCCCGTGGCTGCGGATCGACCGGGCCGGCTTCGTCCGCGACGAAACCGTCGACGGTGGGGAGCCGGGCGCCGGACCGGCGACCCCGGACAACGCCGGGCGCCGTTCCCCAGCGGACCGGCCGTTCGTGACCTCGGTGCCGACCGGTGCCGCTGTGGACCTGGAGTTGGCCGGCAAGGCCCTGCGCTGGGGCCGCCACCCGATCGGCCCCGCCGGTGCCCGGGTCGCCACGGCCGGGGGTCTGCTCGTCTCCCGGGCGGTCATCACCGAGCCGGTCCGGATCCGGGTGTACCCGCGGACCGAGCCGTTCGAGGCGGTGGAGGCGATGCCCCGGGCCGCCGGCCTGGTCGGGGCGCACCACTCCCGCCGGCCCGGCGAGGGCGGCGAGTTGGCAGGCGTACGGGTCTTCGCCCCGGGCGACCGGTTGCGCCGGATCGACTGGCGGGTCTCGTTGCGGGCGAGGCAACTGCATGTGGCGGCCACCCTCTCCGACCGGGACGCGGAGGTGGTGGTGCTGCTCGACGTGCTCGCCGAGGCGGGCCGATCCGGTGGGGTGGACGGCGCCGCCTCGGTGCTGGACACCACGGTCCGGGCCACCGCCGCGATAGCCGAGCACTACCTGCACCGAGGTGACCGGGTCTCGTTGCTGGAGTACGGGCCGGCGGCCCGCCGGCTCCGGCCGGCCGCTGGGCGGCGGCAGTACCTGACCGTTCTGGAGTGGCTGCTCGACGTCCGGGTGCACGCGTCCGCGCACGAGCCGTACGACCAGGTGTTCGGCCCGCAGTTGCTCTCCTCGGACGCGTTGGTGGTGGTGCTCACCCCGTTGCTTGACGAGCGGTCGGCGCAGATGCTCGCCCGGTTGGCCCGTGGTGGGCGGTTCGTGGTGGCTGTCGACACGTTGCCCGCCGACCTGGCGTCGCCGAAGGACCGGGGTTGGGCTGAGGTGGCGTACCGGCTGTGGCGCCTCGATCGGGACATCATGATCGGGCAGCTCCGGGAGCACGGCGTACCCGTGGTGCGCTGGGCCGGCGCCGGCAGCCTGGACCTGGTGCTGCGGGACGTGGCGCGGTTGGCGACCGCCCCAAGGGTGGGTGGCCGGTGAAGGCTGTCGTGGAGCGGGTTCGGGCGGCCCAGAACGCGGTCACCCGCGTCAGCGCGGCCCCGCTGCTGGTCCGGGCCTCGATCTTCGTCATCGTGCTTGCCGGGTTCGCCCTGGCCTTTCCCGCCGAGGTGCTTGCCGGCCGACCGATCCTCTTTTTGGCGGTAGCCGCCCTGTTGCCCGCTGTCGGTCCTCGTCGGATCTGGGCGACGTTCGCGGCGTTGGTGACGGTCGGCGGTTGGTTGCTCGCCACCGACGGGTACGGCCGTCCGGTGGCCCTCTGGCGGCTGCTCGCCGTCGCGGCCCTGCTCTACCTGGGTCACACCCTGTGCGCGCTGGCCGCGCTGTTGCCGTACGACGCGGTGGTGGACCCCGAGCTGATCAGTCGTTGGTTGGTGCGGTCGGCGGCTGTGCTGCTGGGTTCCGCCGTACTCGGTGTGCTGTTGTTGCAGGCGGCGGGGTCGGGCGGGGGAGCCGGGCACCAGTGGGTCACGGTGCTGGGGCTGCTGGTGGCGGTGGGGACGGCAGCGTTGCTGGGCTGGCTGCTGCGACGCCGGTGACGCCTGCGATCTGAGGGTTACGCAGGTCACATGGGTTGTGCTCCGTCACAGATGGGGGGCGCGAGCGGGATTACCTGAGCCGGCCGGGGAAAGATAGACGACGTGAATCCGAAGCGGATCCTTGTGGTTGGTGCCGGGCACGTCGGTCTGTACGCCGCACTGCGCCTGTCGAAGAAGCTCAGCTCCCGTGAGGCTGAGGTCATGGTGGTGGACCCCCAACCCCACATGACCTATCAGCCGTTCCTGCCCGAGGCGGCGGCGGGCAACATCTCCCCGCGGCACTCCGTGGTGCCCCTGCGGCGGGAGTTGCGGCGGTGCAAGGTGGTGGCCGGTACGGTCACGCGCATCGAGCACGACCGCAAGGTGGCCACCGTGCAGCCGATCAGCGGCCCGGCCCGGGAGATCACCTACGATCACGTGATCGTGGCCCCGGGGTCGGTCTCCCGCACCCTGCCGATCCCCGGCCTGCATGAGCAGGGCATCGGGTTCAAGACCATCGGCGAGGCGATCTATCTGCGCAACCATGTGCTGGATCGGCTCGACGTGGCGGCCGCCACGCCGGATCCGGACGTCCGCCGTTCGGCGCTGACCTTCACCTTCGTCGGTGGTGGGTACGCCGGCATCGAGGCGCTCGCCGAGATGGAGGACATGGCTCGCGACGCGCTGCGTTACTACCCGGAGCTGAAGCAGGACGAGGTCCGTTGGGTGCTGGTCGAGGCCACCCAGCGGGTGCTGCCCGAGGTCGACCGGGACATGGGTGCCTACACCGTGCAGCAGTTGCTGAAGCGGGACATGGACATCCGGCTGGACACCCGGCTCGAGTCCTGCGTCGACGGGGTGGTCAAGCTTTCCGACGGTGACAGCTTCCGTTCCGACACGATCGTCTGGACGGCAGGCGTGAAGCCGTCGCCGATGCTCGACTCGACGGACTTCCCGCGCGACGACCGTCGGCGGATCACCTGCCTGCCCACCCTTCAGGTGGTCGACGGTGACCAGGTGCTCGAGGGTGCCTGGAGCGCCGGTGACTGCGCGGCGGTGCCGGACCTGACCAAGGAGCCGGGCAACTTCTGCTCTCCGAGCGCCCAGCACGCGGTGCGTCAGGCCGCCCGGATGGCCGACAACATCGCGGCGGTGATCCGGGGTCGCGAGCCGGTGAACTACAAGCACAAGCACGTCGGCAGTGTGGCGAGCCTCGGCCTGCACAAGGGCGTGGCCCAGGTCTACGGGATCAAGATGACCGGTTGGCCGGCGTGGGTGATGCACCGGACGTACCACATGAGCCGGATCCCGTCGTTCAACCGCAAGGTCCGCGTGGTGGTGGACTGGTCGTTGGCGTTCTTCCTCAAGCGTGAGGTCGTCGCCCTGGGCCAGTTGCACGACCCGCGCGAGGAGTTCGTCGAGGCTTCCCAGCCGGTCGGCGCGCCCCGCGTCTGACCCAGTCCTACCCACCAACCCCGTCGATCGTGCGCGATCGACGGGGTTGTGGCGTCAGACGCGCCAGGTCCAGGCGTCGGCTATCCGGGTCGCGGGGCCGTAGAGCTGTTCCAGGGTCTGCCGCAGGCTTTCGGCGTGGGGGGCGTCGTCGGTGAGCGCCACGCAGGACGCGCCCCAGAATTCCGCGTCGCGGGCGGCCTGGCGGCGCTGCTCGTCCCCGATGGCCGGCTGGTCGCCGCGTTTGGCGACATCCGCCAGTAGTGCGGAGGTCGGCTGCTTGAAGGTGCCCATCGCCGCAGTGCCGCCCCTGCCGTAGGGGCCGATGAAGAAACCTTCCGGCGTCCCGAAACCGGCGTCGGCGGCGGTCGCCCAGCGCATCGGCCAGGGCTCCTTCGGGGTGGGCAGCGGCACCGGAACCAGCACCCCGCCCGGGGGTACGCACTGCCGCCAGTGGCCGCCGGTGATGAATTCCGGCACGGCCGGTCGCCCGGCGGTCGGCAGCGGAGTCGGGAAGATCGGTAACAGCGCCACCCCGACGGCGAGTGGCACCAGCCGCCGCGCCCGACCGGAGCTGCGCAGGGCACGGTCGACAGCGAGCACCAGCAGCGTCGCGACGATCGGCAGCAACGCCAGCGCGAACCGCATCGGCAGCGCCCCGTCCACCACGGGCAGCCCACCGATCAGGGCGTACGGACCGGGGATCGCCGTCCTGGTGCCGCCGAGCACCACCTCCGGGCCGAGCGAGAGCGCCCCCATCACCAGACCCGCCACGACGCAGGCGAAGACCAGCCGGCGTCGCCCGGCCAGGATCGCGCAGACCGCTGTGACGAGCAGCAGAGGCCAGCCGAGGAACGTGTTGTACTCGGCGGGGCCGGTGGTCAGCCGGGCGGATTCGTCGCCGCCGGCCACCGACAGCGGGGAGAGCGTCCACCAACTGCTGAGATCGGCGGAGAAGTACGCGGGCGTGAACATGCCGTCCGCGACGCCCTGTGGCCCGGCGAACTGGAACCACAGCGGGTAACCGAGCACCAGCAGGGCGAGCCCGGCGGCGATCGCCAGCCCGCCGACGAAGCCGGGGAGTGCCCTGCGCGCCAGGTCCCGGTCCGCCACGCCGTAGCTGATCGCCATCACCAGCAGCGTGATCGCGGCGAGGAAGAGCACCTCCTCGCCGATGAAGACCTGGGCGGTGACCGCGCCGGCCAGCCCCGCCGCGGAGGTGAACAGCCGCCGCCGATCCGGCCCGGTGGCTCGGGTACGGCTGGTCCCGTCGGGTGTCCCAGGCCCCGGGTCGGCCGCCCGCAGCAGTCGCACCACCAACCAGACGATCACCGGTACCAGCCACTGGGCGGTCATGTGCAGGTGACTGTTGCTCTGCGAGACCATGCCGGGTCCGAATCCGCACAGCCCACCGCCGAGTGCGGCGGCGACCCGGCGGGCGCGCAGCGTCCGGTGGAACAGCAGGTACCAGGCGAGGGCGGTGCCGGCCAGATTGGCGGCGGCGAGCAGCGCGAAGGTGACCGGCGCGCCCAGCAGCAGGGTGACCGGCGCGAAGAGGACGCCGAGTGCGATGACAGTGGTGTTGGCCATCAGGTTGACGCCGTCCGGCGCGTTGAGCCGGTCGGTGAGCAGGTCGAAGTCGCCGAGCAGCGCGCGGGAGTCCACCGCCAGGAACCACTCGTAGAGGGTCTGGTCCTCCGGATTGAGCGCCAGGATGCGGCCTCCCGGGTCGGGCCACAGCCCGTGGGTGAGCCAGCCGGCCAGCACCGCGAAGATCAACGCGGCCAGCAGATCCGCTCGATGGCGGCGGACGGCGGCCAGCAGCCGGGTGGCCCGGGGTCGGCGGTTGACCTGATCGGCGAGGCGGAATGCCTGCTCAGGCGCGGCGTCGGGGGCCGTGGGGGCTGCGCTGCTCACGGCATCGACCCTAATGTGGCCGGGCCGGCGGGGTACGCCGGGTCGCCGCAGACCGGCTACGGTGACACTGCACCAGGCGTGTCGGCGCGCCGGTGCCACTCGCCCGGGTGGTGGAAAGGCAGACACGGCCGCCTTAAAAGCGGCTGCCGAAAGGCATGCGGGTTCGACCCCCGCCCCGGGCACCGGTCGGCTCACACATTCTCATTCGTGATCTCCAGGACTTGGCTACGCCGTTTACTCTTGGAGGGCACGTTCACGTGCAACGACCCCCTGAGGGAGGCCAGACAGTGAAGACCTCGAACCCGGTGCTCGCCCGGCTCGGCCAGGCGGCCGAGCGGGAGCGCTCCGCCGGGTACGCCCCGGCTGGGCCGTACGGACAGCCCGGCATTCCCCAGCAGTACCCGTCCCAGGCCGGTTACCCGGCCGCACCGCCGACCGTGGCGCCGATGACCGTCGACGACGTGGTCGTCAAGACGGTCGCACTGCTCGGCATCCTCGGCATCACCGCCGCGGCCGCCTGGGTGCTCGTACCCGACGCGCTGGTCGGCACCGCCTGGATCGGCGCGGCGGTGGTCGGCCTGGTCCTCGGGCTGATCATCTCGTTCTCCCGGATGGCCAACCCGGCGCTCGTGATCGCGTACGCGGTCGTCGAGGGTGTCTTCGTCGGCATGGTCAGCAAGGCGTTCGAGACCGCCTACGACGGCATCGTGCTCCAGGCCGCCGCGGCCAGCTTCGGCATCTTCTTCCTGATGGCGATGCTCTACAGGGCGAAGGTCATCCGGGCCACCCCGGCCTTCGTCAAGGGCATGATCGCGGTGATGGTCGGCCTGTTCGCGGTCATGATGATCAATCTGGTGCTGGCGCTGTTCGGCGTCAACACCGGCCTGCGTGACGGCAGCCCTCTGGCCATCGGCTTCAGCCTGGTCTGCATCGTGGTCGCCTCGCTGAGCTTCGTGCTCAGCTTCAAGGAGATCGAGGACGGCGTCCGGATGGGCCTGCCGCAGCGCTACTCCTGGGTGGCCGCGTTCGGCATCCTGGTCAGCCTGGTCTGGCTCTACATCGAGATCCTGCGCCTGCTGAGCTACTTCCAGGGCGACGACTGACCTCGTCCGCACTGCCGACGGCGCCCGTCTCCACTCCGGTGGGGGCGGGCGCCGTCGTCCGCGCCGTTTGTCCGCCACCACCGGCCCGCCCGGGGCAGAGTGACTTCGGGGGGTACGCGGGCGAAGGAGGCGGCGGTGCGCAGCAACAACCCGGTGCTCAACCGGCTGGACGAGACCGGCCGGGTGGAGGCCCGGGTGCTCGGTGCCCGCGACGTCGAGCCGATGACAGTCGACGACGTGGTGGTCCGTACCGTCGGGTTGCTTCTCGTCACCGGCGCGGCCGCCGCGGTGTCCTGGGCGGTGATCCCCGACGCCGTGTGGTTGGGTGCCGCGCTGGCCGGCAGCGCGCTCGCCTCGATCGCGCTGGTCCTGGTCATCTCGTTGCGAGCGATCACCAACCCGGTGCCGATCGTCGGCTACGCGATCCTTCAGGGCCTGTTGCTGGGGGTGGCGAGCCGCACCTTCGAGCAGGTCTACCCGGGGATCGTGGTGCAGGCGGTGGCCGGCACCTTCGGCGTCTTCCTCGGCATGGCGGCGCTCTACCGGGCCCGGGTGATCCGGGCGACGCCCCGGCTGGCCCGCCTGGTGATCGGCACCCTGCTCGGCATCGCCGTGCTCAGTGTGGTCAACCTGGTGTCGTACCTGATCACCGGACGACCGGGCCTGGCGGTCTACAGCGTCAGTGGGCAGGTCGGCTGGGTGCCGTACGCCTTCTCGGTGGTGGCCATCATCGCCGGGGCGTTCAGTTTCATCCTCGACTTCGACCTCGTCGAACGCTCGGTGCGCGACGGTCGAGCCCGTCGGTACGCGTGGCTGAGCGCCTTCGGCCTGCTCACCGGGCTGGTCTTCCTCTACTGGCAGCTGCTGAGGCTGCTCAGCTACCTGCGCCGCTGACCGGCCTGACCCGGTGCGGTGGGTGTCGGCCGTAGACTCGTCGTCGATGAGCGCAGCGGAGTTGGACAAGGCCGTGCAGTTGCTGGTCCGTCAGATCGCCCACTGGCAGCAGCCCCGGTGGGCGGCGGCCGCGACCACCGGCAACGTGTCCCGCGCCGACCTGGTGCACCGCCTCGTGCAGGAGGTGGCCAACCTGGCCGCCGACGCCGAGGGTGGGCCGCGCCGGGTCGTACCCCGGCTCGACAACGACCTGGCCCTGCCCGACCAGTTGCGGGTGGTCACGGCGGACCTGCTGGCCGCCGACCCGGGAGACGAGGCGCTGGGCCGGGCCGCCGCCGAGGTGGCGGCGACCCGCAGCGCGCTCTGAGGCCAGCTCGGCTCAGTTGAGCCGTTCGAGCACCATCGCCATGCCCTGGCCACCGCCTACGCACATGGTCTCCAGGCCAATGGTCTTGTCGTGCCACTCGAGTGCGTTGAGCAGGGTGCCGGTGATCCGGGCGCCCGTCATGCCGAACGGGTGGCCGACCGCGATGGCCCCACCCATCACGTTCAGCTTCTCCTCCGGGATGCCCAGCTCGCGGTAGGAGGGGATGACCTGCGCGGCGAACGCCTCGTTGATCTCGACGAGGTCGACGTCGTCGATAGTCATGCCGGCCCGGCGCAGCGCCTGCCGGGACGCCTCCACCGGCCCGAGACCCATGATCTCCGGCGACAGGGCTGTCACACCCGTCGAGACGATCCGGGCCAGCGGGGTGAGCCCGAGCTCCTCGGCCCGCTCGGCGCTCATCACCACCACGGCGGCCGCGCCGTCGTTGAGCGGGCAGCAGTTACCGGCGGTGATCCGACCGTCCGGGCGGAACACCGGCTTCAGGCCGGCTACCGCGTCGAGGGTGACGCCGGCGCGGGGCCCGTCGTCGGTGCTCACCACAGTGCCGTCCGGCGTGGTGACGGGGGTGATCTCCCGGGCCCAGAAACCGTCGGCGATCGCCTTCTCGGCGAGGTTCTGGCTGCGTACCCCGAACTCGTCCATGTCGGCGCGGGTGACGTCGTGCACCTGGGCCAGGTTTTCCGCGGTCTGCCCCATGGTCAGATAGACGTCGGGCAGCTCACCCGCCTCGCGCGGGTCGGTCCACACCTCGGCGCCGCCCTGCGCGCGGCGCTTCGAACGCTCACCGGCCGACCCGAAGCGCGGATTCTCCCAGCCGCCGCCGACCAGTGCCTGCGCCTCGGGCGGCAGCCCGTCGGAGCTGCCCCGGGCGTAGCGGGAGACCATCTCCACCCCGGCGGAGACGAACACGTCGCCCTCGCCGGCGCGGATCGCGTGCATCGCCATCCGGGTGGTCTGCAACGACGAGGCGCAGTAGCGGGTCAGCGTGGCACCGGGAACAGTGTCCAGACCGAGGAGGGTGGACACCACCCGGGCCATGTTGAAGCCCTGCTCGCCACCGGGCAGGCCGCACCCGAGGTAGAGGTCGTCGATCGTGGTCGGATCGAGCGCGGGAATCTTGTCCAGCGCGGCCTGGACGATGGTGGCGGCGAGGTCGTCGGAGCGGACGTCGCGCAGGGACCCCTTGTGCGCCCGGCCGATGGGGGAGCGGGCGGTGGCGACGATGACGGCGTCGCGGGACGACTCAATCGGCATGGACCAACGTTAACCCGCCAGTAACATGGCGCGGAAGAAGGCGACGCGGCGGGAAATGTCACCCCTGACCGGGACGGTCTAGCGGCGGGCGGTGGCCGCCGCCGCGGCGACGACGGCGGGTAGCAGCGCGTGCGCCCACACCCGGTAGCCGTCCGCGGAGGGGTGGAAGCCGTCCTGGCAGAGTGTCCCGGCGTCGGCCCGGAAGACCGGTCCGGTCTCGCAGGCCAGGTCGACAACAGCGCCGCCCGCCTCCAGCACTGCCGACGTCTGCGCGCGGGCCACCCGACGCCCGGACCAGCCGACCACCTGGCGCAGCGGCGGCGCGATGGCCCGCACCGCACCGAGGTCGGGGCAGGTGCCCACCACCACCTCGACGCGCGCCTCCCGCAGCCGATGCACCGCCGCGCCGAGATAGGCCGCCGCGTCGGACGGTCGACGCATTCCGGTGGCGTCGTTCGCGCCGATGAGAATCAACGCCACATCGGGCCGTTCACCGAGCAGGGCACGGGCCACCTGGGTGGTGAGGTCCGTCGAACGGGAACCGGAGACACCCACGCTGGACAGGTGCACCCGACGGCCCCCCGGGCCCTCGGCGAGCAGGTTCGCCAACTGCCCGCCGATGGTGTCCTCCAACCGGTCGACACCCACGCCCAGCGCCGACGAGTCGCCCAGCAGCACCAGTCGCAGCGGAGCACCGCCCGCCCGGCCGATCGTGGCGTGCAGGGCCAGGCCCAGCTCCGGCTGGGCGTAGCGTCGGTGCCGGGCGACGAACGCCTCACCGGCCAGGACTGCCGCGCCCCCGACGGTGCCGGCGAGCAACGACAACGCCGCCGTCCGACCCAGGCGGCCGGCGAGGCCGGAGGTCACGCTCCGCGCGCTGCGCTCGTTCATGCCAGTCCCTCCACTGTCGAGGTGTCCGAGGCGGACCCGTGCTGCGGCACCGCGCCGACACCGAAGAACGCCCGTCGGCGCAGCTGCGCCCACCGGCCAGCCGGTCCTCGATCGCGGCCCCGGACCTGGACGCCGCTGACTTCGGTGCCGGCGTGTCGGGCCGCCTCCTGCGCGGCCTTTGGCAGCGACCGTACGCCGTCGGCGCGGATCGGTGTAGCCCGTCGTTCCGGGGTCGCGCCGAGAGCGGAGAGCATCGTCGGCAGAAGCGCCGCGGCGGCCATCGCGTACCCCTCGGCGGAGGGATGGAACCGGTCCCAGGCGAACATCCGGGTCGGCTCGGCCACGAACCGGGGGCCGAGCAGGTCGCCGAGGGAGACCGTCCAGCCGCCCGCCTCGACCACTGCCACCGTCTGAGCGGCGGCGAGCTGACGGCTCCAGCGGTGCGCCAGCCAGCGCAGGGGCGGCTGGATGGGGCGGATCGCGCCCAGGTCGGGGCACGTGCCCACGACCACCTCGCAACCCGCGTCGCGCAACGTGTGCACCGCCTCGACCAGGTAACGCACCGCCAGCCCACGCGGGGTGCGGTTGGTGATGTCGTTGCCGCCGATGAGGATCACCGCGATGTCGGGTCGGCACTCCAGCGCCGCCTCCACCTGGTGGCGCAGCGCCGCCGAGATGGCACCGACCACGGCGAAGCGGTGCAACTGCACGGGGCGGTGCAGTCGACGGGACAGGCCGGTGGCGAGCAGCGCCCCGGGCGTCTCCCGTCGGCGGTGCACCCCGTAACCGGCCGCTGACGAGTCACCGAGCACGACCATGGTGAGCGCCGGACCGGGGAACTTCGCGCCGTACATCCCGTCGCAGCGCGGCGGCGGCGCCTCGGCCATCGGGATGGTCCGTCGAGCCTGGCGGGCCTGACCGAGCAGCACCCCACCGGTCGCCACCGCGGCCGCGGCTGTGGCGCCCGTCCCGATGGCCGCCAGCAGGGCGACGCGCCTGGCCTGTCGCCAGCGCTCATCGGGTACGACGAAACCTGCCACCCCCATATCTCGACATTATCGCGCTGCCCCGACACGTCGCTGTCGTCGTGACGGCACCCGGGTGCCTGGAAACCGACGCGACGGGGTATCTGGAAGAGAGAGGCCGGCCGGCTTGCGCCGACCCGCCACGCTGATCCGGCGGAGAGGAGCGCAACGATGGGTAAGACACTGAAGCGCAGCGCGGCGTTCACGGCCCTGGCGAGGGCCCTGGCGGCAGGCGCGCGCAACGGGCCGTCGATCGGCACGCGGCTGGCCGCGCTGCCCCGGATGATCCGAGCCACCACCAAGGGGGAGTACGACGGCGGCCTCCGGCTGGCCCTGATGACCGCGGCCACGGCGTACATCGTCTCGCCGATCGACCTGCTCCCGGAGATCCCGCTGGCGATCTTCGGGCTGGCCGACGACGCGGTGATGGTCACCTGGCTGGCCGGCAGCGTCCTCGCCGAGACCGATCGGTTCCTGGAGTGGGAGGCCCGCCGCAGCTCGGTCATCCCCGGAGGGCTGGTGCCCTGACGGCACGTACGCTGGGTGGCGAGGAAAAGTCTTCCCGGCCGCCCACCGCCGGCGCCGCAACGAAGGGCACACCGTGCAGTACTACGACAACGTCGTCGACATGATCGGAAACACCCCGCTGGTGCGTCTGCGTAACGTCACCAAGGGCATCCAGGCCACAGTGCTGGCCAAGGTGGAGTACGTCAACCCGGGCGGCTCGGTGAAGGACCGGATCGCGCTGCGGATGGTGGAGGACGCCGAGGCCGCCGGTCTGCTCAAGCCCGGCGGCACCATCGTCGAACCGACAAGCGGCAACACCGGTGTCGGGCTGGCCCTGGTGGCCCAGCTCAAGGGCTACAAGTGCGTCTTCGTCTGCCCCGACAAGGTCAGCCAGGACAAGCAGGACGTGCTCCGGGCGTACGGCGCTGAGGTGGTGGTCTGCCCGACCGCCGTCGCACCGGAGGACCCGCGCTCGTACTACAACGTCTCCGACCGGCTGACCCGCGAGATCCCCGGCGCCTGGAAGCCCAACCAGTACAGCAACCCGGCCAACCCGCGGTCGCACTACGAGACCACCGGCCCCGAGCTGTGGAAGCAGACCGACGGCGAACTCACCCACTTCGTGACCGGCGTGGGCACCGGCGGCACCATCTCCGGCATCGGCCGCTACCTCAAGGAGGCCTCCGACGGTCGGGTACGCGTCATCGGGGCCGACCCGGAGGGCTCGGTCTACTCCGGCGGCACCGGCCGGCCGTACCTCGTGGAGGGCGTCGGCGAGGACTTCTGGCCGGAGACGTACGACAGGGGTATCGCCGACGAGATCGTGGAGGTCTCCGACAAGGCGTCCTTCGAGATGACCCGGCGGCTCGCCCGCGAGGAGGGGCTGCTGGTCGGCGGTTCCTGCGGTATGGCCGTCGTCGCCGCCCTGGAGGTCGCCCGCCGGGCCGGCCCGGACGACGTGGTGGTGGTGCTGCTGCCCGACGGCGGCCGTGGCTACCTCTCCAAGATCTTCAACGACTCGTGGATGGCCCGGTACGGCTTCCTCGACAACTCCGGCGCCGAGCCGACGGTGGCCGACGCGCTGGCCAGCAAGCCGGGCGGGCTCCCCGAACTGGTGCACGTCCACCCGACCGAGACCGTCCGCGACGCGATCGACTACATGCGCGAGTACGGCGTCTCGCAGCTGCCGGTGCTCAAGGCCGAGCCGCCCGTGGTGACCGGCGAGGTCGCCGGCTCGATCGCCGAACGTGACCTGCTCGACGCGCTGTTCACCGGTCAGGCCCACCTGCACGACACGATCGAGCGGCACATGGGCGACCCGCTGCCGATGATTGGCGGTGGCCAGCCGGTGAGCGAGGCGGTCGGCCTGCTGGAGAAGTCCGACGCCGCGCTGGTCCTGGTCGACGGCAAGCCCAAGGGCGTCCTGACCCGCCAGGACCTCCTGGCTCACCTCGGCGCCCACTGACTCCCGCCCCGGTGCCCCGCCCGCAGGCGGGGCATCGGGTGGGAGTCGCGCCCTTTGCTCTGCATACCTACATGCACCACCCTCTCGCGCTCACCCCGCGGGCGGGGCCGAAGTGGGGTGCGCGGGTGGGCGGGGTGCGCGGGGTTGGGGATTAGAGGGGGCGGGTGTAGCGGAGTTGGGGTGTGGGGGTGGTGCCGATGTGCTCGTCGCGCTTCGCTCCGGTCGGGATCCAGCCACCGCGCTCGTAGAAGGTGCGGGCGTGGGCGTTGTCCCGCAGTACCCAGAGCACGGCACGTTGCCAGCCCTGCGCGCGCATGGCGTCCAGGGCGTCCACCATCAGGGTGCGGCCGGTGCCGCGGCCCTGCTCGGCCGGGTCGAGGTGGATCGCATTGAGCAGACCGGTGGACGGGTCGTCCTCGTCGTCCGGGCCCAGGTAGCTGAACCCGACCAACGCCCCGGCCCGTTCGCCCACCGTCATCCGGTGGGTGTCGCGCTCCCAGATCCACCGCTCGACCCAGTACCGCCCCATCGCCTCCGGTGTCGGGTCGGCCAGCGCCTCGGCCGGCAGGAAGGCGGAGTACGCGGCGACCCGGGAGCGCTGGTGCAGGGCGCCCACCGCCATCAGGTCGCCTTCGGTCGCGGGGCGGAGCGTGACGGTCATCCGGCCGAATCTACCCGGCGCGGCGGGAGCTGCACCGTGGTCAGATCCTCGGCGATGATCAGCTCACCGTCGAAGTGCGCCCGCGCCTCGTCGTGGAACCGGCGCGGGTCGGGGTAGCGCTGGGAGAAGTGGGTGAGCACGAGTCGGCGTACCCCGGATTCTGTCGCCACCCGAGCGGCCTGCGCTGCGGTCAGGTGGCCGACCTCGGCGGCGAGCGCGGCCTCCGACTCCAGGAAGGTCGACTCGATGACCAGCAGGTCGGCGTGCTCGGCGAGGGCGTACACCCCGTCGCAGATGCCGGTGTCCATCACGAACGCGAACCGCTGCCCCGGCCGGGGCACGCTCACCTCGTCGCGGGTGACGCGGCGCCCGTCGAGGTCCAGGTGCCCGACGCGGATCAGTTCGCCGACGGCCGGACCGGCGATGCCGTACGCGGACAGCTTCTCCGGCAGCATCCGGTGCCCGTCCGGCTCGACGAGCCGGTAGCCGTACGTCTCGATCGGGTGCCGGAGCCGGCGTGCCTCGAGCGTGCCGCAGCGCAGCGCGATCCGTTGCCCGTCGGTCGCGATGGGCTCGACATGCAGCTCGGCGGTTTCGTAGAACGAGGTGGCGTACCGCAGTCGGGTGAAATATTCGGCGCCGCCGGCGGGGAAGTGCACGGCGACCGGGTGCGCCACCCGGTCCAGGGAGAGCCGCTGGATGGTGCCGGGCAGGCCGAGGCAGTGGTCGCCGTGGAAGTGGGTGACGCAGATCCGGGTCAGGTCGGTGGCGGTCACAGTGGTGTGCAGGAGTTGCCGCTGACTGCCCTCGCCCGGGTCGAAGAGGATGACCTCGTCATCCCAGCGCAGCACGTACCCGTTGTGGTTGCGCTGACGGGTCGGCGCCTGGCTGGCCGTCCCCAGCACCACCAGTTCACGCATGGACATCGCCACTCCCGCAGATATGGAGCGACCCCCGGGGCGCTCCGCGCATGTGCGCGGGCCGGCTGGACTTGGCCGGCACCCCGGGGGTCGGGTGGCTGTCGTGGATTCGCCGCACCGCTGCCACACGGTCTCGACGATGGTGCTTTTGCCCGCCTCGCGGCGAGCCGATCACTGTCGAGGACAGCGGCTAGCTGACAGCCACCTCACGAGTCCGATTGCTATACAAGTCTGGACCACCTCCCTTCACGTGTACGGCCACGTTATCGAGTCCTCGGCGGGCTCTGCAACGGATTTCGATCACAGGGTCGAACGGGAATTCCCGACCAGCTCAGCGGAGCGCTCATGGCGGCGATCAGGCAGAGGCCCGATGCCGCAGCCGGCCGAGACCAAAGGTGGTCCCCGTCCGATCCAGGGTGCCGGCCGTTGCTGCGCCCGCGTCGGGTCGATCACGCCGTCCGCAGCGACCCGCGCCGCACTACCGGCCGGACGGCCTCCCCCGAGCCCAACCGGTCGCACCGGCCGCCCGGCGGGCGCCAGCCGCACCGGCCGCCCCAGCCGCACCAGCCGCACCAGCCGCACCAGCCGCACCAGCTTGATCCACTCGCGTTCACGGAAGTCGGGGTATCACCGACGCTGGGACACCCCGACATCAAGGAACCCGAGTCGATCACCGCCAGCGATCATGCCGGCCCACGCTGACAGGCATGCCGGGGCGAGCAGGGACAGCCGTCGGGTGGGTCACCATGCCACCGAAATGAGCTCAAACCGAACAAGGCCACTGGTTCGCCCAGTGGCCTTGCCAGTTGACGCGATGGTGGTCAGCCGCCGACTCGGGCCACGCCGACCGGGCAGCTCATGCCGTTCGGGCCGTGGTTGCAGTAGCCGTTCGGGTTCTTCGTCGGTGCCAGGTACTGCTGGTGGTAGTCCTCGGCGAAGTAGTAGCTGCCGAGCGGGGCGATCTCCGTGGTGATCTCACCCTTGCCGGCGCGGGTCACGATCGGCTGGAATGCGTCCCGCGACGACTCGGCGATGGTCCGCTGCTCGTCGGTGGTCGTGTAGATCGCCGAGCGGTACTGGGTGCCGACGTCGTTGCCCTGGCGCATGCCCTGGGTCGGGTCGTGGTTCTCCCAGAAGACCTTCAGCAGGTCCTCGTAATTGATCTTGCTGGGGTCGTACACCACCTGGACGACCTCGGCGTGCCCGGTCCGGCCGGAGCACGTCTCCTCGTACGTCGGGTTCTTGGTGATGCCACCCGCGTAGCCGGCGGAGGTGGTGTAGACGCCGGGAAGCGTCCAGAACAGCCGCTCCGCACCCCAGAAACAGCCCATGCCGAAGACCGCTACCTGAAGGCCCTCCGGGAACGGGCCCTTCAACGGGGTGCCCAGCACCTCGTGGCGGTCGGCGACCGGCATGGCGATCGGGCGGCCCGGCAGGGCCTGGTCGGGCGAAACCATTTCGGCGTTCATACGGCGCAAAAACACGGTGGGGATCTCCTCTCGTACCTCTCCCAGCGTGTAACACCGGAGGGTCCAGCTTCCTTACCCGCGTGACAGTGAGTCAGGCCCCGCCGGGCAGCGCCGCCGCGATCCGGTCGGCGTACGTCTGGGCCTCGGTGTCGTCGTCGTACCGGGTACGCGGCCAGAAGAAGCCCCGCAGCCCGTCGCCCTTGGTGCGGGGGACCACATGGGTGTGCAGGTGGGGCACCGATTGGGACACCTTGTTGTTCATCGCCACGAACGTCCCACCGGCGCCCAGAGCGGTCTCCACGGCCACCGCCAGCCGTTGGACCATCGCGAAGTAGTCGGGCAGCAGGTCGGCAGGCAACTCGGCAAGGGTCACGAGGTGCACCCGGGGCACCACGAGCACGTGCCCCTTGAACACCGGCCGGGTGTCCAGGAACGCCACCCCGTCCGGGTTGTCGGCCACCCGGAACGCCGGCACCTCGCCCGTCACGATCCCGCAGAACACGCAACCGCTCATCGGGCCAGGCTATGCCGCCGGCCTCGTGGGTTCCGGCGCCCCCCACGTCCGAACCGACTGTGGTAGTCATCTACGTGGATGGATCAGCGTGGACGACCCCGGCCGCCGGCCGACCCGTCGACGCGCCGAAAGGACGAATTTTGCGGATCAGAAAAGGCACCACCCTGGCGCTGGCGACGCTCACCGCCGGGCTGCTCACCGGCGCGGCCCCGGGCCACGCCCAGGCAGCCGCCGCGCCGATCGTCGTCCCGCTGCCGCTGGGCACCGTGGCCGACGTGGTGTCCACGGGTGACCGGGTCTTTGTCAGCGGTGGCAGCCCTGCCACGGATGTCGTGGTGACAAGTGCGACCGGCACCGTGGTCGGTGCCCTGTCGGACCTGCCCGGCCCCACCGACCTGCTGCTCAGCGCCGACCGGCAGACGCTCTACGTGGCGCTGCCCACCGCGAACGCCATCGCCGCGTTCGACACCGGCTCCCTGATCGAGTCGGCCCGGTACGACACCGGCGCTGGCGAGTGCCCGTCGTCGCTGGCGTTGACCGGCCGGTACCTGTGGTTCGGCTACGGCTGTGGCCAGGGGGACGGCAACATCGGTCGGATCGACCTGGGACGCCAGCCGGCCCGGGTGGCCACGGGGGTGGCCGTCGGCCAGTACTTCTACGGCTCTCCGCTGCTCGCTGCCGCCAGCCAGAACCGCTCGGTGCTGCTGGTCGGGCAGCCGGGGTTGAGCCCCGCGTCGGTGTACGCGTACGACATCGGTGCCGGGGGCGCACTGAGCGCACCCAGGACCAACCAGTTCTCGGCGGTCGGCAGCAACCTCCAAGACGTCGCCCTCGACCCGACCGGCACCACCGTCTACACGGCCGCCGGTTCGCCGCCAGCGGTGCAGGCGTTCCCGTTCGCCGAGATCGCCACGCCCAGCGCGACGTACCCCACCGGTGCGTATCCGCGTGCCGTCGAGCCGTCCCGTACCGGCACCATGATCGCCGCTGGCGCCCACGCCTACTACGCCCCGGACGTCTTCATCTTCACCGTGGACGGCACCGAGCTGGCCCGCTACGAGTTGGGTGACGAGCTCAGCGCCGGAGGGCTGGCGTGGTCGCCGAACGGAGCCCGGGTCTACGCGGTCAGCTGGGACTGGACCGGAGCCCGTCCGGCGAAGCTGCACGTGCTGCCGGTCCCGGCCGGCTGAGGGGATCGCCCTTGCGCGGAGCCGGGCCACCCGGCCCGGCTCCGCCCGGGAGCACGGGTTCCGTTCCAGCCCTCGGGACGGGGCGCTAGCCTCACCAGAATGAGTCACGGCTTCGAGACGCTCGCCATCCACGCCGGTCAGGACCCTGAGGCCCGCACCGGAGCGGTGATCCCGCCGATCTACCAGACCAGCACGTACGCCCAGGACGCCGTCGGCGCACCCCGGCTCGGCTACGAGTACAGCCGTTCCGGCAACCCGACCCGTGACGCCCTCCAGGAGTGCCTGGCTGCGCTGGAGGGCGGGCCGGTGGGGCTCGCCTTCGCCAGTGGCCTGGCCGCGGAGGACACCCTGCTGCGGGCGGTGTGCCAGCCTGGCGACCACGTGGTGATCCCGGACGACGCGTACGGCGGCACGTACCGGCTCTTCGCCCGGGTCGCCCAGCGGTGGGGCCTGGAGTTCAGCCCGGCCAAGGTCTCCGACCCGGCCGCGGTCCGGGCCGCCGTGCAGCCCGGCCGTACGAAGATCATCTGGGTGGAGACGCCGACCAACCCGCTGCTCGGCATCGCCGACATCGCCGCCCTGGCCGCCGTCGCTCACGACGCCGGCGCCCTGCTGGTGGTGGACAACACGTTCGCCTCGCCGTACCTCCAGCAGCCGATCGCCTTCGGCGCGGACGCGGTGGTGCACTCCACCACCAAGTACGTCGGCGGGCACTCCGACGTGGTCGGTGGCGCGCTCGTGGTCGCCGACGCCAGCCTCGGCGAGGAGTTGCGCTACCACCAGAACGCGATGGGCGCGATCAACGGCCCGTTCGACGCCTGGCTCACCCTGCGGGGCATCAAGACCCTCGGGGTACGCATGGACCGGCACTGCGACAACGCCGAGCGGCTCGCGGCGTACCTCGACGGGCACTCCAAGGTCGCCCAGGTGATCTACCCGGGGCTGCCCTCGCACCCCGGTCACGAGGTGGCCGCCAAGCAGATGCGCCGGTTCGGCGGCATGATCTCGTTCCGCGCCGCCGGTGGTGAGGACCACGCGGTGGACATCTGCAACCGGACCAAGCTCTTCGTACTCGCCGAGTCGTTGGGCGGGGTGGAATCCCTGATCGAGCACCCGGGTCGGATGACACACGCAAGTGCTGCCGGCTCGCCGCTTGAAGTTCCCGGCGATCTCGTGCGACTGTCTGTCGGCATCGAGACGGTCGACGACCTACTCGCCGATCTGGAGCAGGCGCTGGGCTGACCGCTGGGGAGGATGGCCGTGCAGGACATCGTGGCGACCTGGGTCGGAGCGACCGCCAAGCAGATCGCCCGGGGCGTACGCCGAGGTGACGTGTCGGCGACCCAGGTCGTCGCCGACCACCTCGAGTACATCTCCCGGACCGACAGTGAGCTGGCCGCGTTCCGCGCCGTTCGCGGCGGTGAGGCGATCACCGAGGCGGAGAAGGTCGACGAGCAGGAGGACCTGGCCAACCTGCCGCTGGCCGGGGTTCCGGTGGCGGTCAAGGAGAACACCCCGGTCGCCGGCCTGCCCACCTGGAACGGGTCGGCAGCCGCCCGCACCGACGTCGCGGAGGCCGACCACGAGGTGGTACGTCGGCTGCGTGGGGCCGGCGCGGTGATCCTCGGCGTGACCCGGATGCCCGAGCTGGGCCTGTGGGCCCTCACCGACGACGACAGCGCGGTGACCCGTAACCCGTGGGACAGCACGCGTACCCCGGGTGGGTCCTCGGGTGGTGCCGCCGCCGCGGTCGCCGCCGGGCTGGTGCCGATCGCGCACGCCAACGACGGGCTCGGCTCGATCCGGATCCCGGCGGCCTGCTGCGGGCTCGTCGGGCTCAAGCCCGGTCGGGGTGTCGTCCCGTGCCAGCTCGGGGCGGACGACTGGTTCGGCCTCACCGAGCACGGCATGCTGACCAGCACGGTCGCCGACGCCGCGGTCGGCTTCTCGGTGCTCGCCGGCCGGCGTCCGGAGAAGCTGGTCCCCCCGCAGCGCCTGCGGGTGGGTGTCTCGCTGCGCTCCCCGGTGCGCGGTGTCGCACCCGACGCACCCAACCGGGACGCGGTCGCCGCCGCCGGCCGGCTCCTCGCCGCCGCCGGGCACGACACGGTGCCCGCCGACCCGGTCTACCCCACAGCGCTCGGCCTGCAGGGCATCGCCACCTGGTTCGCCGCCGCCGCCACCGACGTCCGGGCCACCGGCCTGGACCGGCGTAATCTGCAACGGCGTACCCGGCGGCACGTCGCGCTCGGCGAGTGGGCGCACCGTCGCGGCTACGTGCGGGAGTCGGACCGGGCCGCCTGGCGGCAACGGTCGGTCGACTTCTTCAGCGACCACTCGGTCGACCTGCTGCTCACCCCGGCGCTGGCCAGCGCGCCACCGGAGGCGGCCCGCTGGTCGGAGCGGTCCTGGCGGGCGAACATGACAGCCAACATCAGGTACGCGCCGTACGCCGCGCCCTGGAACATCGCCGGCCTGCCGGCTGTCGTCGTGCCGGTCGGCCGCCGCCCGGACGGCCTGCCGGTCGCCGTGCAACTGGTCGGCCCGCCCGGCTCGGAGCTGCTGCTGCTCGGTGTCGCCGGCCAGTTCGAGATGGCCGCCCCGTGGACGCGCCACGCCCCCGGCTACCCCCGAATCGGAACGGGGTCGCCGGCCGTCGCATGATCGTCTAGCGTGTGCGCGCACCTACGCGCTACCACGGGGGACACCAGTGCGCTGCCAGACCTGCGGGGACGCCACGTCCCCCGAAATCGACTACTGCCCGCGGTGTTTCACGCCGCTCGGCCAGCCCGCCGTCACGCCGGGGCTGCCCACCTACCGGGTACGCGGGATCGGCCTCGCGGCGAACGTCGCCGTCGGCGCGACAGCCGTGCTCTACCTGGTGGTCGCGCTGTCCTCAATTGTCGGCATGGTGCTGACCCGGCGGGCCATGGCCAACGACGACCCGGACCTGCTTGTCGGCGCGGGGATCATCGTCGCAGTGGTGGCGGTGATCATGACGGTGGTGCACCTCGCCGCCGCCGTACTGGTGATCATCTGGACCTGGCGGGCCCGCAAGAACACCGACGCCTTCCCCGGCGCCGAACCGGCCTACAAGCCCGGTTGGGCCATCGCCGGCTGGCTGGTGCCCTTCGCGAACTTCGTGGTGCCCGCCCGGGTCATGGCGGGCATCGCCCGGGACAGCCTCTGGCGGCGGGCCACGCCAGCGCTCGTGGGCGTCTGGTGGTGTTCGTGGCTGGTGTTCAGCGTCGGTGAGCGGCTCGCCAGCCGCGCCGACGGCCGGGCGTTCGAGAAGCTGGCGGAGATCCCGTTGGACGACGCCGGCTACCAGGCGTACGTCGACGTGTACCAGGACTCCCTGGGCCGCAGCACGCTTCCCGCGCTCGGCAGCGTGATCGCGGCGGTGACGCTGATCATGCTGATCCACCGGATCTCCGCTGCCCAGGAGACCCGGATCGCCAGCGCCACCCCGCAGTGGCCGACCGCCCCGGTCTGGCCGGCCCAGACCTGGCCCGCCGCTTCGGCGGTGCAGCCGGTCCCGGCCGCCCAGCCGGTTCCGGCGGACCAGCCGGTTCCGGCCGCTCAGCCTGTTCCGGCGGACCAGCCCGCTGCGGCGGCGCAGCCTGTCCCGGTGGCGCAGCCTGTCCCGGTGGCGCAGCCTGTCCCGGCGGCGCAGCCTGTCCCGGCGGCGCAGCCCGCCCTGGAGGTGCCGGGGGTCGCGCCGGCTTCTTGATCCACTCGGAATCATTGAAGTCGGGGGGTCCGGGCGGCCCGGATACCGCGTTTTCCGGGATACCGAGTGGATCAACCGATCCGGTCGGTCCGTGCCCCGGTCGGGCCGTGCCCCGGTCGGGCCGTGCCCCGGTCGGGCCGTGCCCCGGTCGGGCCGTGCCCCGGTCGGGCCGTGCCCCGGTCGGGCCGTGCCCCGGTCGGTCCGTGC
>NZ_JBEXYP010000013.1:0-57214 GCF_040630995.1 Micromonospora sp. NPDC005710 | reverse complement strand
GCCGTGCCCCGGTCGGGCCGTGCCCCGGTCGGGCCGTGCCCCGGTCGGGCCGTGCCCCGGTCGGGCCGTGCCCCGGTCGGGCCGTGCCCCGGTCGGTCCGTGCCCCGGTCGGTCCGTGCCCCGGTCGGTCCGCGGCCTGAACGGCTCGCGCCCTGGTCGGCCGGCGCTTCGGTGGGCCTGGCCCGCGGGTTGGTCGGGGAGCGCGGGTGGCACGATCGGGGCATGACGGAACTGGTCGGTCTCGACGACGTGCGGGCCGCACGGAAGTTGCTCGCTGGCGTCACCCGCACCACCCCGCTGGAGCCGTCCCGACCGCTCACCGCGGCACTGGGCGGGCCGACGTGGCTCAAGTGCGAGAACGTGCAGCGCGCCGGCTCGTACAAGGTGCGGGGCGCGTACGTGCGGATCTCCCGGTTGTCGGCGGCGGAGCGGGAGCGCGGTGTGGTGGCGGCGAGCGCCGGCAATCACGCGCAGGGCGTGGCCCTCGCCGCCGGCCTGGTCGGTACGCACGCCACCGTTTTCATGCCGGTGAACGCGCCGCTGCCGAAGGTGGCGGCCACCAAGGGGTACGGCGCGCAGGTCGAGTTGGCCGGGAACACCGTCGACGAGTCGCTGGTGGCGGCGCACACGTACGCCGAGCGCACCGGGGCGGTGCTGATCCACCCGTTCGACCACGTCGATGTGATCGCCGGGCAGGGCACTGTGGCGCTGGAGATCCTCGAACAGTGCCCGGACGTGAAGACGATCATCACCGGGGTGGGTGGCGGCGGTCTGATCTCGGGCATGGCGGTGGCCGTGAAGGCGTTGCGGCCGGACGTCCGAATCATCGGTGTCCAGGCGGCCGGGGCGGCGGCGTTTCCGCCCTCACTCGTGGCGGGAGAACCGGTCCGGCTGCCGGCCTTCTTCACCATCGCCGACGGCATCGCGGTCGGTCGGCCGGGCGAGATCACCTTCAACCACGTGCGCAAGCTGGTCGACGAGATCGTCACGGTTTCCGAGGAGGACATCTCCCGGGCCCTGCTGATGCTGTTGGAGCGCGGCAAGCAGGTGGTCGAGCCGGCCGGGGCGGTAGGTGTCGCCGCGCTGCTGGCCGGCGTGGTCGAGGTGGAGACGCCTGTCGTCGCGGTGTTGTCCGGTGGCAACATCGACCCGCTGTTGATGATGCGGGTGATCGAGCACGGGTTGGCCGCGGCGGGTCGCTACCTGCGGGTGACCGTCCGTTGTTCGGACCGCCCGGGGCAACTCGCGTCGCTGCTCAGCCAGATCGCCGAGCACCGGGCCAACGTGGTGGACGTGGAGCACCAGCGGGCCAACCCGCACCTCGGCCTCGGCGAGGTGGAGGTGGCGCTATCGGTGGAGACTCGGGGCGTCGAGCACTCGGACACGCTTATCAGCGCCCTGCGGGCCAGCGGCTACCAGGTGGTCTTCGCGGCCGAGGCGTGACACCGGTGGGTGTCACGCCTCGGAATGTGCGGTGCCTACGACAGTGGCCGGCGGCGGTCGACCCGGCCGGCAGCGGGTAGGGCGATCGGCGACGATCAGCCGGAGAACGGCTCGAAGCTGACCACTGTCACCTTGATGTCGGCGCCGCTGGGCGCCGTGTAGGTGCAGGTCTGCCCGGCTCGGCCGCCCAGGATCGCCTTGCCCAGCGCGGACTCGGGGCTGTAGACGGTCAGGTCGGTGGTGGCCGCGATCTCCCGGGAGCCGAGCAGGAAGGTCTCGGTGTCGGTGGTGTCGTCGTCGAAGTAGATCGTCACCACCATGCCGGGCGAGACCACGTCGGCCGTCGGCGCTGTGCCGACCTTCGCGGTGCGCAGCAGCTCCTGCAGGTAGCGGATGCGCCCCTCGGCCTTGCCCTGCTCCTCGCGGGCGGCGTGGTAGCCGCCGTTCTCCTTGAGGTCGCCCTCCTCGCGCCGGGCGTTGATCTCGGCTGCGATCGCCGGGCGGTTGGCGATGTGCTCGTCGAGCTCGGCCTGGAGGCGGTCGTGCGCGTCCTGCGACAGCCAGGTGGCGGGCGCCTCGTTGCCAGTGGACACAGGCGTTCTCCTCAGTTGTGCGTGGCTGGCTGACAGGTGAACTACCAAGTTACCAGTGCAGTACGACACACTCTGTCGGCCGTCACCGCCGGTGTCCGGATCCGACACCCGCGGTAGGGGCTCGGCAAACACCGCCTTCGGGGCTGTTTGGGCAGCTCAGGCCGGTGGTTGGCAGCGCAGGACCTCGCCGATGAACGGCCGTGCGGTGGTGGCCAGGCGGTGCCGGGCCGTGACGTGCCGATCGCCGGGGTCGGCGGTCACGGTGACCTGTTCGCGGGCCACCTCGGCGCCGGAACGGTCCCGGGCCCGCAGCACGCAGACCGCTGACCCGCCGGTCGGGACGGTCACCCGAAAGTCGACAAGGACCTGGTTGTCCGTGATGTCGGTGTACGTGATCACCTGGGCGTCGTAGGCCGGATCGCCGTACTGGCGGTAGAGCCGGACCGAGATCACGGTCAGCGTGGCCACGAGTGCCAGCAGCACCAGCCCGGCCAGCAGCGTACGGCGGCGCTTGCCGCCCGGTGCCCGGCGGCGGCCGTAGCGTCCGGCCGGAAAAACCGGCGCGCCTGGGGAAATTGTGGCGTGCGTCTCGGTCACCGGCGGGTATCTCCTGGCGTTGTTGTCGGCGGCATCGGCAAGAATGACAGAGCCCCATCCTCCCATCCGGTCCAGCGGCAGGAATGGCAGGTCATGCCCGGCACTGGTGGCCGGTGACAGGGTGCGGTGAGGAAAGATCCCGGCAGGTCAGCCGGTCGAGCCCGGTCGGGTCCACCGTCCGGCACAGACGAGGAGCGCCGAAGTTGGCAGAGCAACTGCGTCTCATGGCCGTGCACGCGCACCCGGACGACGAGTCGAGCAAGGGCGCGGCGACGACGGCGAAATATGTCGCCCAGGGGGTGGACGTCCTGGTCGTGACGTGCACCGGCGGCGAGCGCGGGAGCGTTCTCAACCCCAAGCTCGACCGGCCCGACGTGTGGGCCAACATCGGCGACATCCGGCGTGCCGAGATGGACGCCGCGCGGGCGATCCTCGGCGTCGACCAGGCCTGGCTGGGCTTCGTCGACTCGGGTCTGCCCGAGGGCGATCCGTTGCCGCCGCTGCCCGAGGGGTGTTTCGCCCTGCAGGACGTCGAGGTCGCCGCGGGTCCGCTGGTGCGGCTGATGCGCGAGTTCCGTCCGCACGTGGTGACCACGTACGACGAGGAGGGCGGCTACCCGCACCCGGACCACATCATGTGCCACAAGGTGAGCGTGGCCGCGTTCGAGGCCGCCGGTGACCCGGAGCGCTACCCGGAGCTGGGCGCTCCCTGGCAGCCGCTGAAGCTCTACTACGACATCGGCTTCTCCAAGGGCAAGATCATGGCCCTGCACGAGGGCATGCTGGCCGCCGGCCTGGAGTCGCCGTACGAGGAGTGGCTCAAGCGGTGGGAGGATCGGCCCGACAAGGGCCCCCGGATCACCACCCGGGTGGAGTGCGCCGAATACTTCCCGGTTCGCGACGACGCGCTCCGCGCCCACGCCACCCAGGTCGACCCGGACGGCTTCTGGTTCCACGTGCCGATGGAGCTGCAGCGGAGCGCCTGGCCGACAGAGGATTACGAGCTGGCCCGCTCGATGGTCGACAGCCCGCTGCCCGAGTCCGATCTCTTCGCGGGAGTACGGGAGACGGCGCACGCGCGCTGATTCCCGGCGGGGCTACCCTGGTTACCAACCGCACATCGGAGGAACGCCATGCTGACCGCTGCCCAGGTGCTCGCGGAGAACAACTTCGGGGACACCCGCACGGGTGGTCTGGCCGGGCCGATGGGCCTCTTCCTCATCCTGCTGCTGGCCACCGCGACCATCCTGCTGATCCGCAACATGAACTCTCGGCTGCGCCGGCTGCCGGACCGTTTTCCCCAGCAGTCCGGGCCGACCGACCCCACCAGGGCCGATGCGGCAGTCGTCGATCCGACAGACGGGACCGGGGGGCGTGATTCATCCACGCCCGCTCCCAACGGGCACCAGCAGCACCTGAACGGGTAGTCCGCGCATGAATCACGCCGAACCGGGTGGTCGCCCCCTGTTGCGACCACTCGGTTTGGCTTAGCCTTCCGCCGGGGGGACCAAAAGTCTCCGAGCCGTGTGCGGGAGGGGGCGCCGATGACCAGCACAGCACCGGCCGCCCGCCGCGACGTCGGTCGGTCGGCTGACGGGGGAGGTCGATGACCTCCGGTGCGACCGACGACCCGTTCGATCGGCTCGGGGTGCGTGGCACACCGGGCCGGGTGCTCGTACTCACCGCCGCCGTCACGCTGACCGCTCTGGCCGCCGCCGCTGTCGGGTTGACCCTTCCGGTCCGGCTGCCGGCCGACGACCCCCTCGGCGGTCCGGCCCGCTTCGGCATCGCCGTCGCCGTCCTGGGCCTCGCTCAGCTCGCCCGGCTGCGGTTCCGCTCGGCCGCGGGCATGGTCAGCATCACCTGGGGCGAGGCGGCTCTGATCGTCTGCCTCTACCTGACCCCGGCCGGCTGGCTCCCGTCGGCCACGCTGCTCGGCACCGGGCTGGCCTGGACCCTGCTGTCCCTGCACAACGATCGTCGTCCGGTCCTGGAGATCGTCCGGATCGCCGCGTCGCTGGCCGCCGCGTCGGCGCTCGCCGTGTCCGTGACCACGGCGCTCGGTCGGCCGCTGCTCTCCCCGCCCACCCCGGTGCTGGCGCTCGCCGTCATCGCCGGTTCGGTGACGTACCTGCTGGTGACCGCCTGGCTGGGTGGGGTGACGCTGGGCCTGCGGCATGGGCTGCCGATCGGGCCACCGTTGCTCGCCGCGCTGCGCGGCAAGCTGATGATGTTCGTCGGCAACGTGGCGGTGGGGCTGGTGGTGGTCGCCCTGCTGGAGTTGGACCCTCGCTGGTTGCTGTTGCTGCCGCCGCTGCTGTGGCTGCTCCAGCAGACCTACCGCTACCGGCTGCGCTCTGATCAGGAGCGCCGCACCTGGCGGGCTTTCGCCGAGGCCACCGCAGCCCTCAACCAGCTCGACGAGCGGGGCGTGGCAAGCGCGGCGGTCACCGGCGCGCTGACGCTGTTCAACGCCGAACTGGTGGACGTCGACGTGGCCCGTACCGACGGCCGGTGGCACCGCTACCGGGGCGACGCCAGCGGCCAACTGGTCGACCGGGAGACCGGCCCACCGGACCAGTCGGAGCCGGACGAGCACGAGCTGAGCCGCGCGCTGTCGGTGGGCGCCGCGCCGGTCGGCCGGCTGCGGGTGAGGTTCCCCCGTTCGGCCCCGCCCACCGCCCGCGAACACGACGCGGTGGCCGCGTTCGGCGACGCGCTCGCCGCCGCCCTGCACGACGCCGCGACCCACCACGAACTGCGGCTGGTCACGGCCCGTTCGTCGTACGAGGCGGTGCACGACCCGCTCACCGGCCTCGTCAACCGGGCGGCGATGCTGAGTAAGGGTGATCAGTCGCTGCGACAGCTCAGCCACGATCACCCGGTGGCACTGCTGCTGCTGGACATCAACCAGTTCAAGGAAGTCAACGACACGCTCGGCCACGCGGCGGGTGACCAGCTGCTGCGGCTGACCGCGAACCGGCTCAGCGGATTGGTTCGCAGCGGTGACCTGCTCGGCAGACTCGGCGGCGACGAGTTCGCCCTGCTGCTCACGGCGGTGCCGGTGCTCGGCGACCGGGCCGCCCCGATGGCCCACGCGTTGCGCCAGGCCCGCGAGATCGCCGAGCGGTTGGCCGCGCCGACCGAGGTGGCCGGCGTACGGATGTCCATCGAGGTTTCGGTCGGTGTGGTGGTGGCCGCCGCGGGCACCGCGGACCTGACCGAGCTGCTGCGGCGGGCCGATATCGCGATGTACCAGGCCAAGGACGGCGGCGGCAACGTCGCCGCGTACGACGGCGCACGCGACGCGGCCAGCACCGACCAGCTCGCCCTGCTGGCCGAGCTGCGTGAGGCGTTGACTGTCGACGATCAACTGGTGCTGGCGTTGCAGCCGGCGGTCGACCTCGCCACCGGTGCCCCCACCGGCGTGGAGGCGCTGATCCGGTGGCAGCACCCCCGACGTGGGTGGCTGAACCCGGCCGACTTCATCCGGCCGGTGGAGAACAGCGAGCAGCTCGGCACGTTCACCCGCTACGTGCTGGACAAGGCGCTAGGCGTGGCAGCCGGTTGGGCCCGGGAGGGGTTGGACGTTCCGATCTCGGTGAACCTGTCGGCGCGCAGCCTGCTCGACCCCCGGCTGCCGGCGGAGATCGCTGACGCGTTGCACCGCCACCAGGTGCCGCCGCACCGGCTCGTTCTGGAGATCACCGAGACAGTGGTGATGAGCGAACTGGAGGTCATCGACGAGGTGTTGGCGACCCTCCGGTCGATGGGCGTGCAACTCGCCGTCGACGACTTCGGCACCGGCTTCTCGTCGCTCACCTTCCTCACCCGGATCGCTGTGGACGAGTTGAAGGTGGATCGTTCGTTCGTCATCCGGATGGCCGACTCGCCGGAGGCCGCCGCGATCGTCCGGACGACTGTGGGCCTCGCCCACGAGTTGGGGTTGCGGGTGGTCGCCGAAGGCGTGGAGACCGCCGAGCAGCGGATGGCCCTGGCCGAGCTGGGGTGCACCTCCGCGCAGGGCTACCACTTCTTCAAGCCGATGCCGGCAGACAAGATCAGCGCGGTGCTGGGGTCGCTGCGCGACTCGGCCGAGTCGAACGTGTTCCGGCTCCGCGCCGACGGCGCCTCCTGACCGTCCGGGTGGAGCCTGCACGGTCCGCGCCGGGGCTGGCTATGGTCGTCAGGTGAACCGACTCGTCGACGCCACCAGCCCGTACCTGCTCCAGCACGCCGACAACCCGGTCGACTGGTGGCAGTGGTCGGACGAGGCGTTCGCCGAGGCGAAGCGGCGCGACGTTCCGGTGCTCATCTCGGTGGGCTACGCGGCCTGCCACTGGTGCCACGTCATGGCCCACGAGTCGTTCGAGAACGCGCAGGTCGGCGCGCTGATGAACGACAACTTCGTGTCGATCAAGGTGGATCGTGAGGAGCGCCCGGACGTGGACGCGGTCTACATGACCGCGACCCAGGCGATGACCGGTCAGGGCGGTTGGCCGATGACCGTCTTCGCCACCCCGGACGGCACCCCGTTCTTCTGCGGCACCTATTTCCCGCGACCCAACTTCGTCCAGTTGCTCCAGTCGGTCGCCACCGCCTGGCGGGAGCAACGTGAGGCGGTGCTGGGCCAGGGCGCCGCCGTGGTCGAGGCCATCGGCGGCGCGCAGGCAGTGGGCGGCCCCACCGCGCCGTTGGACGCCCCGTTGCTCGACGCGGCAGCCGCCAAGCTGGCCAGCGAGTACGACGCCACGAACGGCGGGTTCGGTGGCGCCCCCAAGTTTCCGCCGCACATGAACCTGCTCTTCCTGCTGCGCCACCACCAGCGCACCGGTGACCCGGGCAGCCTGGAGGTCAGCCGGCACACCGCCGAGGCGATGGCCCGGGGTGGCATCTACGATCAGCTCGCGGGCGGCTTCGCGAGGTATTCGGTGGACGCGCACTGGACGGTGCCGCACTTCGAGAAGATGCTCTACGACAACGCGCTGCTGCTGCGGGTCTACACCCAGCTGTGGCGACTCACCGGTGACCCGCTGGCCCGCCGGGTGGCCCGGGACACCGCCCGGTTCCTCGCCGACGAGCTGCACCGGCCCGGGCAGGGCTTCGCGTCCGCGCTGGACGCCGACACCGAGGGCGTCGAAGGGCTCACCTACGCCTGGACGCCCGCCCAGCTCGTCGAGGCGTTGGGCGAGGACGACGGCCGGTTCGCCGCCGACCTGTTCACAGTCACCGACGACGGCACCTTTGAACACGGCATGAGTGTGCTGCGGCTCGCCCGGGACGTGGACGACGCCGCGCCCGAGGTGCGTGCCCGGTGGCAGCAGATCGTCGGGCGGCTGCTCGCGGCCCGGGACACTCGCCCGCAGCCGGCCCTCGATGACAAGGTGGTGGCCGCCTGGAACGGTTTGGCGATCACCGCCATCGCCGAGTTCCAACAGGTAGCTGCCCTCTCCGCGTCCCCGCAGGACGAGGATGCCAACCTGATGGACGGCGTGACGATCGTCGCCGACGGGGCGATGCGTCAGGCCGCCGAGCACCTGGCCACTGTGCACCTGGTGGACGGCCGGCTGCGCCGGGTCTCCCGCAACGGCAAGGTCGGCGAACCGGCCGGTGTCCTGGAGGACTACGGCTGTGTGGCCGAGGCCTTCTGCGCGCTGCACCAGCTCACCGGCGAGGGTCGCTGGCTCACTCTTGCCGGCGAACTGCTGGACACCGCCCTGGCGCACTTCGCCGCGCCCGGAGGCGCCTTCTACGACACCGCCGACGACGCGGAGCGGCTCGTCGCCCGACCGGCCGACCCGACCGACAACGCCACCCCGTCCGGCCGGTCGGCGTTGATCGCCGGGCTGGTGGCGTACTCGGCGTTGACCGGCGAGACGCGCTACCGGGAGGCCGCCGAAGCGGCCCTCGGCACTGTCGCGCCGATCGTCGGCAAGCACCCCCGGTTCAGCGGGTACGCGGCAATGGTGGGCGAGGCGTTGGCCTCCGGGCCGTACGAGATCGCCGTGGTCACCGACGACCCGACCGGCGACCCCCTGGTGGCCGCCGCCCACCGGCACGCACCGCCGGGAGCGGTGGTCGTCGCCGGGCGTCCGGACCAGCCGGGTGTGCCGCTGCTCGCCGACCGTCCGCTTGTCGACGGGCGGTCCGCCGCGTACGTCTGCCGGGGTTTCGTCTGCCAGCGGCCGGTCACCTCGGTCGACGACCTGGTCGCCGAGTTGGCCTGAGCGCACCACCACGCCCGGTAGTCGCTGGCGCGCCTCGCGTGGTGGTCCCGCCGGCGCTCGCCCGTCGGGTCGCCAGCCCTCCGGCCGAGCCCGTCGGCGGCCCGGATAGGCTGGCCGCGCTATGGATTCCCGTACCGGTCTGCCAGTTGTCGGAATGGTGGGTGGCGGCCAGTTGGCCCGGATGACCCACCAGGCCGCGATCGCCCTCGGCCAGTCACTGCGTGTGCTCGCGACCGCCCCTGACGACGGCGCGGCGCTCGTCGCCGCCGACGTCCAGTACGGCGACCACACCGACCTGGCCGCCCTGCGCACCTTCGCCAAGGGCTGTGACGTCGTCACCTTCGACCACGAGCACGTGCCCTCCGAGCACATTCGCACGCTGGCGGCCGAAGGGGTGTCCCTGTACCCGCCGGCGGACGCGCTGCTGCACGCCCAGGACAAGCAGGTCATGCGGGAGCGCCTGACCGAGCTGGGTGCCCCCAACCCGGCCTGGCGGCCCGTCGGGGAGCCCGCCGACCTCGTCGGCTTCGGCGAGCAGGTCGGCTGGCCGGTGGTGCTGAAGGCGGCCCGGGGCGGCTACGACGGCCGGGGCGTCTGGATGGTCGACGACGCCACCCAGGCCACCGAGCTGGCGGCCACGCTGCTCGCCGGTGGCACCCGGCTGATCGTCGAGGAGCGGGTGCCGCTGCGGCGGGAGTTGGCCGTGCAGGTGGCCCGTTCGCCGTTCGGTCAGGTGGCCGCGTACCCGGTGGTCGAGACGGTGCAACGCGACGGCATCAACGTGGAGGTGCTGGCCCCGGCGCCCGGCCTCGACGAGGAGCTGGCGGTCTCCGCGCAGCAGCTCGCCATCGACCTGGCCACCGCGCTCGGCGTGATCGGTCTGCTGGCCGTGGAGCTGTTCGAGGTGCGCGACGACGCCGGCCGGCCCGCGATAGTGGTCAACGAGCTGGCGATGCGTCCGCACAACTCGGGGCACTGGACCATCGAGGGTGCCCGGACCTCCCAGTTCGAGCAACACCTGCGGGCGGTGCTGGACTACCCGATGGGTGACACAGCGTTGACCGCCCCGGTGGTGGTGTCGGCGAACGTGCTCGGCGGCGAGCCGGGCGGCATGTCGATCGACGAGCGGTTGCACCACCTCTTCGCCGCCGAGCCGGGTGCCAAGGTGCACCTGTACGGCAAGCAGGTGCGACCCGGCCGCAAGATCGGGCACGTCACCGTGCTCGGTGACGACCTCGACGACCTGCGGGCCCGTGCCGCCCGCGCCGCGCGGTGGCTGCGCGAGGGCCACGAGTGAGCCACGATTTCGGGTACGACGGAAGGGCCACAGTGAGCACGGTTGGCTTGATCATGGGTAGCGACTCGGACTGGCCGACCATGCGGGCCGCCGCCGAGGTGCTTGACGACTTCGGCGTGACCTACGAGGTACGCGTGATCTCGGCGCACCGAACCCCTGTCGCAATGATCGAGTACGGGCGCGACGCCGCCGACCGGGGCCTCAAGGTGATCATCGCGGGGGCCGGTGGTGCCGCCGCCCTGCCCGGAATGGTCGCCTCGGTGACGCCGCTGCCGGTGATCGGTGTGCCGGTGCCGCTGAAACACCTCGACGGCATGGACTCGCTGTTGTCGATCGTGCAGATGCCGGCCGGGATCCCGGTCGCCACCGTGTCGATCGGCAACGCCCGCAACGCCGGCCTGCTCGCCGTACGGATCCTCGGCGCCAGCGACGAGGGCCTGCGCGCCAAGATGGCGACCTACCAGCAGGACCTGGAGAAGCTTGTGGCAACCAAGGAAGCCGCCCTCCAAGCAACCCTGCCCCAGCCCTAGCCCAGCTCCCACCCCCGCGAGACTCGCCCCGCGAGCCCCCGGCAAGCCTCGCCCTCGCCCTCGGCGCTCCACCCGCGCTCTCGCGATCTTGCACTTTCTGTTGTTGTTTCGCGGCTTTCACGCCTTATGCCGCGACATAAAGTGCAAGATCGCGCAACTGTGGCCCGCGCGGACCTCGCCCTGCCGGGTTGCGCCCGGCTTCACCCGGCGATCTTGCACTTTCGGTTGTTGTTTTGTGGTTTTCATACCCTATGTCGCAACAGAAAGCGCAAGATCGCGCGAGGTTGGCCCGTCGACCCGGCTCACCTCCGCGAGCCCAGACTCCGACACGTCGATCATGGACTTATGGTGCCCGAGATGAGGGCATTCGCGGTTTATATTCCCCACCACAACTCCATGATCGACGCACACGTCGACGCACTCGCGCCCACGGTTGGTTGACGCACACGCCCCGCTGTACACGCACACGCACACGCAGACGCGAACTCGCCCCCACGAGCCGCGCCCACTCACTAACGCCGCAGGGCCCTCCGATTCATCTCATGCCGCGGAGGGCCGTCTGTAGGCGTTCCTGGGCTCGGCGGCGGCGTTCGTTGCTCGCGCCGAGGACCAGCAGCAGGATGCCCACCGGGATCAGTACCAGCCATGGGCCCAGGCTGAACAGGGCGTGGATCGCCGCGATGGCGGTGACCGAGGCGCCGACGATCACTGGCGCCTGCTGCCGACTGGACGACCCGAAGATCAGCACGGCGACCGCGCCGAGTAGCAGCAGCATCTGCCGCAGCGTGCTGGACTCGGTGGCCAGCACGATGGCCAGCGTCGGCACGAAGGCTGCTACCAGTGCCGGCCCGTACGCCACCCAACTGCTCATGTCGGGTCGGTGGCGTAGTTCCAGGACGCCGACGAGGAGGGCCAGTGCCGCGAACGGCAGCGTGTACGCCTCGGGCAGCGCCACGTCGGCGACCCGCATCAGGATCCACCACGCGGTGATCTCGCAGACCACCACCGCCCAGAACAGGATCCGGCGTTCCACCGGCCGGCGGCCGGGTCGGGTTGCCGCCACCCCGAGGACAGCGCCCCAGGCGGCCAGCAGGGCGGCGATGTGGCGGGGTGAGTCGAAGGCGAGGGCGAGGGCGATGAGCGCGGCAGCGTACCCGGTCCATTCCACTGTGGAGGCTTCCCGTTGCGCCTCGGGGCGGCGCAGCCGGGGGAGGGTCGCGGCGAGCACCTGAAGGACCGCGCCGACGGCCAGCACCCCGAACGCGGACCAGACGGCCGCCACCCCGGCGACCAGGCCGACGGTGAGCACGAAGAGTTGCGCCATGAGGGAGGCGAAGAGCCAGCCGAGGATGCGTGCCCGTTGGGTGGTGCCGAACAGTGCCGCCACCGCGCCCACCGCGACCGCGCTGCCGAGGGTGAACAGGGTCATCTGCCGGTCGGCGAGGCTGCCGGCGAGGCCGGCGCTGCCACCGGCGAGACCGATGGCGAACACCAGCACCCGGGCCAGCCGTAGTGAGCGGGCCCGTTCGACGATCGGCGGCGGTGGGGTCAGGGCGAGACCGAGCATCGCGATGGTGAAGACGGACAGCGCGGCGACGGTGCTGGCGGGCCAGCCCTGGCCGAGCGCGATGGGTGCGATCAGCAGCGTGACGGCCGCCCCCGGCAGCACCACCGGGACGGCCCGAGACCGCCGCCCGCCGCTGAAGCCGGTGGCGGCCAGCGCGGCGGTGGCGGTGAGCAGCAGCGCGGTCAGTACGTGGGTCGGGTTGACCACGTCCGGTGGCGGGGTGAGCAGTTCCGGCGGCGGGCCCTGCCAGATCCGGGTCAGGGTGCGGTGCGGCTCGACCAGCGCGGTGACCAGCGCGGGTGCGATCGAGACGAGCGCCAGGGCGGTGGGAAGGGCCGCCGCGGCCAGCGCACCGGCGGCGGGGTTGACGCGCCAGCGCCGGCGCTCCGGGTCGTCCGGCAGCCGCCGGAGGGCGCCGTCGAGTCGTACCGCCCAACGCCGGACCGGCTGGGCAGCGCCGGTGGGTGGCACGGTGGCCGCGCGGATCAGTTCGGCCAGTACGCCGAGCAGGGCGGCGGCGGCCGCGTAGACGCCGGCGGCGAGGCCGGTGGGGATGGCGGCGAGGGCGCTGATGGTGGCCCCGCCGACCACCGCCACGCTGACCCAGGGCAGATATTGCGGCACCTGCCGGCGGACGGCCGCGACGGCGGCCAGGCCGAGGCTGGTCGCCGCCAGCGCCGCTGTCAACACCACCTGCGCCGAGTGTTCGAACTCGGCGGCAAGGGCCGCCACCGCACCGGGGAGGGCCAGCAGGGCGGCACCGATCGCCGCGCCGCCGATCTGCGCCAGGTGTGGCGGCATTCCCTCGGTGTCGATGTCGGTGACCTGTGGGCCGGCGAGGACGCGGGCCAGCATGGCCACCACCACGCCGATCAGAGCGATGCTGCCCAGCGCCAGGGCCGTGGTCCACGGGCGGACCAGTCCGGCCCCGGCGGCGTGCAGCGCGACGACCCCGGCGACGGTGGCCCGGGACAGCCCGGCGCGAGCCTCCTCCGTGGCCACCGCTGCCATGCCGAACACGGTGGCCACCATCCCGCCGACCAGGACCGGCGACCACCACGCCAGGTCGAACGCGGCCGGCGCGGCGATCGTGGCGAGCACCACCGCCACCCCGGACACGTCCCAACGCCAGGGCGGCGGGAGCAGGATGCCGGCGGCGAGGGCCAGCAGCGCCAACGCGACCGGCGCCTGCCAGGTGGCACCGCCGACGGGGGCGGCCGGCCAGCCGCTCAGGTCGCCCTGCCAGATCGGGCCGGGCGTGGCCAGCACGCCGACGCCGCCGCGTACCGCCGTCCAAGCGGCGAGGACGCCGATCAGGGCGCCGCCGACGGTGAGGCCGAGGATCGGACCGCGCCGCCACTCCTCCGGCATGCTGCGGGCGGCCACGGCGACCACCAGGAGCAGGGCGGCGGCCGCCGCCAGTTGCCCGCCGGGGGCGAGGACCGCCCCGATCCGTACCAGGGTGGCGATCAGGGCGGTGGTGACCGCCGCGGCGGCCAGGTCCGAGCCGTCGAGGGTGAGGTCGGCGCGCCGGCCGGCGTCGATGGAGGGGGCCAGGAAGAGCAGCACCGCCGCGACCAGCAGCAGCGCGCCGACCCAGGCGTCGGCGACTGTCGCGCCGGGTGCGCCGAACGCGGCGGCGGTGACGATCAGTGCGCCCAGCCCGGTGCCCACCGACAGCGGGGCGGGGATGTGGCGCTGGGAGACCTGCACGACGGCGGCGTAGCCGAGGGTCGCGCAGACCGCCAGGAAGCTGGCCGCCAGGATCGGGACGGTCACCTCGCGGAGGCTCGCCGGGGTGAGGGTCGGGTCGCTCGGCATGGTGGCGGCCACGAAGGCGGCCACCGCTCCGGGCAGCGCGAACGCGGCACCACCGGCGGCCCAGGCGGTGACCGTGTCGGAGGCGGCCGAGGCGATCCGGATCCGGGGCGCCAGCGCGACGAGCGTGCCAGCCACGAACAGGGTGATCAGGACCGCGGCCGTGAGGGTGGGGCTGGCCAGGCTGGCACCCGCGCCGAACAGGCCGACCACTGCCGCACCGATGGCGTGCGCCAGCGCGGCCCGGTCGCTGCGGGCGGAGAGCCCGATGATCCCGATGCCGATCGCGGCGACCACCATGGGCCAGGGTGCCGTCGCCCAGCCGAGACCGAACGAGGCCGGGACGGCGAGAGCGGTCAGTGCCGCGCCGGCGACCGCGAACTCCCGACGGATCTCGGTGGGCAGGGCCAGCACGGCCGCGATGGTGAGCAGGAACGCGGCACCCGCGAGCTGCCAGGTGGTCGGCCCGACGGCGGCGGCCAGTTCGCCCTGGTACCGGCCGAGGTCAGGATTCCAGGCGGGCAGCGCCGCCCGGACCGGTGCCACTCCGGCGCGTAGCGCGCCGCCGGCGACCACCAGGCCGCTGACGGTCAGTGCCACCGCGGAGGCGATCTGTGGGCCGCGTCGTGCTGCCTCCGGGACCGCGCGCACTGCCAGCCCGGTCACCGTGATGACCGCCGCGATCAGCAGCAGCGCCCGGCCGGGGAGCGCCACCGAGACGATTCGGCTGAGCGCGCCGATCACGGCCAGGGTGACGATGCCGGCCGCCACGTCGGGCAGTGGCGGGCGGCGCAGCACCAGCGCGCCGGCAAGCCCGGTCACGGCGGCCAGCAGCAGCACCATCCCGGCGCCGGTAGCGGTCGGCACCGTCTCGGCCCGCAGCAGGGCGGTGACCGCGTACGCGAGCGAGACGGCGACCGCGAGAGCGTGCAGCAGCCAGGTCAGCTCACGCAGGCCCGGCACCGGGCGGGTCGGCTGTGGGTCGCTGCGGCCCGCTCCGGCGTCGATGAGCTCGCCGGCCTCCTCCGGGGCGCCCTCCGGCCGGCTCTCGTCGTCACGTTGGCGCGGCGCGGGGGACGGCGCGGCCGGTGATGGCAGGTCCTCCCGGGGGAGGCGCTCGAGAGTCACACCTGAGCGGGCCAGGCCGAGGTTGACCAGGGCGACCAGGGCCAGCACCAGCGCCCAGCCGCCCGGACCCGAGACCTGGTCGTACGCGAGCAGGGGCAGCACCGGCTGCGCGGCGAGCACTGTGGCGAAGCGGGGCGCGCGCAGACCCGTCCAGGCGGCGTACCCGAAGGCGACGGCGGCGGTGACCGCGAAGATCACCCCGGCGAAGACGGTGCCGGACCCGCTGCCGGTGCCGATCCGGTCCACCGCCCAGAGGGCGTTGCCGGCGAGTGGCACCAGCAGCAGGCCGACCGCGGCGATGGTCTCGGCGGTCGAGGTGAGCCCGCGCCGGGCCAGTGCCGGTGGGGCGAGCAGCATCAGCACGGTGGCCAGGAGCAGGATGCCGAGCCGGGCCAGCGCGTCCATCGAGCTGGTGGCCACTGCGGCGAAGACCACGGCGGCGACGCCGAGCAGCAGCGCGCCCAGCCCGAGGGGGATGTTCTGCACCTCACGCGAGGACGCCTCCGGCGGGTGCTCCGGGTCGTCCACGTCCAGCCAGACGGCTCGGGGCGGGGGCGGCGGCGGGTCCTCCGGCGCGGGCGGGGTGCCCTGGCGGGGCACCCGGGGCGGCGCTCCCATGGTGGCGGTGGGTGGTCGCCGGCCGGGACGGCGGCGAAGCACACGGCGTGGCCTGGTGGCCTGCTTGATCCGCTCCTCGCCGGCGTGGGCGAGGATGTCCCGCTGGAAGAGCGCCGCCTGCATCTTGGCGGCGATCTGCCGCTGCTCACGCGCGATGGCGGCGTCGCGCGCCTTCATCTCCGCTATCGAACGCTCGATGTCGCCCAGGTGCTCGACCCACTGTGGTTGATCTGCCCCACAGTGGGGGCATCGGACGGCCGGCTTGATCTCCCGGCCGCACGAGGAGCATTGAAAGGTCGCCACGACACCCCTCCACCCGCACTGTGGACTCCCACTGTCGCAGCATGCCCAAAGCTGGCGCGGATTTCGACTCATGTCGGCGGGTCCGGCACAAACAACGACATCGGCCGGCCATCGAGATGCTCGATGACCGGCCGGTGGGTGTCGGTTTCGTCAGGGGCGTCCCATGCCCCGGTACTCCCAGCCCGCCTGGGTCCACAGTGCCGGGTCGAGGCAGTTGCGGCCGTCGACGACCTTGCGGCCCTTGACCAACTCGCCGAGGGCGACCGGGTCGGCGTTGCGGAAGTCGGCCCACTCGGTGAGGACGCAGACCAGGTCGGCGTCGCTCACCGCATCGTTGATGCTGCCCTCGTAGGTCAACTCGGGAACCGCGCGGCGGGCGTTCTCGGTGCCCTGCGGGTCGTACACGTGCACGTCGGCGCCGGCCTTCTGCAACAGTGCGGCGACGGCGAGCGCCGGGGCGTCGCGGACGTCGTCGGTGTTGGGCTTGAAGGTGGCACCGAGCACGGCGATGCGGGTGCCGGAGAAGTCCGGGCCGGCCGGGCCGGAGCGGCGGCCGAGCAGGTCCGCGGCGAGCTGGAGCACCCGGGTACGCCGACGGAGGTTGATCAGGTCGACCTCGTGCAGGAAGCGCAGCGCCTCACCGGCGCCCAGCTCCTGGGCGCGGGCCTGGAAGGCCCTGATGTCCTTCGGCAGGCAGGCGCCTCCGAAGCCGAGGCCGGCCTGGAGGAACCGGTTGCCGATCCGCGGGTCGTAACCGATCGCGCGGGCCAGTTGGGTGACGTCGCCGCCGGACGCCTCGCAGACCTCGGCCATCGCGTTGATGAAGGAGATCTTGGTGGCGAGGAAGGCGTTCGCGGCGACCTTCACCAGCTCGGCGGTGGAGAAGTCGGTGACCACCAGGGGCACCTCGCGGTCCTCCGTGGCGGCCAGGTCGAACACGCCCTTGTGGGCGGCGTAGAGCATGCCGTTGGCCCACTCGCTCTTGACGCCGACCACGATCCGGTTGGGTCGCAGGACGTCGTCGACGGCAAAGCCCTCCTGGAGGAACTCCGGGCTCCAGGCCACCTCGACGTCCAGGTCGTCGGGGGTGTGCTTACCGACGAGCTGTTCGACCCACTCGGCGGTGCCGACCGGCACGGTGGACTTACCGACGATCAACGCCTTGCGGGTCAGGTGCTGCGCGAGGCTGGTGACCGACGCCTCGACGTACGACAGGTCGGCGCCCATGCCGTCGGCCCGCTGGGGGGTGCCGACGCAGATGAAGTGCACGTCGCCGAACTCGGCGGTCTCGGCGATGTCGGTGCTGAACCGGAGGCGGCCGGCGGCCAGGTTGCGCCGGAGCAGCTCGTCCAGGCCGGGCTCGTGGATCGGCACCTGACCGGCGTTCAGCATGGCGATCTTGTCCGCGTCGACGTCGAACCCGAGTACCTCGTACCCCAGTTCGGCGTAGCAGATGGCGTACGTCGCACCGAGGTAACCAGTCCCCAGGAACGTCACCCGCGGCCGGGGTGCACCTGAGGGCGGTGTCACCGCGGCGATGGCGGGGCTCGGCTGGATGGTGGGGTAGGGGATCGTCACGCCTGTCTTCTCCGCTCGCACTGGCGTCGCGTCGTCGCGTCGCATTCTGCTGCGGCGCCTGGGCGGGGCACCGGAGGGGTGGCTCTCTGTCTCGGTCTCCATCATCGCCCAGCGCGTCGGGTGCACCATCTTTGCCCATACCTACGCGCCGGTAACATCACCTGAACTGCAGTAGCTAGTCTTCAGTCTGCGCGGTCGGCGGTCAGGAGTCGTCACAGACTGCGCATGATAGTGGTGAAGGGGAGGGCCGAGATGGCCGCAGGGGAGTTCGACGTCTACCGGTTGCCCGAGGAGCACGAGGCGATCCGGGCGGCGATGCGTGAGATCTGCGCCGCGAAGGTCGCTCCGCACGCCGCGGAGGCCGACGAGACCGGCGAGTTTCCCAAGGCGTCCTACGACGCGCTGCGGGCGGCCGACTTCCACGCCCCGCACATCCCCGAGGAGTACGGCGGCGCGGGTGCGGATGCCCTGGCCACGGCCATCGTCATCGAAGAGGTGGCCCGTGCCTGCGCGTCCTCCTCGCTGATCCCGGCGGTGAACAAGCTCGGCACGATGCCGCTGTTGTTGTCCGGTTCCGCCGAGCTCAAGAGTCGCTACCTGACGCCTGTCGCGGCCGGTGCGGCGATGTTCTCCTACTGCCTCTCCGAGCCGGAGGCGGGCAGCGACGCGGCGTCGATGACCACCAGGGCGATTCGTGACGGGGATCACTGGGTGCTCAACGGTGTGAAGCGCTGGATCACGAACGCCGGCGTGTCCGAGTTCTACACGGTCTTCGCCGTCACCGACCCGGCCGCCCGGTCCCGGGGCATCTCGGCCTTCGTGGTCGAGAAGTCCGATCCCGGGGTGAGCTTCGGCGCGCCGGAGAAGAAGCTCGGCATCAAGGGCTCGCCCACCCGCGAGGTCTACCTCGACAACGTGCGGATCCCGGCCGACCGGTTGATCGGCGCGGAGGGCACCGGCTTTGGCACCGCGATGAAGACCCTGGACCACACCCGGGTCACCATCGCCGCGCAGGCCGTCGGGATCGCGCAGGGCGCACTCGACTACGCCAAGGGGTACGTGGCCGAGCGTCGGCAGTTCGGCAAGGCGGTCGCCGAGTTCCAGGGCATCCAGTTCATGCTCGCCGACATGGGCATGAAGCTGGAGGCGGCCCGGCAGCTCACGTACGCGGCCGCCGGCAAGTCGGAGCGTGGCGACGACGATCTCACCTACTTCGGCGCGGCCGCGAAGTGCTTCGCCTCGGACGCCGCCATGGAGATCACCACGGATGCGGTGCAGTTGCTCGGTGGCTACGGCTACACCAGGGACTACCCGGTCGAGCGGATGATGCGGGACGCCAAGATCACGCAAATCTACGAGGGCACCAACCAGGTGCAGCGAATCGTCATGGCGCGACAACTGCTCGCCGACGTCGGCTAGGGCGTTCCGGTGCTCCAGACTCGGAGCACCGGAGGCCCTTCAGCGGTCGGAGACCGTTTCGTTGGCGGGCCGCAACGGGCAACCCCGCAGGGCGTACGCGAGCAGACCGGTCGCGGCCAGGGTGACAGCGCAGACGGTGGCGGCGGTGGTGCCGGCGGGCTGGACCAGCCAGCCGGCCACCTGCATCTTCAGATCCTGGCTGGGCCCCATCGACGGTAGTACCGCGATGAGGGTCCAGGTCGTCGGGGCGATCCAGGCCAGGGCGGCACCCAGCAGGGTGGCGCCGAGCGCGGTGAGCCCGAGTAGCCCTGTGGTGTTGCGCAGCACGAGGGCGAACGGCTCGTAGCGGGTGTCGGTGATCGTGCTGAGCGACAGCAGCGCGGTGATCACGGCAGCGGCGAGCAGTAGGTGCCCGGCGCGGCGTACCGGCCAGTTGATCGCCATGCTGCGGTCGAGCGCGTCGTCGGCACCGGTGAGGGTGGTGCCGACCGCGACGGCCGCCAGCATGATGGTGAGGCTGGCCGTGCGGGCGTTGATGGTCGCCGAGTCGGTGTAGGCCAGGGACAGCGCCCAGGCCAACGCGATCGAGGTGGTCACTGTGGTCAGGGCGAGCGGGATCCGGCGCGAGCGTAGGTGCAGTCGAAGCCACCTCACTGTTGGTCCGTCGGCAGGATCGTCACCAGCTCGTCGTCCCGGCAGGCCAGGGCGCTCTCACGGGCCGCTGCCATCCGACGTCGTTGCTCGGCCTCCGGCAGGCTCACGAATGCCTGGTACGTGCTCTGCATCTGCGCCACCTCATCAGGCGCCCATCCGGGCGGGGTCGGTGGTCGGCCGGTCAGCCAGGCGGCGGCGACCATCCGGGCCCGGTACACCTCGCCGCGAATGGGTCGTTCGCCGCACTCCTGCTGCCAGGCGGCCTGCAACAGGGACGGCAGGAAGTAGTCACCGGACAGGTCGGCGTGCCCGACGTGGTCGAAACTGGGAGTGTCGAAGACGAATGTGTCGGGCGAGTGCCGGGCCGGTACGGCGTGCGGGTCCAGCCTCGCCCAGAAGCTGACCTGTCGGGTCTCCACCGCCCGGACGGGTGCGTTGGGCAGCTTCGCCGCCATCATGGCGAGCGCCTGGCGGGCGGGGCCGACGACGGCGGGCAGCAGGGCAGTGTGCGCCCGTGTCACGCAGACCTGTGGGCCGTCGCTGTCGCAGACCAGCTCGATGGCGACCGGGTCGACGACTGCCGCCCCGCGGGCTCCGCCGACGGGCAGGAGCGGTAGGGCGACAGTGACGCCGAGCACCGCCGGGAGCACCGCGTAGGCGATGGCACGGCGCCGGCTCGCGCCCAGCAGCAGCAGACCGGTCGCGGCGAGGGACGCCAGCCACAGCGCCTGGAGCAGGCTGACCGACGTCGCGATCGTCTGGAAGTCGTCCAGGCCGGTGAAGGTGGGTATGAGTAGCACCGCTGCCGGTTCCGGTCGGAAGTAGGCGAGGTCCGTGTCCATCGCGGGCGAACTGGCCAGCTCCGGCGCCAACCCCACCAGGGCGAACCCGAGCACGGCGAGGATCGGTGCGGTGATCACCCGGGGTACGGCCCGGCCGGCTGCCATGCCCAGCCAGCCCGCGGCGATCAGCGCCGGGACGCCGACCGCGGTGACGAGGATTGTCGCGCTCGGGAAGTATCCCGAGGTGGGCACCACCCATCCGGCAGCGATGAGAAAAATCAGGAGGTACGCGGTCACCACGGAGATCGCGAGGGCGCTGGCGGTGGGAATGACGCGCTGCCACCGTGGTCGGACGGTGCTGGCCAACAGCTCGTTGACGCGGTAGCGCGCGTCGCGCTGCCCCATCCACGCCCCACCGGCCAGCGCGAGCGGCAGCAGCACCATCAGCATCGACCGGGCCATCACCGCGAGCTGCATCCACCGCCCGGCGAAGGACGGGGTGGCCGACAGCAGCAGCGCTGCGCCGGTCACCAGCATCAACATCGCGATGCCCAGCGCCGCCGTGCGGCGCAGCTCGATGCGCAGGATGCGTGCGGTCATGCCGACACCCGCCCACGGTAGGCACGCAGCAGCGACGAGTAGCCGCGTTCGGTGGCGCTGTCGCCGGCGTCGCCGGCACCACCCTGTTCGGTCAACTGCCCGGTGGTGCCCTGCCACACCAGCCGGCCCTCACTGATCAGCACCACGTCGGAGCAGGCCACCGCGACGTCCTCGACCAGGTGGGTGGAGACGAGTACGCAGCTGTCCAGGCCGATCTCCCGCAGCAGCTCGCGGAAGTCGAGGCGTTGCTCCGGGTCCAGCCCGACCGTCGGCTCGTCGAGCAGCAGCACCGCCGGGTCGTTGACGATCGCCTGGGCGATGCCGGCGCGGCGCAGCATCCCACCGGAGAGCGTCTTCATTCGGGAGTCGGCGCGGTCGGTCAGGCCCACCCGATCGACGGCCCGCTGCACGGCGCCAGGGATTGCGGCTTTCGGCATCTCCTTGAGCCAGGCGATGTACTCGACGAATTCCCGGACCGTGAAGCGTGGGTAGAAGCCGAAGTGCTGCGGCAGGTAGCCAAGGCCTCGGCGTACCGCACGCAGGTCGGCGTCGCCGGTGACTTCGCCGCCGAGCAGGGTCAGCCGCCCCCCGGCGGGCTTGAGCACTGTGGCGAGTGCTCGCATCAACGTCGTCTTTCCGGCGCCGTTGGGGCCGAGCAGGCCGTGCACGCCGGTGCCCAACCTCAGGTCCAGCTCGTTGACCGCGAGGTGTCGGCCGGCTCGGACCTGCAACTTCTCGGTGTGCACCACCCACGGATAGGTGGACGGCGCGGTCTCCGCCACGCTGACCGTACGCATCATGATCTCTCCATTCGGCCCTGATTCGATGGCGTCATCAGTGCATGAGGTTCTGGTGGGGTTGGTGCGGCCGTCGTCGGGTTCGCACGAGCACGACGGCCGTCAACGCCACGGTGGTGAGCGCCCACCCGGGCAGGCTGCTGTCGGTGAGGATCGCCGGGAGTCGCCCGTCGGCGAGGCTCGGTGCCACGACGCCGGCGCACCAGGCGATCGCCAACGCGACCGCGGCGCGGTCGACCCCCAGCACCGTGCCCAGCGCCAAGGTGCCGGCGGTGAAGCCCAGCACTGGCAGCAACCAGAGCCCAGGGGAGTGCCCGGTGAACCAGCCCGTTACCGCCAGCACCGGGATGACCGCCGTCAGCACCCCCAGCGTGCGGCGCATCAGCAGTGGTAGGCCGGTGCGGGGCATGGTGGCCGTCAGTTCCCAGGCCGGGTCGACACGCCGGCTCCAGACTGCGGCCACCGGCAGCAGCGGCGCCACCGGCGCGACTAGCAGTACCAGCGACGGCAGGCTGTCGAAGGTCCACTCGAACAGGGCGGCGGCAAGCATCAGCCCGGTGGCGGTGACCAGCCAGGGCAGGATCCGTGCGGCGACCCCGGTGCGTCGCAGCCGGGTTCGGCGTACCGGAGGAGGGCCGGTGGCGATTGCGGTGGCGATGCCGTCCGCCACCCGGTCCAGTAGGTCCCGGGTGCCCGGGTCGACGGCGTCGGTCAGCACGGTGCGGCAGGCGGCGCAGCTCTCCAGGTGCGCCTCGACCGCCCAGATGGTCGTCTCGTCGACGCCGGCGTCACCGGAGGCGTACCGGGAGATGAGGGTGGGCGTCGGGTGAGTGGTCATGACAGCGCCTCCCGGAGGGCGATTCGGGCCCGTCGGGCCCGGGTCTTCACGGTCCCTTCCGGCATGCCGAGCAGCAGTGCGGTCTCCCGCGCGGTCAACCCGTCGAGGACCATCGCGCGCAGCACCTGGCGCAGCTCCGCTGGCAGCGCGTGCAGGGCCCGCTCCAGGTTGGCGTCCATTCCGTCGGCCAGCGCCTCGTCCTCGGCCGCCGGGGCTACGGTCTCGAAGGTCTGCACCGGCGGAACCCGCTCCCGTCGGGCCCGGTGGCGGAACGCGTCGATCAGCCGGTGCGCGGCGATCGTCCACAGCCATCCCACTGCGCTGCCGGACGTGGAAGACTGTGCCTGGCTGCCGGCGGATCGCCAGACCGCCAGGTACGTCTCCTGCAACACCTCGGCTACCACGTCCTCGTCGGCGCAGCGCCGTCGCAGTCGCGCGGTCAGCCAGGGTGCGGTACGCCGATACAACGCGTCGAACGCGAGCCGGTCGCCTCGGGCGACGCGGCGAAGCAATTCACCCTCGTCGAGCCCGTCCAGACTTCGTTTCACACCAGGCAAGACGACCCGTACCTCGGCCCCGGTTTCGATTGTGGTGTGAGGTCGGTCACGTTCAGGTCGGCCGGCTGGGGCAGCGTGACTCCCCACACAACGGGAACGTCACCCGGCACCGACGTGTTGCCGAGCGAGAGGGCCACCCTCGGATGATCGCGCGTGCCCGGCCACCCCCGTCACGACCCCTGCCTCGTCATGTCCACGCCGCGCCGCCGCTCGTGACGACGCACCGGCTTCCCCAGAGAGATCGAGATGATGAAGCAGTTGGTGGAGAAGACCGACCCCGCCGTCGCGCCAGAGGTGCTGCCCGGCGACCTGATGACCAACCGCCAGCGGGCGCAGCTCGTCCTCGTGCTGGGCGCCCTGATCGCGATCGGGCCGTTGACGATCGACATGTACCTGCCTGCGCTGCCGGCCATCACGGCGGGCCTGCAGACCACCGAGACCGCTGTCCAGTTGACGCTGACCGGCACGCTTGTCGGCCTCGCGTTGGGCCAGTTGCTGATCGGCCCGCTCTCCGACGTGGTCGGCCGGCGGATTCCACTGCTGGCCGGGCTGGCCGCGCACATCGTGGCCTCCGTGCTGTGTGTCTTCGCACCCAACATCGAGGTGCTCGGCGGGTTGCGCGTACTCCAGGGGCTCGGCGTCGCGGCCGCCACAGTGGTCGCGACGGCGGTGGTCCGCGACCTGTTCAGCGGGGCGTCCTTCGCCCGGATCTTCTCCCGGCTGATGCTCGTCATGGGTCTGGCGCCCATCCTCGCTCCGACGCTGGGCAGTGGCCTGCTGGGCTGGACCGACTGGCGGGGCGTCTTCGCGGCGCTTGCGGTGCTGGGCGCGCTGCTGATCGTGGTGGCCGCGTTCCGGCTTCCGGAGACCCTTCCGGTGGCGCGTCGGCGGCACGGCGGGGTGCGCGCCACACTGCGCGACTACCGAGGGCTGGTCAACGATCGGGCGTTCGTCGGCCTGGTGCTGGTCGCCGGCCTGGCGATGGCGGCCCTGTTCGCGTACGTCTCAGGTTCGTCGTTCGTGCTCCAGCAGGAGTACGGCCTGGACGAGCAGCAGTTCGGTATCGCCTTCGGGGCCGGTGCGGTGGGTCTGATCGGGGCCACCCAGTTCAACGTGCGGCTGCTGCGCCGCTACACCCCGCAGCAGATCCTGGTCAGTGCCCTGATCGCCGGCACGGCGGCCGGTCTGCTGCTGGTCATGTTCGCGGCGACCGGCATCGGTGGCCTGAGCACCCTGCTCGCGTCACTGTGGCTGGTTCTGGCCGCCGCCGGCCTCGCTCTGCCGAACGCTCCGGCGTTGGCCATGAGCCGGCACAGTGAGGCCGCTGGCACCGCCGCGGCGATGCTCGGCGCTGTGCAGTTCGGGATCGGCGCGGTGTCGGCGCCACTGGCCGGTCTGTTCGGCACCGGAAGTGTGCCGATGGCGATCGTCATCGCGGGCGGCATGGCCGCCGCGCTGATCGTCATGCTCCTCGTCGTGCCCCGCGCCACTCTCGGCACTGTCGACACGGACCTGGCGCTGGCGCCGCACTAGCCCGGAAGGAACGAGAGGGGCGGGCCGGTCGACCAGCCCGCCCCGACGATCAGCGGATCTCGGTGGTGTCCTCGGGGCGCGGCTGACCACGCGGCGGGGCGGACCAGGGTGACTCGCCGCCCACCCGGCGGGGCAACGGTTCGGTGGGTGTCGAGTCCGCCGGGTAACCCAGAGTGAGGGGCGCGGTGTCGCGCTCGGCGGGCGCGGGGGTCGGCCAGTCGGTCATCGTGAAGTCGTCGTCGCGAGGGCCTCCGTCCGACGCCGGGGTGGGTGCCGTGGCCGGCTCGGTCTTCGGCGTCGGCCACTGCCGCCACCGCTGTTGGCTGAACGTCGCCATCAGCAGCAGCAGGCCGATCAGGAAGAGCGTGCCGTTCTCCACGGGCAGCCGCAGCGGCAGCGGGTCGCCGAAAACCTTCCACTCGTGCGGGATCGCGTCCCGCACCGTGAAGGGCGCCACGAACATCCCGACATACGGGGTGACCAGCAGCGCTCCGGCCACCAACGGGCCCAGCGGCGAGAAGCGCAGCGTGCCGAGCAGGCCCAGCAGGACACCGCCGACACCGAGGTAGACAGCCGGCTCAATGAGGTTGGCGGTGTTGAACGTGCCGGTCTCCACCCAGCGGTCGACCGTCCGGCTCGACCCGTCCTGCCCCAGTGTGACGAGCACCCAGGTGATGGGCGCCACCACCAGCCCGGCGAGGAAGCTCCAGAGATGTCGCATCCGCGCACCGTACCGTTTTCGCCATGACTGAGCACCTCTCCGCCCCTCCGAACGGCAAGCCGACGTCGTACTCGCGCGTCACTCTCAGCAAGATCATGACGGCGGTGGATGTGAACCTCTACGGCACCGTGCACGGCGGCGTCCTGATGAAGTTCGTCGACGACGTGGCCGGTGCCGCCGCCGCGCGACACAGCGGCGGAACCGCCGTGACAGCGGCGATCGACGAGATCGTCTTCTCCGAGGCGGTCCGGGTCGGCGACCTCGTGCACGCGCACGCACAGGTCAACTGGACCGGCCAGACCTCGATGGAGGTGGGCGTGCGGGTGGTGGCCGAGCGGTGGGACTCGGCCGAGGACGCGCCGGTCCGGGTGGCCACCGCGTACCTGGTGTTCGTCGGCGTCGACGTGGGTGGGGCGCCGAGGTCGGTCCGCCCGGTGCTGCCGGAGACGGCGGAGGACGAACGCCGCTACCGGGAGGCGGAGATCCGCCGGGAGCACCGCCTCGCCCGCCGCCGTGCCATCCAGGCCCACCGAGCGGGCTGACCCACATGGGATGGCGGGGTGGAGTGTGGGACGGGCACGCGTCGGTGGGCCTACCCGGTGCGCAGAATGGCGCTTCGAGGTAGGGCAAGATGGCGCCACGGCCCAGTCACAGTGTCGTGTCGGGCCAGGGGGAGGGTGGAGCAGTGGGTGACATGCTGTGGGCGCCGCCGGCGGACGTACGCGAGCGGTCCCGGATCGGCGCCTACCTGCGCTGGCTGCGGGAGCACCGCGGGTTGGACTTCGCCGACTACGACGCCCTGTGGCGCTGGTCCACCACCGACCTGGACGGGTTCTGGAGCTCGATCTGGGACCACTTCGAGGTGATCGCGCACACCCCGCCGACCGCCACCCTGGCCGAGCGGGAGATGCCCGGCGCCCGGTGGTTCCCCGGCGCGACGCTCAACTACGCCGAGAACGTGCTGCGGATGCCGGGGCGGGCCGACGACGACCCGGTGGTGATCTCCCACGGGCAGACCCGGGCTCCGGCCACGCTCACCGCCGGAGAACTGCGCGAGCAGGTCCGCCGGGTGTCGGCCGGGCTGCGCCGGCTCGGCGTCACCGCCGGTGACCGGGTGGCGGCGTACGCCCCGAACATCGCCGAGACGTACGTCCTGCTGCTGGCCACCGCCAGCCTCGGCGCGATCTTCTCGTCCTGCGCGCCGGAGTTCGGCACCCGCAGCGTCACCGACCGCTGGCAGCAGATCGCACCGACAGTGCTCGTCGCCGTCGACGGCTACCGGTACGGCGACAAGCCGGTGGACCGGCGTGCCGAGGTCGCCGCGATCCGGGCCGCCCTGCCGTCGTTGCGGCACACCGTCAGCATCGGCTACCTCGATCCGACCGGCCCCGCTCCCGAGGGCGCGCTGAGCTGGGCCGAGCTGGCCGCGCCCACCGACGAGCCGTCGACGTTCACGCCGGTGCCGTTCGACCACCCGCTCTACGTGCTCTACTCCTCGGGCACCACCGGGCTGCCGAAGCCGATCGTGCACGGCCACGGCGGCATCCTGCTGGAACACCTGAAGATGCTCGCCCTGCACCACGACCTAGGCCCGGCCGACCGGTTCTTCTGGTTCACCACCACCGGCTGGATGATGTGGAACTTCCTGGTCTCCGGCCCGGCGGTGGGTGCGGCAATCGTGCTCTTCGACGGCAACCCCGCGGTCCGGGCGGAGCCCGGCCAGCCGGCTGAGCCTGACCTCGGCGGGCTGTGGCGGCTGGCGGCGGAGACCGGCACCACATACTTCGGCACCTCCGCGCCGTACCTGCTGGCCTGCCGCAAGGCCGGTCTGGTCCCCCGGGAGGTCGCCGACCTGTCGGCGCTGCGCGGCGTGGGTTCGACCGGCGCGCCGCTGCCCGCCGAGGGCTTCCGCTGGGTGTACGAGACCGTCGGCGACCAGCTCCAACTCCAGTCGCTCTCCGGTGGCACCGACGTGTGCACCGGCTTCGTCGGCGGGGTGCCGCTGCTGCCGGTGTACGCCGGTGAGATCGCCTGCCGGGCGTTGGGCGCCAAGGTGGATGCCCGTTCCGCCGACGGCACCCCGGTCATCGGTGAACTGGGCGAACTGGTGATCACCGAACCGATGCCGAGCATGCCGGTGGGCTTCTGGAACGACCCCGACGGCACCCGCTACCGCGAGGCGTACTTCGATGTCTACCCGGGCGTCTGGCGGCACGGTGACTGGATCACCATCAACGAGCGCGGCGGCTGCGTGATCACCGGGCGCTCCGACGCCACCCTCAACCGCGGCGGGGTGCGCCTGGGCACCGCCGAGTTCTACTCGGTGGTCGAAGGGCTCGACGAGGTGCTCGACTCGGTGGTCGTTCACTTGGAGGACGACGAGGGCGGCGCCGGTGAGCTGCTGCTCTTCGTGGTGCTGGCCGAGGGTCTGGAGTTGGACGACCCGATGCGCGCGAAGATCTGCCGTGAGCTGCGGACGGCCCTCTCACCCCGGCACGTGCCCGACGAGATCCACCAGGTGCGTTCGGTGCCCCGCACCCTCTCCGCGAAGAAGCTGGAGGTGCCGGTCAAGAAGATCCTCACCGGCACCCCGGTGGACCAGGCGGCGGCCAAGGGCGCCCTGGCCAACCCCGAGTCCCTGACCGCCTTCGCCACCTTCGCCAAGTCCCGCCCCCAAACCTGACCCCCACCCGCCCCCACCCACCCCCACCCACCCGCCCCCGTCCCCGCCCGCCTCAGCCCGTCGATCTTGCACTTTCTGTCGCGGCATATCGGGCAATCCACGTATAGCGGCAACCGAAACTGCAAGATCGACGGAGTGGGGTCGGGCCGGGGCGGGGCGGGCCGGGCCGGGCGGGTTACGGGAGGGGGTGGGTTACTTTTTCTGCCGTCAGCCTGTTGGTCAGGCGGGCTGGGTCCTGGTTGGCGCAGAGGACGATGGTGGCGGCCCGGGTCAGCGGGGCCAGCAGCCAGTCGACCGGGTCGGGGTGCCGGGCGGCGTCGACGAGGACCCGGGCGCCGGGAAGGATGCCCAACTCGGTGGCGCGGGCCTCGGCACGGTCCAGCAGGTGCGCGTCAGTGGGGCCCGGGCCGGATTGCGGTCTGAAGTGGTCACCGTGGCCGCGTACCTCGACGACGTAGTCGGCGAACCCGGGCGGCACCTGCCGGAGCGGGGCGGCGAGTGGGGCCAGCCCGAGGGCGTACCGCTCGTCGGCGGACCAGGACTGCGCCTCGTCGAACCGGTCGGCGGCGGCGAAGAGCACCCCCACGTCGCCCGGCGCGTCGACCACGCTCAGCTTCGCCGACCAGCAACCCAGCAGCACCGCCGCGGTCTGCCAGTGTGGAGGCAGCAGCACCCCGGCCGGGGTGCCCGGCGCGAGGCCGACCTCGTCGACGAGAAGATTGGCGGTCTTCGCCACCCAGTTGGCAAGCGTGGCGCCGGAGAGTTCGGTGCGGTCGCCGGTGGAGTCGTCGTACCAGGTGAGCAGCGGTCGGGTCGGGTCGCTCGCGATCGCGTCGGCGAACACCCGGGCAATGTTGTCGGCCATCGGCGCGAACGATACGCCAGTGCGGGCCGTACTCGATGACGATGACAAGTCGGCGTACCGTCGGGTCGCAGTCAGCGTCGGCCCCGCGCCCCGGCGTAGGCTTGACCCCCGGAGTGTTGTTTCCCACAGATCCGTCATTACAAGGAGTCGCCCCGTGACCGCCGGTCGCCCGCCCCGCGTGCTCATCGACGCCACGAGTGTCCCCGCCGACCGTGGTGGTGTCGGTCGATACGTCGACGGTCTGCTCGGTGCCCTCGGCAAGGTGTGCGGGTCGGGGGTGGAGTTGGCGGTGGTCAGTCTCCGCACCGACCTGGAGCGTTACACCCGCATGCTGCCCGGCGCGGAGATCATCCCCGCTCCGGCCGCCGTGGCGCACCGTCCGGCCCGGCTCGCCTGGGAGCAGACCGGCCTGCCGCTGCTCGCCCAGCAGGTCGGCGCGCACGTGCTGCACTCGCCGTTCTACACCTGCCCGCTGCGGGCCGGTGTGCCGGTCACCGTCACCGTGCACGACGCGACGTTCTTCACCGAGCCGGAGCACTACGACAAGTCCCGCCGCACGTTCTTCCGCAGCGCCATCAAGACCTCGATGCGGCGCGCCAACCGGGTGATCGTCCCCAGCAAGGCCACCCGCGACGAGCTGATCCGGCTGCTCGACGCCGACCCGACCCGCATCGACGTGGCCTACCACGGCGTCGACCAGGCTGCCTTCCACGCTCCCACCGAGGAGGAGAAGGCCCGGGTGCGTGCGCGTCTGGGGCTGGGCAACAGCAGCTACGTCGCCTTCCTCGGCGCCAAGGAGCCACGCAAGAACGTGCCCAACCTGATCCGTGGGTGGGCGCGGGCGGTGGCCGACCGGGTCGACCCACCGGCCCTGGTGATCGCCGGTGGGCAGGGGCACGACGACGACATCGACCGGGCGGTGGCCGAGGTTCCGTCGCACCTGCGTCTGCTGCGTCCCGGCTACCTGCGCTACGCCGACCTGCCGGGCTTCCTGGGCGGCGCCCTGGTCGCCGCGTACCCGTCGTACGGCGAGGGGTTCGGGCTGCCGATCCTGGAGGCGATGGCGTGCGCCGCTCCGGTGCTGACCACGCCCCGTCTCTCGCTGCCCGAGGTGGGCGGTGACGCGGTCGCGTACACCTCCGAGGACCCGGAGCAGATCGCCGCGGACCTGGCCGCCCTGCTCGACGACGAGCACCGGCGGTTGTCGCTGGCGAAGGCGGGATTCGACAGGGCCAAGGAGTTCACCTGGGAGTCCAGCGCCGAGGTGCACATCTCCGCCTGGAGTCGCGCCCGCTCCTGACCCTCCGTGCCGCTGCTGGTGACCCGTGCCACTTCCGGCCGGCACGTCGGGCATGATGTGCGGATGCTCTATGCGGTCATTCCGGCAGGTGGCAGTGGCACGAGGTTGTGGCCGCTGTCCCGCGCTGGCCATCCCAAGTTCCTCCACCCGCTGACCGGGACCAGCGCCTCGCTGCTCCAGGCGACAGTGGAACGGCTCGCGCCGCTGACCACACCGGACCGGACCCTCGTGGTCACCGGTGCTGCGCACGTCACCGCGGTGGCCCGGCAGTTGACCGTGGTGCCGGAGGAGAACATCCTGGTCGAGCCCTCTCCCCGGGATTCCTGCGCGGCGATCGCGTTGGCCGCCGCGGTGATCGCGACACGCGACCCGAACGCGGTGATGGGCAGCTTCGCGGCCGACCACCTGATCCGCGACCCGGACAGTTGGGTCTGCACCGTCCAGGAGGCGGTCCGGGGCGCCGAGCAGGGCTTGCTGATGACCGTCGGCATCACCCCGACCCGCGCGGAGACCGGCTACGGCTACCTGGAGACCGGCGACCCGACCGAGGGTGTGCCGTGGCGGCCGGTGGCCGAGTTCAAGGAGAAGCCGGCCACCGAGGTCGCCGAGGCGTACGTCCGCTCGGGCCGGCACCTGTGGAACGCCAGCATGTTCGTGTGGCGGGTCGACGTCTTCCTCGCCGAGCTGGCCCGCCAGCAGCCGGCGCTGCACGCCGGCGTCGCCGCGATCGCCGCCGCCTGGGGCACCCCCGAGCAGGACGAGGTCCTGGGCGCGATCTGGCCGACCCTGCCGAAGATCTCGGTGGACTACGCGGTGATGGAGGGTGCGGCCACCGCAGGTCGGGTAGCGACGGTGCCCGGTGACTTCGGCTGGAACGACGTCGGGGACTTCCACACCCTGGGCGACGTGCTGCCGGCCGACGAGGCGGGCAACGTGGTCCTCGGCACGGAGGCCAAGCCGGGCGTGCTGCTGCGGGACAGCGGCAACCTCGTGGTCGTGCCGCAGTCAGGCCGGTTGGTGGCGGTCCTCGGTCTGCGCGACCTGATCGTGGTGGACACCCCGGACGCAGTCCTGGTCTGCCCGCGTGACCGGGCGCAGGACGTCAAATCCCTTGTCGACGAGCTCAAGGAGCGAGGCGAAGAGGGCTACGTCTGAGAGCGGCGAGGGCCGGTGCGACAAGTTGTGCGGTCCCGCCGGCCAGCGGCTCGGGCAGCTGGTCCGGTGGGAACCAGCCCAGCGCCTCGGCCTCGTCGCTGACCTGCTCCACCGCCGACGGTGGGGCGAGCACGGCGAACCGGACGTCGTAATGCACCGAGCCGCCCTGGCACTGCACCTCGTGCACGTCCACGTCGATCGGCACCGGGTCGATGCGCAGGCCGGCGATGCCGGACTCCTCGGTGGCCTCGCGGAGCGCGGCGGCGACAAGGGTATGGTCGGTCGGCTCGCAGTGCCCGCCGAGCTGCACCCATCGCCCGAACTTGCCGTGCAGGCAGAGCAGCACCCGGGAACCGGTGGAGTCGAGCACGAGCGTGCTGGCCGTGATGTGCCCCGGACGGTGTTGCCGGCTCATCGCGACCGGCCCGGCGGTGAGCAGCGCGAGCGTGCGATCCCGTGCACGTGCCGCGTCCGGGCTGGTGGGTTGCCAGCCCTCCAGCACCGCTGTGGTGTCGGCGTGCAGCGCCGCGTACGTCTCGGGGTCGGTGGGTTGGACGGGGGGGCCGGTGATCACGGTGTCGGGCACCTCGCCACTGTACGAGCCTGCGCTTCGTACGCTGGCGCGATGACAGTGCGACTCGTCGAATTCGTGGTGGCCGGTAACGAGGCCAGCGATCTTTTGCCGGTGCGGTCGGCGGCGCTGCTGCGCGCGTACGGTGCCCGGCGGGGCTTCTGGACGGTGCTCGACGAGGGGCCGGTCGAGCGCTGCCTGGCGCTGCTGCTGGAACGCGACGACGGCGAGTGGACGGCCCGCCACGTACGGGCGGACGCCGGTGTGGAGAACGGGCGGACCGAGGACGGTGAGGCGCTCGCCCACCACGACGGCTGGGTGTACGTCTTCGGCTCCCACTTCGGTTCGAAGGCTGGACCGCTGCGACCTCGGCGGGCCTTCGTGGCCCGGTTCCGCGAGGACGACGCCGCGGCCGGGCCGGTGCCGGTGCACGTGGTGCGTAACTCGTTCCGACTGCACCGGGCGGTGAACGACGCCCTCGCCGCGTCTCCGGTGACCCTCCTGCCGGCGGGGGAGCGGGTGCGGGAACGGTTCATCGTGGAGACGCTGGCGCGGGGGACCGTCCGGGAGAAGCGTTGGGTGAGCCGGTTGGCACCGGACGACCTGCCGTTGAACGTCGAGGCGGCGGCCTTCACCCCGGCCGGGACGGTGTTGCTCGGGCTGCGTTTCCCGGTCACCGACACCGGCGAGCCCATCCTGGTCGAGGTCGCCGGTGTGCCGGGCATGTTCACCGCCGTCCGGCAGTGGCCGCGGGCGGTGGGCGCGTACGTGTTGACCGGGGTCACCCCGCCGGGGCAGCTGACCGGCTTCCGGGCGATCACTCCGACTGTGGACGGCGGGTACGCGGCCGTGATCGGCTCGATCGACGCGTTGGGCAAGGGGTCGGTCCTGCTCGACGACCACCCGGACGGGGGGAAGGTCACCTCCCGGCACGTCCGCTTCCGGCTGCCCGCCGACCCGGCCGGCGACGAGCGTCGGCTGGTCGGGGAGGAGGTGGCGGACCTGGCGCCGTTCCACCACGTCGAGGGGGTGGCCGAGCTGGACGGGCGACCGTTCTACGTCACCGACGAGGACCATCGGGTCGCGCTCTGGGTCGGCTGAAGTGGACGCTCGGGGCGGATGACCGGACGGCACCTCTGCGGAGCAAGGGCCGCAGACCCTCGTGGTGCCGTCCGATCACCGGGGCCTCCCCGGTCCCGGTGCCCCCGGCAGCGCGAGCGTCAAGGACGCGCGGCGCCGTGTTCGGGCATGGAGAGCATGCCGAACCGCCCCCGGAAGCGTCGAGGTTTTTCAGCCCAGGCTTAAAGATGGAGATTACTGCCGGCCAGGTAGAGTCGAACGGTCGTCCGGCATCCCCCTGCTGGCGACACGGGAGTGCTCCATGCTGAAGATCCACTTTTCTGGGGAGGACATCCTCCGGACCCGGGTGGCGCCGGCGGCGGACCCGGTCTGGGAGCTGGTCCTCAGCCTGCACGTGCTGCGCGGCCGCACCCGCGACCCGTTGACCGCCAACTGGCGGCGCAGCGTCGCCCAGGAACTGCGCCAGGACGCCGCCTCCGAGCAGCTCCGCCTGCTCTTCTCGTTGAACCCGCCGCGCGGCTACTTCCCCGACTTCCTCACCCCGTACGCGAGCGTCGAGGGCTTCGAGGCCGGGCTGGACGCGCTGCGCCGTACGCCCGCCGAACTGCTGCACCGTGACCTGAGCGTGCTGGCCGCCGAGAATCAGCTCCCCTCCTCGGCGGCCGCGCTGGCCCGGGGTGAGGTGTCGGCGCTGCACCACCTGGCCGACTCGATGAAGCAGTACCGGTCGCTGGCGCTCACCCCGTACTGGAGTCGAATCCAGGCTGCCGTGGCGGCGGACCGCACGCGACGGGCGCGGGCGTTGCTCGACGGCGGTGTCCAGGGCCTGCTCACCAGCCTCCGGCCGGCGATGCGCTGGGAGAACGGGGTGCTGGAGGTCCGCAGTTATCCGCACAGCCGGGAGCTGCACCTGGACGGCCGTGGGTTGCTGCTGGTGCCGTCGTTCTTCTGCGCGGCCACCCCTGTCGCACTGCTCGACCCGGCGCTGCCACCGGTGCTCGTCTACCCGGTTGACCGGCTGGGCGCACTGGTGTCGCCCGACGCCGGCGGTGGGTACGCGTCCGGTGCGGCCCGCGAATCACTCGCCGCCCTGCTCGGCCGGACCAGGGCTGCGGTGTTGCAGGCCAGCGACGAGGGCTGCACCACCGGCGAGGTGGCCCGCCAGCTCAACATCTCACCGGCGGCGGCCAGCCAGCACGCCACTGTGCTGCGCAATGCCGGCCTGCTGGTCAGCCACCGCGAACGCAACAGCGTGCTGCACACGCTGACCCCGCTGGGCCGGGCGATGCTCGACGCGTGACCCGGCCGTCCCGTCACCGGGCGGGGCCGCGACACGCACCGCACAGCGCCCGCCGACGTCGAAAGCGAGCGCCGGCGCTGCGCCCGCCGGTCTTCAGCCCACGGGTGCTCGCCGGCCTTCAGAGCGCGAGTGCCGCGCTCGCCGGGCTGCCAGGTGGCGGCGGCAACAGTGTCGACCCGACGCCCTCGGCGGCCAGGGCGACGCGCAGCCGGTGCAGGTCGGCGCCGAAGCGGACCAGCCCGATCGGCTCGACGGGCGTCGGGGCCGAGCCGAGCAGCAGGGTGGCGCCGTCCGGCCAACCGGGCATCTCGGCGACCAGACCCGCGCGTACCTCGGCCTCGTCGACAAGGGTGAAGACCGTGCCGGGGGCGACCACCTCGGCGACAGTGTCGATCGCCCGTCGTACCGCGCCCAGGTCGGCAGGCGTCGGACCGGGACCGTCGGCCAGGGTTGCGGCGTCGGTCAGCGCGGCGGCGCGGGCCTCCGCAGTGCCGAGCGAGAAGAGGTCCTGGGCCGCGTCGCGGATCAACGCCCGAGCGCCCCCGGCGTCATCCTGATCAGTGGCGGGCAGGTAGCCCCGCACCACAGCGACCGGCACCTGATCGCACTTGCCCTTGATCAGCTCGCCGGCACCTGCCAGCTCGTCTACCACCGCCATCTGGGTCAACTGCAACTCGTTGCCGTACGGGTCGATCTCACCCCGGTGGTCGCGGATCGCCGGCATCCCGGCCACGCCGAGCGCCACGTCGGTGAGCCCGTTGCGCCAGGGCCGGCCCATCGTGTCGCTGATGATCACCGCCACGTCCAGGTCGTAACGTTCCCGCAGCGCGTCCCGCAGAGCCCGCGCCGAGGCGTCCGGGTCGACCGGCAGCAGCACCAGTTGGGTCTTGTCCACGTTCGACGCGTCGATCCCCGCCGACGCCATCACGAAGCCGTGACGGGTCTGCACGATCCGGGTCGCCCCCCGGCTGGCGACGACCCGGGCGGTCTCCCCGGCCAGGACCTCGTCCCGTGCGGCCAGCCGCTCCGGCCCGTCCGCCGGCACATCGACCAGCCGGCCCTCCGCCTTGGACACGATCTTGCTGGTCACCACGAGCACGTCGCCGTTGCGCAGCCACGGCGCGGCGGTCGCGATCACCGCCGCCAGGTCGTCGCCCTCTGTCACATGGCCGATGCCGAGCACCGGCAGAATCTCCAGCCTCACGTCAACTCCACCGCGGCGCGGACCATGGCCACCGTCGCCGCCTCGTCGGTCATCCGCAGCGGCACCGCGCGGACCGTCACCTCGGGCACCACAGCGCCCGCGTCCTCCTCGGCCACCAGCCAACCGTCCAGCAGGCCGCCGGCGGCCCGGCCACCGTAGAGGCGACCCACCCCCGCCGCGCTGCACTCGACACCGAGCACCGCCAGACACCGGTCGGCCATCCCCCGCACCGGCGCGCCGCCGATGATCGGGGACACACCCACCACCCGCGCCGGGCCGTCCGCCACGGCCTCCCGCATCCCCGGTACGGCAAGCACCGGCGCGACGCTCACCACCGGGTTGCTCGGCGCGATCAGCACCAGATCGGCCGAGGCGATCGCGTCCAGCACCCCGGGCGCCGGCTTCGCCGTCTCCGCGCCGACGAACACGAACCGCTGGGTGGGAATGTCGGCCCGGTACCGCACCCACCACTCCTGGAAGTGGATGGCCCGCTGACCCTCGTCGTCCTCCACCACGGCGTGGGTCTCCAGACGATCGTCCGTCGCCGGCAACAGGCGTACACCCGGCTCCCAACGGCTGGACAACGCCTCGGTGACAGCGCTCAACGGGTAACCGCCGTTGAGCATCGTGCTGCGGACCAGGTGCGTGGCGATGTCCTTGTCACCAAGGCCGAACCAGTTCGGCTGCGCCCCGTACGCGGCCAACTCCTGCTTGACCGTCCAACTCTCGCCGACCCGCCCCCAGCCCCGTTCCGGGTCGGCACCCCCGCCGAGCGTGTACATCACGCTGTCCAGGTCGGGGCAGATCTTCAACCCGTGCAACCACAGGTCGTCGCCGACGTTGACCACGGCGGTCACCTCCGCGCCGACGTCACGGGCGTACGCCCGGACCCCGAGCAGGAACCGGGCGCCGCCGATGCCGCCGGCCAGAACCACGATGCGCATGTCGACCATCCTCGCGCACGTGACGCCTCCGATCCGTGGGTGGCCCGGGAGACTAGGCTCACGTGCGCCCTGTCCGTCCACGCCCCGAGGGGGAGTTCGTGACCAGCCCCGCCGAGCCCGCGTCCGCTGACGCGTCGCAGGCCCGCCAGCTGACCAAGCCGCTACGGGAGCTCGCCGCGCTCGCGCTGCTCGGCGCCAACGCCGTGTTCCTCTTCGTGGGCCTGCTCCGGTTGATCGCCCCGAACGACTACAGCTCCTTCACCGATCGGGCGGGCAACGCCTTCTTCGCGTTCGTCGGGATGGAGGCGGTGGGTCTCCCACTGCTGGCGGTACTGCTGGCCACGCACATCTCGCCGGTGGTCGCGAAGGCGAAGCTGATCACACAGGCGGCTGTCGTCGAGTACGCGGTCAGCGCCCTGTTCGGCACACTGACCATGCTGATCTGGACGGTTGGGCGACTGGCCGAGGCCGAGATCCTCGACGCGCTGCTCGGTGTGCTCACCCGCTTCGCCTGGATCGTGATCTTCGCGGTCGCCGCGTGGGTGGTCTACACCATCTGGCGCGCCCACTACTACGTGCCGCGACCCAAGCCCCAGCCTGGCGTCTACGGGCAGCCGCAGCCGGGGTGGCCGCAGCAGCAGGGCGGTTGGCCGGCCCCGGGCCAGCCCGGTGGTCAGCCCCAGGGGGGATGGCCCGCCCCCGGCCAGCCGGGTGCCTACCCACAGTCCAGCCAGCCGGGCGCCTACCCGCAGTCCGGCCAGTACGGTCAGCCGTCGCCGCCTTTCCAGGCTCCGCAGTCGGCCCCGCCGTTCCCGCAGTCGGCCCCGCCGTTCCCGCAGTCGTCGCCGTCGGTCTCGCAGTCCGCGCCGCCGTCCCCGTCGGTCCCGCAGTCGTCGCCGTTCCCACAGTCGGCCCCGCCGCACGCGCAGTCGTCGCCGTCGGTCCCGCAGTCCGCGCCGCCGTTCCAGGCACCGCAGTCAGCGCCCCCGGCGAACCCCGCCCCCCAGTCGTCGCCGCCGTCCCCGGCCGCGCCGCCGTTCGGGCAGCCGCCGTCAGCCGACCCGACTCAGGCGATCCCGCGCCAGTCCGCCGACCCGACCGAGGTCATCTCCCACCCCACCGACGCGGACACCGACCGCACCCAACACATCAGGCCCAACGACCACCCGGACCAGCCGCGCTGACCCCAAGATCGCGTCGATCTTGCGCTTTCGGTGGTCGAAATGAGCGAACTGCCCCCTAAGTCGCGACACAAACTGCAAGATCGCGAAGTGAGGGCGCGTCAGGTGCGTCGATCATGGAGTTGTGGTGCCGGATTTGGGCCTTAAAGTGACGTTTTATTGCCCACCACAACTCCTTGATCGACGTGGCACGGCTGGTCGGCGCGCCCAGGATGAGGGTGACGGCGCGGCGTGAGGCTCGACGGTGCCGGCAGGGCGCGCGCATAGGGCATGGGACTTGCAGCGCGGGACACGGGCACGGGCACGGGCACGGGGCATTGAGAACCGGCAAATGGCGCGGGGCTCGAGGTTCCGGGCTTGGGGCATCGGGCTTGCAGCTCGGGGCTCGGGCTTGGGGCTCGGGCTTGGGCTCGGACATCAGCCTCGGGGCGCGGGGCTGAGGGTGCGGCGGGGTGCAGGGTTGGGGCGGGCGTGGTGGGGACTGGTGGGGTGTCTTCGCGCTGCGCATAGGGTGGGTGGATGGTTGATCGCACCCACTCCGGCCCGAGCGACGCGAGCGTGCGGCGGGCCCTGGGCCGGGCCGCGAACGGGCGGGCACTGGACGTCGACGAGGCGGCGGCTCTGCTTTCCGCCCGCGGCGACGTGCTCGACGAACTTTTCCGGATCGCCGGTGGGGTCCGGGACGCCGGGTTGCGTGACGCCGGGCGGCCGGGTGTTGTCACGTACTCCAAGAAGGTTTTCATCCCGTTGACCCGGCTCTGTCGGGACCGCTGCCACTACTGCACCTTCGCGACTGTGCCGCATCGGCTGCCGGCGCCGTTCCTGGATCGCGACGAGGTTCTCGCGATCGCCCGGGCCGGTGCCGCGCAGGGTTGCAAGGAGGCGCTGTTCACCCTGGGTGACCGCCCGGAGGAACGCTGGCCGGCGGCCCGGACCTGGTTGGACGAGCGCGGTTACGACTCGACCCTGGACTACCTGCGTGCCTGTGCGGTGGCGGTGTTGGAGGAGACGGGTCTGTTGCCGCATCTCAACCCGGGGGTGCTGTCCTGGTCGGAGCTGCAACGGCTCAAGCCGGTCGCGCCGAGCATGGGCATGATGTTGGAGACGACGGCGACGCGGCTGTGGTCGGAGCCGGGTGGCCCGCATTTCGGTTCACCGGACAAGGAGCCGGCGGTCCGGTTGCGGGTGCTCGACGACGCGGGCCGGGTGGGGGTGCCGTTCACCACGGGCATCCTGATCGGTATCGGGGAGACCTCGGTGGAGCGGGTGGACGCGCTCTTCGCGATCCGCCGCGCGCACCGGGAGTACGGCCACCTCCAGGAGGTGATCGTGCAGAACTTCCGCGCCAAGCCGGACACGGCGATGCGCGGCATGCCGGACGCGGAGCTGCACGACCTGGCCGCGACGGTGGCGGTGGCCCGGTTGCTGCTCGGCCCGAAGGCCCGGATCCAGGCCCCGCCGAATCTGATCGCCGGCGAGTACGAGCTGCTGCTGCGCGCGGGCATCGACGACTGGGGTGGCGTTTCGCCGCTCACCCCGGATCACGTCAACCCGGAGCGCCCCTGGCCGCAGATCGAGGAGTTGGCCCGGCACACCGAGTTGGCCGGTTTCACGTTGCGGGAGCGGCTGACGATCTACCCCGAGTACGTGCGTGCGGGGGACCCGTGGCTCGATCCACGGCTGCTGCCGCACGTCAGCGCGTTGGCCGACCCGAGCACCGGCATGGCTGTCGAGTCGGCGTTGCCGCAGGGGCGACCGTGGCAGGAGCCGGAGGAGGTGTTCGGCGGTCGGGTCGACCTGCACGCCACCATCGACACCACCGGCCGCACCGATGACCGGCGCGGCGACTTCGACAGCGTGTACGGCGACTGGTCCGAGGTCGCTGGCAAGGTCACCCCGGAGGCGACGGCCCGCCGGGTGGGCGTACCCCTGGCACCGGCCGGGAGTGGCGCGGACGGTGACGTGACGGCCGGGTTGCGGTTGGCCGCCGACGACCCGGCGGCGCTGCTCGAACCCCGGCACGCCGATGCCGCCCTGGCGTTGTTCGGCGCGGACGGGCCGGCGCTCGACGAGTTGTGCCGCCTCGCCGACGACGTGCGCCGCGCGGCGGTCGGCGACGATGTCACCTACGTGGTCAACCGCAACATCAACTTCAGCAACGTCTGCTACGTGGGCTGCCGCTTCTGTGCCTTCGCGCAGCGGGAGCGGGACGCCGACGCATACCGGCTCTCGGTGGAGCAGGTGGCGGACCGGGCCGAGCAGGCGTGGGCGGCCGGTGCCAGCGAGGTGTGCCTCCAGGGCGGCATCGACCCGAAGATGCCGGTCACCGGGTACGCGGACATCGTGCGCGCCATCAAGGCCCGGGTGCCCGAGATGCACGTGCACGCGTTCTCGCCCATGGAGATCGTCACCGCTGCCGCGAAGGCCGGGGTGCCGGTCCGTGAGTGGCTGCTCCAACTGCGCGAGGCCGGGTTGGACACCATCCCGGGCACCGCCGCCGAGATCCTCGACGACGACGTGCGCTGGGTGCTGACCAAGGGCAAACTCCCGGCCGCCGCGTGGGTCGACGTGGTGAGCACCGCCCACGAGCTGGGCATCCGGTCCAGCTCCACGATGATGTACGGCCACGTCGACCACCCCGGGCAGTGGCTGGCGCACTTCCGGGTGCTGGCCGGGGTGCAGGACCGTACGGGCGGGTTCACCGAGTTCGTGGCGTTGCCGTTCGTGCACACGAATGCTCCGATCTATCTGGCGGGTATCGCCCGACCCGGGCCGACCTGGCGGGAGAACCGGGCGGTGCACGCCATGTCCCGGTTGCTGCTGCACGGCCGGATCGACAACATCCAGTGCTCGTGGGTGAAGCTCGGCGACGAGGGCACCGTCGCGATGCTCCAGGGTGGCTGCAACGACCTCGGCGGCACGCTGATGGAGGAGACGATCTCCCGGATGGCCGGTTCCGACAACGGTTCGGCGCGTACCGAGGAGCAGTTGCGGGCCATCGCGAAGGCCGCCGGACGTCCGGCGCGCAAGCGGTCGACTGCGTACGGTCACGCCCGGCCCTGACGTCGAACCTTTCCCCGCCACTGGCCGTACCACGCGGTGCCGGTGGCGGTCGTGGCGAGGACCGCCACCGGTGTCCCCTCAGGGGCCCGGCGGCGTCGTGAGACGGCACCGGACCCGTCCGTCTCCGCGGGCGCGTTCGCGCCACCGCCGGAAAGGTTGCCCATGACCAGTGATCAGCGGAAGCGGCAGTGGCCGCGACTGACCCGCAGGCAGACGTTGACCGCCGCGGCCAGCGCCACCCTCGGCGCCGCCGCGCTCACCGTGCCGGGCCTGTCGGCCGCGCAGAATGCCCCCGGCGCGGCCGGTCGAGCCGACGAACCGATTGTCGTGCACCTGCGTGACGCCGACTCCGGAACGATGGACGTCTTCGTCGGTGAGAAGCGGATCGAGGTACGCGACCGTGGCCTGGCGGACCGGTTGCGGCGCGCCGCCCGGCGCTGACCCGCCCCCTGCGCCCCACCGTCCTGTCCCCGCCCAGTGAGGTTGGTCCGTCATGTCTTCCCACCGCGAGGCCCCGGAGATAGCCAAGGATCCGGTCGCCGACAGCTCCGACCTGTACGCGTTCGTCAGCCCCGACAAACGCGACACGGTCACGTTGATCGCCAACTACGTGCCGTTGCAGCTTCCCTCCGGGGGCCCGAACTTCTTCGAGTTCGGTGACGACGTGCGCTACGAGATCCATATCGACAACGACGGCGACGGCCGTCCGGATGTCACCTACCGGTTCGAATTCACCACCGAGATCACCAACCCGAACAGTTTTCTCTACAACACCGGCCCGATCGACTCGCTGGACAGCAAGAACTGGAACCGGCGGCAGTTCTACAGCCTGACCCGCGTGGCCGACGGCCGTGAGCACCGGCTGGCGCACAGGCTGCCGTGCCCGCCGTGCAACGTCGGCCCGCTGTCCACCCCCAAGTACGCGGACCTGGTACGGCAGGCCACCTACTCGCTGTCCACGGGGGAGCGGGTCTTCGCCGGGCAGCGCGCCGACGGGTTCTTCGTCGACCTCGGGGCGATCTTCGACCTTGGCACGCTGCGGCCGTTTCAACAGCTGCACGTCGCCGGGAAGAAGATCTTCAAGGCCGAGGGTGAGCCGGTCAACGCCACGGACCGGATGAACGTGCACAGCATCGCCGTGCAGGTGCCGCTGGAGCGGGTGCGTCGGCGCGCCAACCGGTACGGTGCCGGCGACCGCGCATCGGTCATCGGGGTGTGGACGTCGGCGTCGCGCCGGCAGGTGCGGGTGCTCGGCGACCGGGGTGCCGCCGACACGGCCACCGGCCCGTTCACCCAGGTCTCGCGGCTGGGAAATCCACTGTTCAACGAGGTCATCGTGCCGATGTCCAAGAAGGACCTGTGGAACTCGCTGCCGCCGTCGGAGGACAAGCGCTTCGCCCAGTTCGTCGAGCAGCCGGAGCTGGCCGCCCTGCTGCCGGCGCTCTACCCGGACGTCTTCCCCAACCTGGACAAGCTCACCAAGGCCAAGAAGGCCCGCGCCGACCTGGTGGCGATCCTGCTCACCGGCGTGCCGGCCGGGCTGATCGACGGCTTCACGAACGCCACCGGCGACGTGCAGGCGGACATGCTGCGACTGAACACCGCCATTGCGCCGACCAGGCGCCCGGACCGGTTCGGGGTGCTCGGGGGCGACCTGGCCGGTTTCCCGAACGGGCGGCGGGTCGGCGACGACGTGGTGAGCATCGCGCTGCGGGCGATCGCCGGGGTCACCGTCCCGCTCGTGGACAAGACGTTCACACCGGACGCTGCGGCCGCCGCTGTCACCCCGGGGCTGAGCGCCGCCGACGTGACAGCGCCGTTCCTCGGAAACTTCCCCTACCTGGGTACGCCGTACGACGGGTTCAACAACCCGTCGGCGGGGTCCTGATCGGCACGGGGGGCGAGCGGATGCACGAGCACGCGTACGGGCCGTCGGAGACCGGGACTGTGATCCTCGACCTGGGCGGCGACACCGGTGCCCTGATCGTCTACACGGGTCGGGATCTGCACGGCCGGGAGATCGAGATCAGTCGCGACGATGATCGGCGGGTGCACTCGGCGGTACGGGAGCGTCGGGTGCGGGACGGCTCCTTCCACAGTGCGGTCTATCCGGATCTGCCGAGCGGGATGTATACCGTCTGGTGGGACGACCGTACGCCCGCCGGCACGATTTCTGTCCATGGTGGAGAGATAGCTGAGTTTGCGTGGCCCAGCAGCGGATTTGGGGCCACTGGCTGACCTCGACGCACCGGTTTCACCACCGCGCCCCGTCCACATCGTGGACGGGGCGTGAGTGCTGTCCACAGCTGGACGGGCAGTCTGCGCCGCGCCGCGTTAACCTGTCCCCCACCAAGATCAGCTTAGGGGTGGGAGGTCTTTGGTGCCGTCCTGCCGGTGACTCGACGGGGGAGCGCCACGGCAGAAAAGTCGGGCAACTCGCCGGAGAGGGCGTTACTCGGCCGGGGTCTGAATCGATAGGGCAGGTTGCGAGGCTGGACGGCCCGAGTGGCCGGCCGGGGGTGTCGGGAGGGCGACTCCATTATCAAGTTTGGCTTGACGGCGCACGCATTACACGCGTGTAATTTGAATGGGGTTGTTCGCGCGGAACGCAACAAAACGGGACCGGACGGACAAGCACGCCTTTCGCGTGGGGGGTTGCAGCGGCGATGACGCCGGTGCGCGACAAGGAGGCATTTGATGGACGGCCAGCTTGAGGTGGCCGACCTGCTCGGAAACGCGCCGGAGTGGCAGGAGCGGGCACTGTGCTCGCAGACCGACCCCGAGGCGTTCTTTCCCGAGAAGGGCGGCTCGACTCGCGAGGCGAAGCGAATCTGCTCGCGCTGCGAGGTCAAGACCGAGTGCCTCGAGTACGCACTCGGGCACGACGAGCGGTTCGGCATCTGGGGTGGGCTCTCCGAGCGGGAGCGGCGCAAGTTGAAGCGGCGGGTCGCCTGAACGGTGTGAGGCAGAGGCGGGGTCGCCTGGCGCCGTGAACGTGGGGCGGATGCTGGGCGATGTGAGATCGAGGCGGAGTCGCCCCGGCGCCGTGAACGTGGGGGTGGCGCCGGGCGGTGTGAGGTCGAGGCGGCGGGGGCCGCCCGACTTCCCGCTCTCCGCCCTCGGCTGTCCGCCCTGGGCTCTCCGCCCCGGGTCGGCTCAGGCGAGTTCGTCCGGGTCCACGCCGAGAAGGTTCGCCACCTGTTCGATGATCACGTCATGGACGAGATCGGCGAGGTCCTCACGGTCCATCGCCCGGAACTCCAGGGGTCGCCGGTACAGCACGATCCGCGGCGGCACCTCCTGCCGGCCCGGGCGACCGGGCAGCAGCCGGGCCAGTGGGACCTCGCCGTCCTCCAACACATCGGAGTCGTAGACGTTCAGGTCCGGTGGGACGTCCTCGACCGCGAACTCGACGCCGGCCAACTCCTTGGCGAACCGACGCTCAAGCGTCTCGACGGTGTCCAGGACCAGGTCGTCGAAGACCTCGGCCTTGGTCCGCGCCAGCGGCACGGTGGCCGGCACCAGCCGACCACGCAGGCCACGCCCGTGCCGGTCACGGTGCGCACGCCGGCCGGAGCCGGGGCGGCGGTGTTCCGGGCTCGTCATGAGGCAAAGGGTAGCGCCCGTGTCGGGCCGCCCAGCGGCAGCGCCGATCCCGTGGCGCGGCGCGCCCAGGACGGTCGAGTGTGATCACCATGACGGGCGTGTCGCAACGCGAAGCGATGCGCTGGACCCGGTAATGGAGATACCCTGCCGCACGTGAGGTCACCACGGCGCTGCTCCCGTAACGGCTGCCCCCGGCAAGCGGTCGCCACATTGACCTATGTCTACAACGAGTCGACAGCGGTGGTGGGGCCACTGGCGGCATTCGCCGAGCCGCACACGTACGACCTGTGCGAGCCGCACGCCCGCAGCCTGACCGCGCCGCGGGGCTGGGACGTCGTCCGACACGAGGGCGAGTTCGAGCCACCGCCGCCCACCACCGACGACCTGGTGGCGCTGGCCGAAGCGGTCCGCGAAGCCGCCCGCCCGGCCCCCCGCCCCCCGGAGCCGGACCAGAACCGCCCCGAGAACCCCCACCAGACCGGCCGCCGCGGCCACCTCCGAGTAATCCCTCCCAACCACTAACCCCCCCCGCGGGCCCGCCCCCCGCCGGCCCGCCTCCCGGCGCGCCCGCCGCCGTACCCCGCCCTCCCGGCGTTGATCAAGACGTTTCGGTCATCGGTCGGCGTGTTTTTGACGGAAACCTCTTGATCAACGCCGTCGAGCGCCGGCGCGGGCGTCGGTGGGGTGGTGGGGTGGGGTGGTGGGGTGGGTTAGAGCTTGGTCCAGGCTTCGGTTAGGACTGTGCGGAGGATCTGCTCGATCTCGTCGAAGTGCTGCTGCTCGGCGATCAGGGGCGGGGCAAGTTGGATGACGGGGTCACCCCGGTCGTCGGCCCGGCAGTAGAGGCCCGCCTGGAACAGGGCGGTGGAGAGGAAGCCCCGCAGCAGTCGCTCCGACTCGGCCTCGTCGAAGGTCTCCCGGGTGGTCTTGTCCTTGACCAGTTCGATCCCGTAGAAGTAGCCGTCGCCACGGATGTCGCCGACGATCGGCAGGTCGTGCAGTTTCTCCAGGGTGGCCCGGAAGGCGGCCTCGTTGGCGCGTACGTGCCCGACCAGATCCTCGCGGGCGAAGACCTCCAGGTTGGCCAGGGCCACCGCGCAGGAGACCGGGTGGCCACCGAAGGTCACCCCGTGGGCGAACATGCCCGTCTCGGTGAGGAAAGGTTCCATCAGCCGGTCGCTGGCGATCATCGCACCGAGCGGGGCGTACCCGGAGGTGATGCCCTTGGCGGTGGTGATGATGTCGGGTTGGTAGCCGTAGCGCACCGCGCCGAAGTACTCGCCCAGTCGCCCCCACGAGCAGATCACCTCGTCCGAGACGAGCAGCACGTCGTACGCGTCGCAGATCTCCCGTACCCGCTCGAAGTAGCCGGGCGGCGGCGGAAAGCACCCGCCGGAGTTCTGCACCGGCTCCAGGAAGACCGCGGCGACGGTGTCCGGCCCTTCCCGTTCGATGGCCCGACCGATCTCGTCGGCGGCCCAGCGGCCGAACGCCTCGGGGTCGTCGCCGTGCTCGGGCGCCCGGTAGAAGTTCGTGTTCGGCACCTTGATCGCGCCCGGCACCAGTGGCTCGAAATCACTCTTGATGCCCGGCAGGCCGGTGATCGACAGGGCACCCATGGAGGTGCCGTGGTAGGCGATGTACCTGCTGATCGCCTTGTACTTGTTGGGCTTCCCGGTGCGCTTGAAGTAGGCGCGGGCCAGTTTCCACGCCGCCTCGACCGCCTCGGAGCCGCCGGTGGTGAAGAAGATCCGGTTGAGGTCGCCCGGGGTGAGAGCGGCGATCCGCTCGGCCAGCTCGACGGCCTTCGGGTGCGCATACGACCAGAGCGGGAAGTAGGCCAGCTCGCCGGCCTGCTTCGCGGCAGCCTCGGCCAGTTCGGTGCGGCCGTGGCCGGCGTTGACGACGAAGAGGCCGGCGAGCCCGTCCAGGTAGCGGCGACCCTGCGCGTCCCACACGTACGTTCCCTCGCCGCGCACGATGGTCGGCACTTCACCGGCGGAGTAGCTCGCCATCCGGGTGAAGTGCATCCAGAGGTGGTCGGTGGCGTTGGCCATGTCGAGCCCCATCGGTCGTCGGGCCGGTTCAAGGGGTGAGGCCGGCCGCTCTGCCAACGGTTATCGCACAGTCTCAACCTCGGAAGCAAGTGTTATCGGCGGTATCACGGTCAGTTGGCGACGGATTTAGCGCACGCGCGCCATGGATGCAACGGAATCCGCACCATCGCCGGTCTGGTCGGTCGGGGGTCGGCGGTCGGCGGTCGCCGAGAGCTGGAGGTGTTGGTGGTCGCGGCCTTTGGAGTTGAATCGTTTGCGATATCACGGCCGCTTTGTCGACGCGGTACGCGCTCGCCTGGGTTTCGGGCCTGGCTGGTCAGCCGGGTGGACTCGTCGCCGGTCCCGCTGGCCGCCGAATCGTTTACGACATCAGCTCTAAAGGGCCCGACTGGTGGCCGCGCCCCCTCTTGGCCGCCGGCTCGAGCCACTCCGGTTCATTGAAATTGCGGTGTCCGGGCGTGGCTGACACCGCGTTATTGGTGAAGTCGAGTGGATCAAGGGCGCGGGCCAGGTTGCTGCCGGGTCGGGGCCACCTTGGCTCAGGCCGGGACCGGGAGGCGACGTGACGCGAGCCTGGGAGGCGCGGGGCGGGGTCGAGGTGAGGCGGGGTCGGGAGGCGCGGGGCGGGGTCGAGGTGACGTCGGTCGGGAGGCGCGGCCGCGGACTGGGGAGGTGCGGACCTTGGGACGTTGGTGGGGCACTTCGGGGGCGGTCGGAGGGCGTCCTGGATGCGCGCCAACACGTCACACCGCAACACGCCGGTAGGCCGAAGACACGGACACTCAGCGTGGTTATCGTCCGCCGCAACGTGCATCGAGCGGCGTCGCAGCCACCTGGTGGCGGGGAGAGCTACGGCACGGAAGAGCGGTAGGAGGGTCTGGTGGCGAACGAGGCGTTGCGGGTGGCGATGGCCGAGGCGGGGGAGACGGTTGAGTCGTTGGCCGAGAAGGTCCACGTCGACCCGAAGACGGCGGCGCGGTGGCTCGCCGCTGGGCGCATCCCGCATCCGCGTACCCGGGTGGCGGTGGCCAAGGTTCTGCGACGTGACGCGGCCGACCTGTGGCCCGAGCCGTTCCGCCGCCGTGACCTGCCGTGGTTCCGGCCGTGGGCTGAGCTGGAACAGGACGCAACCTCGCTCAGGTCCTACCAGCCGCTGCTGGTGCCGGGTCTGCTTCAGACCGAGGGGTACGCCCGCGCGGTCCTGGGCACCGGTGGGCTGGTCGCACCGTCCGAGGTGGACCAGATCGTGGCGGGCCGCATCGAACGGCAGGTGATCCTGTGCCGCGACGCCCCACCTCAGCTCGTGGCGGTGATCGACGAGGTGGTGCTGCGCCGGCCGGTCGGGGACGGGTCGGTGATGGCCGGGCAACTGGCCCACCTCGCCGCAGTGGCGGAGTGGGAGCATGTCCAGGTCCGGGTCATCCCGGCCGACAGCCCGTGGCACACCGGTCTGGCCGGGCCCTTCGTCTTGGGCCGGCTGCCCGACGGGACGGAATTGGCGTATCTCGACAACCAGCTTCGCGGTCAGGTCGTGACCGATTCTCTCGACGTCGCTAATCTGGGACGCAGGTGGGAGAGCGTCACCGGCGAGGCGTTACCCCGACGACGGTCGATCGAGCTGATCAGGGAAGTGGCCACGACATGGACATGACCGACGCCCGCTGGCGCACCGCGACCCGCAGCAGCAACAACGGCGGTGACTGCGTCGAGGTGGCCGACAACCTGCCCGGTCGGGTGCTGGTGCGCGACAGCAAGGACCGCGACGGGGGCACCCTGGCCTTCGCCCCGACCGCCTGGGCATCGTTCGTCGGCGCGGTCGGCGCGGCGGGCCGCTGATCCACTCGGGTTCACGAAAGTCGGGGCATCAGGGCGGCCCGGACACCCCGACTCTCTGGAGGCTGAGTGGATCAGGGGAGGGTCAGGCCGTACCCCAGGTGTAGGTCTGCTTGCGGAGCTTGAGGTAGACGAACGCCTCGGTGGAGAGCACCCCGGGCACCGCGCGCAGTCGTTGCAGGATCTCCAGCAGGTGGTCGTCGTTGCGGCAGACCACCTCGGTGAGCAGGTCGAACGACCCGGCGGTGATCACCACGTAGTCGACCTCGTCCAGCTCGGCCAGCCGGTCCGCCACCGCTTCCAGGTCACCGTCGGTACGCAGGCCGATCATCGCCTGTCGGTTGAAGCCGAGCTGGAGTGGATCGGTCACCGCCACGATCTGCACCACGCCGGAGTCGAGCAGCCGCTGCACCCGCTGGCGGACCGCCGCCTCGGACAGCCCGACCGCCTTGCCGATCGTCGCGTACGGGCGGCGGCCGTCCTCCTGGAGTTGCTCGATGATCTGCTTGGCCACGTCATCCAGCAGAGCGTGATTGGCGCCTTCACGGACAGCAACGCGTCGACCGCCGTTGCTGTTCTCGTGCTGCCGGTTTGTCATTGCCCGCTCCCCATGTGCCGAATCTTGATGTCGCGCGTGTAACCCCGCGTAGTCTGGCGTATTTCGTCGTACATCGCTATTCCCGCAACGGAATCCCTTGTAAGGGAGGTCACCTCATGTCAGGATCAGTCGTCCATGGCACTTGACCCTCCCGACATTCCCGCCGGCGTGCCTCCCCCGTCCCGCCCGCCGACGATGACCCCCTAGGAGTCGTCATGCGTACTCCCCTCCGGCCCCTCTCCCGGCGTGGACTGCTCACCGGCACTCTCGGTTCGGCGGCCCTGCTCAGCATGGGCGGCAGCCTTGCGGGCTGCGGCACCAAGGGCGCGCAGCAGACCGAAGCCGGCTGTGTCAGCGAGGACCTTTCCGGCACCGAGAAGAAGCTTGCCTTTGCGAACTGGCCGCAGTACATGGACGTGGACGACAAGGACGAGTCCAAGCGGCCGAGCCTCGACGAGTTCATCACGAAGACCGGCATTCAGGTGACCTACACCGAGGACATCAACGACAACAACGAGTTTTTCGGCAAGGTGCAGAACCAACTCGCCGCCTGCCAGAGCACCGACCGGGACATCATCGTGCTCACCGACTGGATGGCGGCCCGGATGATCCGGCTCGGCTGGATCCAGAAGCTCGACCCGGCGAAGATCCCGAACGTGCAGGCCAACCTGTTGCCGTCGCTGCTCAACAGGCCCTTCGACACCGAGAACCGGATCTCCATCCCGTGGCAGTCCGGCCTCGCCGGCCTGGCGTACAACGGCAACGTCACGAAGGAACTGCGGACCGTCGACGAACTGCTCACCCGCCCCGACCTCAAGGGCAAGGTGACGGCGCTCAGCGAGATGCGCGACACGATGGGTCTGCTGCTCGGGTCGAACGGGCACGACCCGGCGAACTTCACCGCGGCCCAGTTCGACGACGCTTTGAACAAGCTCAAGAAGGCAGTCGACTCCGGGCAGATCCGCAAGTTCACCGGCAACGACTACGCGCCCGACCTCGCCAAGGGCGACATCGCCGCATGTATCGGCTGGTCCGGGGACGTCATCCAACTCTCCGGCGAGGACGAGAAGGTGCGGTTCGTCGCGCCGGACTCGGGCGTGATGCTCTACAGCGACAACATGATGGTCCCCAACAAGGCCACCCACCGGGGCAACGCCGAAGCCCTGATGAACTACTACTACGAGCCGGCGGTCGCGGCGAAGCTGGCCGCGTACGTCAACTACATCTGCCCGGTCAAGGGCGCCCAGGCCGAGATGGAGAAGATCGATCCCGAGTTGGCCGCCAACCCGCTGATCTTCCCGGACGAGGCGCTGCTGTCGAAGTCCACAGTGTTCATGGCCCTGGACGAGAAGCAGGAGAAGGAGTACGAGGGCAAGTTCCAACAGGTCATCGGGGCGTGACGGGGATGGCACGCGAAGCACCCGCCGGCGACCTGCGCCTGGCCGACCTCACCAAACGGTTCGGCGTCTTCACCGCCGTCGACGACCTGAGCCTGACCATCGAGCAGGGTTCGTTCTTCGCGCTGCTCGGCGCGTCCGGCTGCGGCAAGACCACCACGTTGCGGATGATCGCCGGTCTGGAGGAGCCGACGAGCGGCCAGGTGCTGCTCGGCGACACCGACATCGCCCGGCTGCGCCCGTACAAACGGCCGGTCAACACCGTCTTCCAGAGCTACGCCCTCTTCCCGCACCTCAGCATCTTCGAGAACGTCGCCTTCGGGCTGCGTCGCCGTGGCATCCGCTCGGTCGACGACGAGGTCACCCGGATGCTGTCACTGGTGCAGCTCGACGGGTACGGCAACCGCCGCCCCGCCCAGCTCTCCGGCGGTCAGCAGCAGCGGGTCGCGCTGGCCCGCGCCCTGATCAACCGGCCGCAGGTGCTGCTGCTCGACGAACCGTTGGGTGCCCTCGACCTCAAGCTGCGCCGGCAGATGCAGATCGAGTTGAAGCGCATCCAGACGGAGGTGGGCATCACCTTCGTCCACGTCACCCACGACCAGGAAGAGGCCATGACCATGGCCGACACCGTCGCGGTGATGAACGCCGGTCGGATCGAGCAGTTGGGTGCCCCGGCCGACCTGTACGAGTTCCCCGCCACCGCCTTCGTGGCGAACTTCCTCGGCCAGTCCAACCTGCTCGCCGGGGACGCCACCGGCGTCAGCGGCGGCGACGTCACCGTCACGGCACACGGCACGCGCCTCTCGGTGCCCGTCGGCCGCTCGCGCGCCGAGAACGGTCCGGTCCACCTGGGGGTACGCCCCGAGAAGCTGATTCTGGTCGACTCCGCCGACCAGGTGCCCGCTGGGCATCAGCACGTCACCGGGGTGGTCACCGACGCCTCCTACGTGGGAGTCAGCACCCAGTACCTGCTGCGCACCGGCTGGGGCACCGAGCTGTCGGTGTTCGCCGCCAACAGCGGAACGTCGACGCCGGTGGCGGTCGGCAGTGAGGCGGTGGCGTACTGGGATCCGCGGCACGCGTTCCTGCTACCCCGCGCCGACGGCGACAGCGACCGGACGTCGCCGGTGCTCGACGAGCCGGTGGGTGCGTCGTCGTGACCCTCCTGGCTCCCACCGGAGCGGGGCACCCGCCACCCGCACCACCGGCAGCCCGGTCCGGGCGACGCCGACTCCTGCCGTACCTCCTCTTGTTGCCGGGCGCGGCCTGGCTGCTCATCTTCTTCGGTGTGCCGCTCGTGCAGTTGGCGGCGGCCAGCCTGTACGACCCCAGCGGCTCGCTCTCCACCGGGTACGCGATGACCTGGGCGGTCGGCAACTACCCGGACGTGGTGCAGGCGTACTGGCCGCAGTTCCTGCGCTCGTTCGGCTACGCCGGGCTGGCCCTGGTGCTGGCGCTGCTGCTGGGCTACCCGCTGGCGTACGCGATAGCGCAGAAGGCCGGCCGGTGGAAGAACCTGCTGCTGGTGTGTGTCGTCGCGCCGATGTTCACCAGCTTCCTGGTCCGGACGCTGGCCTGGAAGACGATCCTGTCGGACAACGGCGCGCTCGTCGGCCTGCTGCGCGACGTGCACCTGCTCGCCCCGGACGGTCGGCTGCTGGCCACCCCGTTCGCCGTGGTCCTCGGCCTGACGTACAACTTCCTGCCGTTTCTGGTGCTGCCGCTGTACGCGAGCCTGGAGCGGCTGGACCACAGGTTGCTGGAGGCGGCCACCGACCTGTACGCGAGCCCGGTGCAGGCGTTCCGCCGGGTCACGCTGCCGCTGTCCATGCCCGGTCTGGTCGCCGGCACGCTGCTGTTCTTCATCCCGGCCAGCGGCGACTACATCAACGCGGAACTGCTCGGCACCCCGAACGAATACATGATCGGCAACGTCATCGACTCGGCGTTCCTGGTCCGACTGGACTACCCGCAGGGCGCCGCGCTGTCGTTCCTGTTGATGGCGGCGATCCTCGCTGTGGTCTTCGGTTACCTCCGCCGAGCCGGCACGGAGGAGGTGCTCTAAATGAGACTCTCGTGCTGGTGGGCGGACCGCTGGGTGATGATCGTGGCGTTGCTGGTGCTCGGCTACCTGGCGCTGCCGATCCTGGTGGTGGCCGCGCTGTCGTTCAACCGGCCGTCAAGCCGATTGTCGTACGACTTCAACGAGTTCACGTTGGACAACTGGCGGCAGCCGTGTGCCACCTCGGACATGTGCGACGCGGTGGTCCGCAGTGTGCAGATCGGCTTCATCGCCACGGTTGTCGCCACGGTGCTCGGCACCCTGATGGCGTTCGCGCTGGTCCGGCACCGTTTCCGGGGCCGGTCCGGGATCAACGTGCTGATCTTCCTGCCGATGGCCACGCCGGAACTGGTGATGGGTACGTCGTTGCTGGCCCTGTTCGTGTCGGCGGGCGTACCGCAGGGTTTCTGGACCATCGTGATCGCGCACGTGATGTTCTGCGTGTCGTTCGTGGTGGTCACCGTGAAGGCACGGCTCGCCGGGATGGACCGGCGGCTGGAGGAGGCCGCCATGGACCTCTACGCCAACGAGTGGCAGACCTTCCGGAGGATCACCCTGCCGCTGGTGCTGCCCGGCATCGTGGCCGCCGCGTTGCTCGCCTTCTCGCTGAGCTTCGACGATTTCATCATCACGAACTTCAACGCCGGCACCACCGTCACGTTCCCGATGTACGTCTGGGGCGCTGCCCAGCGTGGCATCCCCCCGCAGGTGAACGTGATCGGCACCGCGATGTTCGCCATCGCGCTGCTGCTCGTGGGGCTCAGCTCGCTGCGCGGTCGACGGGCCCGCCGCGCCAACCTGCTGGCCGGGCCGGCACGTCCCGTACGTCGGCCGTCATGACGTCCTCACCTGCGGATCGTCCGACGGAGACGCCCTCGTGACGCTCCCGGACACCGGCCGGGCGTTGGCCGACGCGGCACCAGTGCCGTACTGGCTCGATCGCCCGGACCGCCCCGATCCACTGCCGCCACTCGGTGGACGGCAGTCCGCCGACCTGCTGGTGATCGGCGGCGGTTACAGCGGGCTGTGGGCCGCGTTGCTGGCGAAACAGGCCGACCCGGACCGGGACGTGCTGCTCGTCGACGCCGGAACCTGCGGGTGGGCCGCGTCCGGGCGCAACGGCGGGTTCTGCGCCGCGTCGCTGACCCACGGCCTCGCCAACGGCGTCGACAGGTTTCCCGACGAGGTCGGCGAGCTGGAACGCCTGGGCCGGGACAACCTGGACGCCATCGCCGCCACCGTCGCAAAATTCGACATCGACTGCGACTTCGAGCGCACCGGCGAACTGGCCGTCGCCGTCGAGCCGTACCAACTCGACGCGCTGGCCGCCGACGCGGACCTGGCCCGCCGGTACGGCCACCGGGTACGGCTGCTCGACCGCGACGAGGTGCGCGCCGAAGTGCACTCCCCGACGTACCTGGGTGGCATGTTCGACGCCGACCGGGTGGCCATGGTGGACCCGGCGAAGCTGGCCTGGGGTCTGCGCCGCGCCTGCCTCGACCTCGGCGTACGCGTGCACGAACACACCAGGGTCACCGGCCTGCGCGCCGACGGCGCGGCCCTGCACGCCAGCACAGTGGGCACCGACCCCGCCGCCCGGCCCGCCGCCACTCTGCCCGGCTCGGTCCGGGCGCGCCGGGTCGTGCTGGCCACCAACGCGTTCCCGCCGCTGCTGCGACGGCTGCGGGCGTACGTGGTGCCGGTCTACGACCACGTGCTGATGACCGAACCGCTCACCCCGACCCAGCGCGACGCCATCGGCTGGCGCAACCGACAGGGGCTGGCCGACACCGCCAACCAGTTCCACTACTACCGGATCACCGCCGACGGGCGGATCCTCTTCGGCGGCTACGACGCCGTCTACCACTACGGCAACCGGGTCGCGCCCGAACTCGAACAACGACCGGCCACCTTCACCACCCTCGCCCGCCACTTCTTCACCACGTTCCCGCAGCTCGCCGACGTGCGCTTCAGCCACCGGTGGGGCGGGGTCATCGACACCTGCACCCGGTTCTGCCCGTTCTTCGGCACCGCCTACGGCGGTCGGCTGGCGTATGCGGCCGGCTACACGGGCCTCGGCGTCGGGGCCACCCGCTTCGCGGCCCGGGTGCTGCTCGACCTGCTCGACGGCGGGAACACCCCGCTGACCCGGCTCGACCTGGTTCGCCGCAAGCCACTGCCGTTCCCGCCGGAACCCGTCCGCGCGGTCGGCATCAACCTCACCCGCTGGTCACTGGCCCGCGCCGACGCGCGCGAGGGTCGGCGCGACCTCTGGCTCCGTACTCTCGATCGTTTCGGTTTGGGGTTTGATTCCTGATGCGTGTCCTCCTCGTCGGCGCCGGTGGCGTCGGCTCCGCCGCCGTAGCCATCGCCGCCCGACGGACCTTCTTCGAGACCGTCGTCGTCGCCGACCACGACCCCGTCCGCGCCCAACGGGCGGTGGCCGGACACGGTGACCGGTTCGTCGCCGCCCAGGTCGACGCCTCCTCCGCCGAGGAGGTCACCGCGCTGTGCCGGGAGCACCGCATCACGCACGTGCTCAACGCCGTCGACCCGCGGTTCGTCATGCCCATCTTCAACGGCGCGTTCGCCGCCGGCGCGGACTACCTGGACATGGCCATGTCACTGTCCCGCGCGGAGACCGGTGTGAAACTCGGCGACGAACAGTTCGCGCTGGCCGACACCTGGTCGGCGGCCGGTCGACTGGCACTGTGCGGCATCGGCGTCGAGCCCGGCCTGTCCGACGTGTTCGCCCGGTACGCCGCCGACGAACTCTTCACCGAGATCGACGAGATCGGCGTCCGGGACGGGGCGAACCTCACCGTCGACGGGTACGACTTCGCGCCCTCGTTCTCCATCTGGACCACGATCGAGGAATGCCTCAACCGGCCCGTCGTCTGGGAGCGGGACCGGGGCTGGTTCACCACCGAACCATTCTCCGAACCGGAGGTCTTCCACTTCCCGGAGGGAATCGGGCCGGTCGAGTGCGTCAACGTCGAGCACGAGGAGGTGCTGCTCATCCCGCGCTGGGTCGAGGCCCGGCGGGTCACCTTCAAGTACGGCCTCGGCAACGAGTTCATCGAGGTGCTCAAGACCCTCCACAAACTCGGCCTGGACGCTGTCACACCGGTGCGGGTCCGTGGCGTCGACGTCTCCCCCCGTGACGTGGTGGCCGCGAGCCTGCCCGACCCGGCCACGCTCGGCACCCGGATGCGTGGCAAGACCTGCGCCGGCACCTGGGTACGCGGCCTCGGCCCGGACGGGCAACCCCGGGAGGTCTACCTGTACCACGTAGTCGACAACGAATGGTCGATGCGGGAGTACGGGCACCAGGCCGTCGTCTGGCAGACCGCCGTCAACCCCGTCGTCGCGTTGGAGTTGCTCGCCAGCGGCGCCTGGGCCGGTGTCGGGGTGCTCGGGCCGGAGGCGCTGCCCCCGATGCCGTTCCTCGACCTGCTCACCAGCTACGGCTCGCCCTGGGGCCTGGAAGAGCGGTGACCACGCCCCGGTGACTGACGGCATCGCGACAGTTCCGTCGTCACCAGTGGACAATCCCCGCCCCCGCCCCGCCCGCTGACCGCGTGGATCATGGAGTTGTGGTGGGCGTGATGTGCCAAATTGCGGCATTCGTGCACCACCACAACTCCATGATCGACCCGGGTGGCTCGACTCGGTGCGTAGCACGGTTGGGCAGGCTGCTGGGGGTTGTGCACAGGAGGGGTAGTTATCCACAGGACGCATCATTGGGGTCGAGGATTGGTGGCCTGGTGCTGCAGATTTCTGCGGCATGGCAGAACCTCTGTATCGATACAAGGAGTTACTCGCAGCCGGCCTCAGCCGGGAACAAGTGCGCAGGTTGACCGACATGTCCCGCCTACACCGACTGTCACGGAGCGTCTACGCGCCGTCAGCCGACCAGATCCGAAGCCTGCCGGCAATATTCCGGCGGCTGCCCGCAGGCGCCGTCGTCGGCTTCCACACGGGCGCGCAACTGCACGGCTTCGGCGACGCGCGTAGCCCCGACGTGCACGTAATCGTGCCGGCGGGGGAGAGCGTCCCCCGTATTCGCGGCGTGGTTACCCACGAGGCGGTGCTGCCGGTGCGTGATCCGGTGCTGCTGGCCGGAGTGCCCTGTGCACCCGCCGCCAGGTGCGCGGTGGACCTGGCCCGGTCGTTGCGCCGGATGGATGCGCTGCCGCTGTTGGACCTTTGCCTTCGCGTAGGGGCCTGTCGGTCCGAGGAACTGAGGGTCGAAGTCGTTCGGCACGATCGTTTGCGTGGAGTCTGCCAGGCACGTGATCTCGTACCACGCGCCGATCCTCGTGCAGAGTGTCGGCAGGAGAGTCAGCTACGCCTGGTGCTGATGGATGGCGGCCTGCCGACGCCCGAGCCGCAGATCTGGGTCCCGGACAGCAATGGGATACCCCTCTATCGCCTGGATCTTGGGTACCGGCGACACCGCGTCGGTGTGGAGTACGACGGACTGTCTCACCTGGACCGTGTCCGCCTCCGTCGCGACCGCGCCCGAACGAACTGGCTCGCCGCCAACGGCTGGCAGATGCGCCACTTCACGGACGAGGACCTGTACCGGCGGCCTACCCACATCATCCGAACCTTGATCCCACTCCTGGGCCCCTAGCCACCGCCCCACCCAGCCTTTACTGCCTGCCTGCCTGCCTGCCCACCCGCCCCCGCCCCCGCCCCCGCCCCCGCCC
>NZ_JBEXYP010000012.1:0-215470 GCF_040630995.1 Micromonospora sp. NPDC005710 | reverse complement strand
TGTTAATTTATTTTTTTTTTTGGTTTTTGGTTTTTCCCCGGGTGCGTATACCCTAAAACCCAACTCCTTAAGAACTCCGGGTTTGCGTCACCGACATGCCGATCGGTGACGCAAACCTCTTGATCAACTCAGTGGATGGGTCACGACGTGGGGGGTGGGCAGCGGTCGGGGAGGGTGACCTGGCCGGGACGGTGGTCGAAGCTGTCCATCGTGAACCACTCGTCCAGCTCCGGGTCGAAGAGGTTCTGCAGGCCGAACTGCAACACCTGCCACCACCGGCTCGGGTCGCCCTGGTCGACGTAGATGTCGCCGAGCGCGAGCGGGAACCGGAAGAACTCGCCCGGCACCGTGGAACCGCCGACCACCCCGACCCGCCAGTGGTCGACGTGCCGATCCTTCCCACCTTGCAGGACCTCCGGCCCCACGTACCGCGCGGTCTTCAGTTTGTCGTTGAAGATCTGCCGGTTGAAGAACCCCGGCACCCTGCTGCACGCGCGGGGCGGAAACAGCGGGATGTTCGGCCACTTGTAGGTGAGTGTGTAGAGCGTGTTCTCGTAGATCAGGTTCGTGAACCAGATCGGGTGGTCCGGCCCGCCGGCTGTCATCTGGCTGTTGCCGTCCCGACCCTGCCACGAGAACGGTACGTCGATGCCGAGGTCCCGCACGACGTACCGGCCGGTGCCCTGGAAGTCGGCGGGCAGCAGCGGTGGGCGCGGCTCGCGCAGGTCGGGAACGGTGGGCCCGTCGGCCTGGGCCGCGCGGGGCTGCGGCGCCGCCGCCGGGCCGGGCGCGACCACGCCGAGGGCGAACAGACCGCCGGCAACGGCCGACACCACCATCCGACGTGTACGCCTTGACACCACAATCGCCCTCCGCCACCCGTATCGGCCTTCGGCGCAGCCTAGGAGGCAGGAGAACGTGAGAGACGGCGGAACGTGTGGGCTCCACCAGACGGGTGACGAGACGCGCACCGGCCCGGGACCAGCAGCGGTCCCGGGCACGCCCCCGCTCAACCGCCGGCGTTACGCGCCCTCCCGAGGATGACCAAGAGGTTTGCGTCACCGATCAGCACTCCGGTGACGCAAACCTCCGACCCATGCCGTCGCTCCGGTATCAGAGCACGTCGACGGCATCGACCAAAAGCCCCTCTGAGCAGGGCAGATAGCGATGTATCGGAACCGGATCGGGCAGCGTCGATGGGGCTGCTCCGCGCGGTTGCGGAGCACTAAGCTGCTGACCCGGCACACAGTTGCGAGGCCAGGACGGGGGCGGCGATGAACGCCGAAGATCGCATCGAACGGGCCAGGACGCTCTACGAACAGGCTGTGTACGGCGGCGATGCCGGCGTACTGACCGACGCCGAACGGGATCTGGACGCGGTAGAGGCCGACGCCGCGCTGGCCCGTGGGCGGATACTGCATGCCCGGTTTCTCGACGAACGCGCCCGCAGCGGCACCGCACCCGCCGAGAACCCGGCTGAACTGCCGCTGTTCGAGCGTGCGAGTGAGCTGTACCAGACGCTCGCCGACACCCGCGGACAGGCCGAGGCGCTGTTCTGGATCGGCTGCCTGCACCAGATCGTCCGGCGCGACGACGCGACCGCGGTCCCGTACCTGGAGCGGTCCCGCGACCTGGCGGCGCAGGTCGGCGACCGGTCGACCCAGGCCGAGGCACTGCGTCACCTGGGCATCTCAGCGCACATGGCGGGTCGGCTGGAGGAGGCGCGCGAGCGGCTGGAGGAGTCCACGCGGCTGCGCCGAGAGGTGGGCGCGTTGTCGGGCGTGGCCGCCAACATGGTCGGGCTGGCCTACGTCGCTTCCGCCCAGGACCGCCACGCGGACGCGCTCGCGACCCTCGACGAGGCGCACGCCATCGCCCAGGCGCACGGCGCCCATGCCATCGTCCTACAGATTGAACAGGCAAGATCGGACACGTAGGCAGGTCAGAGGACCCGGGTCACCTGTTCCGCGGCGACGACAGCGTCCCGCCGGGCCGGGTCGAGGTTGGCGCTGATCACCACTGACGCACCGGCCGAGAGCGGCGCGAGCAACCACTTCAGTGGCTCCTCGTGCTCGGCGGCGTCGACGAGCAGCCGGTCACCGGCGCGCAGGTCCAGAACCTTGGCGTACTCCTGGGCGATCGCGCCCCACTGGCCGTAGGTGGTGCCGTCCGCGGTGGCCGGGTCCGACGGGTGGATGGCGGTGTGGTCGGGCGTCGCCTCGCCGTGGCGAAGCACCTCGACTGACCAGTCCAACCAGCCCAACGGCACGTCGGCCAACTGCCCCGGCCCGGTGCCGACAAGGTAGCGGTGTGTCGCGTCCGGCACGTCCTCCAGCCAGTCGTCCTGCCGCTCCGGCGTCACGAGGACCGCGTCGAACGGCCGGTCGCCGCCCGGTTCGAGCACCGCCAGGCCCGCTGTCGCGCGCGGCCGGAACGACACCGCCAGGCCGGAGGCCCAGGCGCCCAACAACACCGCTGCGGTACGCCAGTGCGGCGGCAGCAGGACCGCTACGCGGCTGCCGGGGCCGAGCCCGCAACCGTCCCGCAGCAGGCTCGCGCTGCGGGCCGCCCAGCGGCCGACCTGCTGGGCGGTCAGGTCGACGCGCTCGCCGGTTGCCTCGTCGCGGTAGCTGAGCAGCGGAAAGTCGGCCTCGACCGGCCGGGCCGTCTGGTCGGCCGTCACGGTTGGCTGCATCTCCACGCTCCCCGGGTCGACGTCGGCACCACAGTACTCAACGACTTTGGTCGCACCTGTCGTCGTCGGTCGGCCGTATCGGGTGACCGGGTGGCCCCCGCACGGTGGGAGGTGACCCCCGAGACGCCTTCGAGGAGCGCCCATGCCGACCGGACCCGACCCCGTCGCCACTGATCGTCTGCCACTGCGTCGGCGGCTCCTGCCAGTGGTGGGGTTGCTGCTGCTCGCGCCATGGGCGGCCGAGTGCTCGTGGGGTGGCTTCGCCATCGACGACTTCCTCCCGGTGCTGATCTTCCTGGGCCCGATGTACGGCGGCGCGGCGATCCTCATCCGGGAGACCGCCCGGCACCTCGGCGCGGGCTGGCCGTCCATCGTGCTGCTCGCCGCCGCGTTCGGCGTACTCCAGGCCGGGCTCGTCGACCAGTCGCTGTTCAACCCCGACTACCTCGACGACACCCAGTACGCCGACACCCGGGCCGCCGCTGAGGCGACGCTGGTGCCGGGGCTGAAGTTCAGCCTCCGGCAGGCCTTCGACTATGTGGGCAACCACATCGTGCTGACGATCTGCGCGCCGATCGTGCTGATCGAGTCGTTCCTCGGTGCTGACCGTCGGCTCCGGCCGTGGCTGGGCCGACCAGGCCTTCTCGTCGTCGGCCTGATCTACCTGCTCGGCAGTCTGTTCATCTTCTCCGACATCTTCACGGACAAGGGCTACCTGGCCAGCCCACTGCAACTGACCTTCGCAACGGTGCTGGTCCTTGCCCTCGTCGCGACGGCCCTGCTCCCTCGCTGGCGTCGCCCCCACCCGCGCCGGACCCGCCGGGCGCCGCACCCGCTCTGGGTCGGCCTGCCGGTCGTCCTCGTCCGCCTGGGCTCCGACCTGATGCCCGGCTGGCCGGGAGTGACGATCGCGCTGACCCTCGCGGCTGTCGCCGGAGGGCTGATCGCCCACTTGTCGAGCAACGACGGCTGGGGGCAGCGGCACGCGCTTGTTGCCGGCACCGCGGGCCTGGTCGTGGCCGCCGCGTTCGCATACCTGGTGCCGCCGTACTCCCCGGCCTCCCCGGCGCTGGCCCTCGCCGGCGACGTCGCGGTCACCGTCGTCACAGTGGCCCTGGTCTGCGGTGCCTGGTGGCGGCTGCGTAGTGCTTCGCCGACTGTTCATGTCGGCGCAAGCTGACGCTCCCCCGCAACTGTCAGCCTCCGTGCGGGTACGACATGACGGAGGAAGTCCTTGACTCTCAGAAGAGCATTCACCGCGCTCACCGCAGCCGGTGTCGCCGCCGCCAGCCTGACCGGGGCCACCCCCGCGTCGGCCGGCGGACACCACCACCCGCCGCTCGCCTTCGACCGGGTCGCCACGTACCCGGTGTTCCAGAACCGTCCGGCCGGGGAGGACCCGGCGACGCCGACTGTCGCCGAGATCTCGGCGGTCAGCGAGGACGGCCGCACCCTCATCCACACCGATGCGCTGGCCCGGCGCATCGGTTTCCTGGACATCTCCCGTGCCGACCGGCCGCGCGGCCTCGGCACGCTCTCGCTGGCCCAACTCGGCGACGCCGAGGACGAGCCCACCTCGGTCGCCGTGGTCGGCAGGTACGTGCTGGTGGTGGTGAACACCAGCAGCAGCTTCACCGCGCCGTCGGGTCGACTCGACGTGATCGAGCTGGCCAGCCGTGAGCGGGTGGCCAGCTTCGACCTCGGCGGTCAGCCCGACTCGATCGCGATCAGCACTGACAAGCGGTACGCCGCGATCGCGATCGAGAACGAGCGCGACGAGGAGGCCACCCCGCCCGGCGGCGAGGAGGGCGACCTGCCCCAGGCGCCCGCCGGTTTCGTGCAGATCGTCGACCTGACCGGGAAGTCACCGGCTGGTTGGCGGCTGCGGCCGGTCGCGCTGACCGGGGCCGACGGCAGTGCGCTGCCCGCACTCGCGCAGGCCGGTCTCGCCGCACCAACCGACCCCGAGCCGGAGTACGTCTCGATCAACAGCCGCAACCAGTTGGCAGTGACGCTTCAGGAGAACAACGGCGTCGCCCTGATCGACCTGCCCACCGGCCGGCTCACCAGGGTGTTCAGCGCCGGCACCGCCACGATCAGCGGGATCGACACCGTGAAGGACGGCGTCATCGACCTGACCGGCAGCATCACCGACGTGCCGCGCGAGCCGGACGCGGTGGCCTGGGTCGACGACCGCTATCTCGCCACTGCCAACGAGGGCGACTGGCACGGCGGCACCCGCGGCTGGTCGATCTTCGACAGCCGCAGCGGCCGGGTGGCCTGGGACGCCGGCAACACCTTCGAGCGGCTCGCCGTCACCTACGGGCTGCACAACGAGGACCGGGCCGGCAAAAAGGGCACCGAGCCGGAGGGCGTGGCCGTCGCCGAGTACGACGGGGTCCGGTACGCGTTCGTCGGTTCGGAGCGGAGCAACTTCGTCGCCGTCTACGACCTGCGTGACCCCACCCGGCCGGTGTTCCGGCAGGTCCTGCCGACCACGAACGGGCCGGAAGGGCTGCTGCCCATCCCGTCGCGCGGGTTGCTCGCGGTCTCCAGCGAGACGGACGACGCCTCGGTGAACGTCCGGGCCTCGGTGTCGCTGTTCCAGCTCGGCAAGGCCACCCCGGCGTTCCCGAGCATCGTCTCCGCCTCGGACCGGTCGGGCACCCCGATCGGGTGGGGTGCGCTCGGCGCGTTGAGCGCGGCACCGGGCAAGCGGGACCAGCTCTACAGCGTCACCGACGCGGCGTACAGCCAGACCCGCATCCTCACCATCGACGCGAAGCGGACGCCGGCCGTGATCACCGACGCGCTGCCGGTGCGGGACGCGGCAGGTGCTCCGGTCGGGTACGACGCCGAGGGCATCTACGCCCGCCCCCAGGGTGGCTTCTGGCTCGCCGTGGAGGGCGCCAAGGGCGCGGAGAACAAGCTGGTCCGGCTCGACGCGGCCGGGGTGACCCGGCAGACCGTCGCGCTGCCCGCCGAGGTCGCCGCCGGTCTCGGCAAGCAGGGCCTGGAGGGCGTCAGCGCGACCACCGACCGGCAGGGCCGGGAGATCGTCTGGGTGGCTGTGCAGCGGGAGCTGAGCACCGACCCGGCTGGCATCGTCCGGCTCGGCCGGTACGACGTCGCCGCCGGCAGCTGGAGTTGGTTCGGCTACCAGTTGGAGGCCACCACGGTGCCCGGTGACTGGATGGGCCTCTCCGAGATCACTGTGGTCGGCGACCGGCTCGCGGTCATCGAACGGGACAAGCTGAACGGCCCCGCCGCCACTGTCAAGCGGATCTACACGGTGCCGCTGCCCGGTGCGGCGGCGACCGGCCCGCTCACCGTGCTGCCGAAGACGCTCGCCGTCGACGTGCTGCCCGCACTGCGCGCCACCAACGGCTGGACGCAGGAGAAACTGGAGGGCCTGACAGTGGCCGGCAACGGCGAGGTGTACGCGATCACCGACAACGACGGGGTCAAGGACGCCACCGGCGAGACGGTGCTCCTGCGCCTCGGCTCCAGCCGCAAGGTCTTCGGCCGCAACTGACCCACAGCCCGACCCCTTCGGCCGGCGTCCACCCTCGCGGTGGGCGTCGGCCGGTCACTCGGTCGACCATCGTCCGCCCGGCAGTCAGCGGGGCAACTCCGGGCCACCGGCCAGCAGGGACGCGAGCAGGTCGCCGTACTCCTCGACCCTTGCCAGCACCTCGGCGGCGGTGAACTGGCGGACGGCCGGTCTCCGGCCGCGGGCGCCGGCCTCGACCTCGTCCCAGGTCAGCGGCGTCGACACCGACGGCACCGACTCGGCCCGCAGCGAGTACGGGGCGACTGTGGTCTTCGCCGCGTTGTTCTGGCTCCAGTCGATGAAGACCTTGCCCGGGCGGAGGTTCTTCGCCATCTTCGACACGATCAGCTTCGGGTGGGCCTTCTCCAGTTCCTGCGCGACCCGTCGGGCGTAGTCGGAGACGCTGTCGGACGACTGGGTGCCGGCGATCGGGCAGCAGAGCTGCATGCCCTTCTTGCCGGAGGTCTTCGGGTACGACTCGATGCCGTCGTCGGCGAGGCGGTCACGCATCAGCACCGCCACCGGGCAACACTCGGCGAGACCGGCGGGAGGTCCCGGGTCCAGATCGACCACCATCATGTCCGGGTGTTCGCCGACCTTCCACTGCGGTGTGTGCAGCTCCAACGCGGCCAGGTTGGCCAGCCAGACGAGTGTGGGCAGGTCGTCGGCCACCACGTAGTCGATGGTCTCCCGGCCCTTCGTCGACCCGGGTGCGGGCAGGTTCTCCACGCGTACCCAGTCCGGGGTCGCTGGCGGCGTGTTCTTCTCGAAGAACGACTTGTCGTCCACCCCGTTGGGGTAGCGGATCCGGGTGACCGGCCGGTCCCGCAGGTGTGGCAGCAGCACCGGGGAGATCCGGGTGTAGTAGTCGATCACCTCGCCCTTGGTGAAACCGGCCGCCGGATAGAGCACCTTGTCCAGGTTGGACAGCTCCAGCGCGCGGCCCTCGACTTCCACCCGTAGCCGCTCAGCCGGCATCGTCGACCTCCTCCGGAGGCTTGTCCGGGCGCAACCGCAGCACCCGGGGGAAGCGCAGCCGGCCGTCGGGGGTGCGCTGGCCGTACTTCACCTCCACCACCACCTGCTGTGTTACCCAGATGGCACCCCGCGCATCCTCGCGGGGCACCCCCGGCGCGAACGGTGACACGCCGGAGCGCAGTGGCTCCAGCTCGGTGAGGAGTTGCCGCTCGATGGCCGCGCCGATCCCGCCGCCGACCCGACCCCGGTAGATCAGCCGGCCGTCCGGGCCGGGCACCCCGACCAGCAGCCCACCGATCCGGCGCGCGCCCGGCCGCCAACCGCCGACGACGAAGTCACCGGTCACCTCCAGCTTGACCTTCACCCAGTCCGGCGAGCGCACCCCCGGGCGGTAGACGGCACCGACCCGCTTGGCCATCACGCCCTCCAGGCCGTGCTCCCCCGCCGCCTCGTAGGTGGCCGGCCCGTCGGCGAACATCGGCGGCACCGCCCACCGGGGGCTGCCGAGCGCGAGCGCCTCGAGCGCCTCCCGGCGACGCTCGTACGGCCAACCGGTCAGGTCGTTGCCGTTGAGCCTGAGCAGGTCGAAGATCATGTACGTCACCGGCATGACGGCTGCCAACCGGGCCGCCTTGTTCCGGTCCCGGACGTGCATCCGCTCGGCCAGCGCGGTGAACGACTGCTGCCCGCCCTGGCCGAGCAGCACCACCTCACCGTCGAGCAGCGCGTCGTCGACCTGCTCGGGCAGTGTGGCCAACTCCGGGTACGCGGCGGTGATCTGCACGCCGGAGCGGGCATACAGGTGCTGATCGCCACCTGAGATGTCGGCCAGAGCGCGGACGCCGTCCCACTTGAACTCGTAGGCCCAGCCGTCACCCTCCGGGAGCGGCCCGGTCATCGCGAGCATCGGCTTGAGCGGCGCGCCGGACACGACCCGACTGTAGTAGCAGGCCGAACACCTCGCGTCAGGTTCTTTCGGATGCGAGCATGGTCGATACCGGGGAAGGGAGCGCAGGATGCGTGCCATCTGGAAGGGAGCCGTGTCGTTCGGGCTCGTCTCGATCGGGGTGAAGCTCTACTCGGCCACCGAGGAGAAGGACATTCGGTTCCACCAGGTGCACCGCGAGGACGGCGGGCGAATCCGCTACAAGCGCACCTGCTCGGTCTGCGGCGAGGAGGTCACCTACGACGACATCGCCAAGGGCTACGACATCGGCGGTGGCGAGATGGTGATCCTCACCGACGAAGATTTCGCCGACCTGCCGCTGACCAGTTCCCGCGCCATCGACGTGCTGGAGTTCGTGCCGGCCGACCAGGTCGACCCGATCCTCTACAACAAGGCGTACTTCCTCGAACCGGAGGGCGCGGCGACCAAGCCGTACGTGCTGCTGCGCGACGCGCTCATCGACTCGGAGCGGGTGGCGATCGTCAAGGTGGCGCTGCGCCAGCGGGAGCAGTTGGCCACGCTGCGGGTCCGCGAGGGTGTGCTGCTGCTCAACACCATGCTCTGGCCGGACGAGATCCGTACCCCGGACTTCGGTTTCCTCGACGAGGACCTGAAGGTGCGCCCGCCGGAGCTGGCGATGGCCAGCTCACTCATCGACTCGATGACCGGTGAGTTCGAACCGGACGTGTTCACCGACGACTACCGGGCCGCGTTGCAGGAGGTCATCGACGCCAAGGTGGAGGGTCGGGAGGTCGTCCAGCCGGAGGAGGCCGAGGAGGCCCCGGCGGCGGCGGTGGACCTGATGGCCGCGTTGAAGGCGTCGGTGGAGCGCGCCAAGGCGGCTCGCGGCGAGCAGCCCACCCGTGGTGGCGGTGGCGGCGAGCCGACACCCATCTCGTCGGCCCGGTCCGCGCAGAAGGCAGCCGAGAAGAAGGCGGCCAAGGCCCCCGCGAAAAAGACCGCGGCGAAGAAGACCGCCGAGAAGAAGGCGACCGAGCCGGCGAAGAAAACGGCCGCGACGAAGACCCCCGCGAAGAAAGCGGAGCCGGCGAAGAAGACGACCACCGCCCGCAAGACCGCACCCCGCAAGAGCGCCTGACGTACGGCAGCGGCGGCGGTGTCCGCCCCGCCGGGTACGCTCCGCCGGCCGTTGGCGACCGGAGGAGCCCCCATGCCGTACACCCCTGATCTGGACCGGTTGCTCACGCCCGGCGCCCGCTTCACCGACCAGCACGGCGGCTACCTCATCGAGGTCCACCCGGTGGGCGACATCGTGTTGCCGACCGGCCGCGTGGTCGGGTGTGACCCACTGGTCTGCCCGGAGGGCGAGCCGTTCACTGTGACGGTGCCGCCGGGGCGGCACCCCGCCCGCGCCTGGGTGGCGGTGGTGCTCCGGGAGGACGCCGAGGTGGATCGCCGGGTCGCCGCCCTGGAGCTGGTCGTCTCCACCGAGCCGACGGTCCGCTGGGAACCGGCAGTCGCGGGTGACCAGGACGTCGCGACACTCGGCGCTGACGACTACTTCGGGTACGGCGTGGACGCCGGCACCGGCACCCTCGCCGACCCGACCGCGCTCGCCGTCCTGGAGGGCTGGGACGAGGACCGGGTCGAGGAGGTCCTCATCCCGGCGGAGATGCCCTCGTCCCCGGTCCCGGGGCTGATCACCGCCGTGTTGGACGAGGCCAGCGGCGCCAACGTCGTCACCGTGTCCACTGGTTGGGGGGACGGCTGCTACGGCACGTGGATCGGCCGTGCCGCCGACGGTCGGGTCACCTCGTTCGTGACCGACTTCATGGTCGTCCCGCGATAACCGCCCGGGAAAGCCCCGGATCTGTCGCGCTGGGCGATCCGAGGTGTCCGCGGCGGGCACGGTAGGCCGCGGTGCGGGTACCGTGTGCGTCGGCTTTCCCCCCGGCACCGGGTGCCGGCCACACTTCGCAGCAGGGAGTCGACGACGTGAGCGAGCGGACGCAGCAGACGGGCCCGGACCAGAGCCCGGCAACCAAGTCGGGGCGCCGCCTGGCCGCCCAGTTGGCGGCGAAGAAGGCCGCCGACGCGAGGCGCAAGCGCAACGCGTGGCTCAGCGGCCTCGCTGCCGTCGCCGTGGTCGGTGTGCTGATCGGCGTCTTCGTGACGATCGGCGGGGGCGACGACAAGCCCAAGACCCAGGCCGACGCGAGCCCGTCCGCCACCGCGCCGGCCCCCGACGAGGCCGGCGCGCCGCCCGCCCCGCAGCTGCCTGAGGGCGCCGACCCGGCGCTGGGCAGCAAGCCGACAGTGACGCCGGGCACCGGCGACCTCAAGAAGCTCACCGTCACCCCCGTGATCAAGGGCACGGGTCCGGCCGTGCAGAAGGGCCAGAACATCACCACCAACTACGTGGGGGTGTTCTACAAGGACGGCAAGGAGTTCGACTCCTCCTGGAAGTCCGGGCAGCCGGCCACCTTCCCGATCGGCGTCGGCCGGGTCATCCCCGGCTGGGACCAGGGTCTGGTCGGTGTGACGGTGGGCAGCCGGGTGCAGCTCGACATCCCGTCGGAGCTGGCGTACGGCAAGGACGCCGCGGCGAAGGGCGCTCCCGAGGGGCCGCTGCGCTTCGTGGTGGACGTCCTCGCCGCCCAGTGACCCGTCCGGATCATCCCGGTTGTCGCCGGGCTGCGGTGGAGTTGTTCACATGGGGCTTCCGGCCCGTCACCCAGCGGCAGTAGGTTCGGCGTCACCCCGGGCGGTTCGCCTCCCGGGGTGAGCATCCGGAACCGGGACGCGGAGGTGTATGTGACGGGGCTTGACGAGCCTGGGCGGACAGCCCGGTCGATGTGGGCGTACTTCGAGCCGGTGCACGCCGTCACCTACCTGCACCCCCGGGCCCGGGCCGCGTACGAGGCGGTCGGGTTGCGCGGCTACTGGCGCGGTTACTTCGCCGGCCGGGCGGCACCGCTGGGAGCGACCGAGGCGGCGCCGGTGATCGCCGCGTTCTTCAACTTCGCACCGCCGATGGTGACCCGCGCGTTGCCTGCGGTGTGGCGGTTGGCCACCCCGCAGGAGGCGCTGCGCGCCCGTCTGACCGGTGCCGTGCAGGCGCTCGCCGAGCTGACCTACGAGCTACCCGAGTCGCATCTGGTGGAGGCGGCCGACCTGCTGGAGCGGGCCGCCTCGGCGGCGCAGACGGCCGGGCGGGTGCTCGGTGCGGCGAACGCCGCCCTTCCGGCCGGCGAGTACCCGTTGGCGCGGCTCTGGCAGGCCGCCACCACCCTGCGCGAGCACCGGGGGGACGGGCACGTGGCGGCGCTCGTCGCCGCCGGCCTGGACCCGGTGGAGACGCTGGCCGTCCGGGTCGCGCTGGACGGCTCACCGCCGCAATATCTGCTGGGCCGGGGCTGGTCCGAGGAGCAGTGGCACGCCGCCCGCGAGCGGCTCACCGAGCGGGGCTGGCTGACCGGGGACGGCGCGGCCACCGAGCACGCCCGGGCCGAGTTCCAGGCCATCGAGGACGCCACGGACCTGGCCGCCGCGCACCCGTGGGAGGCGCTGGGCTCCGCCGACGCGTGCCGGCTCCGGGAGTTGCTGGAGCCGATCGCCCGCGCCGGCCACACCCTGCTCCCCGACGACAGTCCGCTCGGCCTGCCCGCACTGCCCGGCTGACCGGACGCCCACCGGTCGGGCAGGATGGGCCCGTGACGGATGCGGTGGTCTTCGACCTGGACGGCGTGATCGTGGATTCCGAGCCGGTGTGGGAGGAGGTCCGCCGGGCGTACGTGGCGGCGCACGGCGGGACGTGGCAGCCCGACACGCAACGCCGGCTGATGGGCATGAGCACCGGCGAGTGGGCCGACTACCTCAGCGGCGAGCTGGGCGTCGACCGCACCGCCGGCCAGGTCGCCGACGAGGTGGTCGAGGAGATGACCCGGCGCTACCGGGAGCACGTACCCCTCATCGACGGCGCGGACGAGGTCGTCCGCCGGCTGGCCGCGCGGTGGCCGCTCGGGCTGGCCAGTTCGTCGCCGACCCGGCTGATCGAGGCGGCGCTCGCGGCGACCGGCCTGACCGACGCGTTCGTGACGACCCTCTCCACCGAGCAGACCGAGCGGGGCAAACCCGCGCCGGACGTGTACCTGAGCGTGGCGCAGCGCCTCGGCGTCGACCCGACCCGGTGTGTGGCGGTGGAGGACTCGTCGAACGGGGTGCGTTCCGCCGCGGCGGCGGGAATGCGGGTGGTGGCGGTGCCGCACGGCTCGTACCCTCTCGACCCGGATGCGGCAGGGCTGTCGGTGGTGACGGTGAGCGCGATCGGTGAGCTGACCCCGGAGCTGGTGGACGGGCTGGGTTGACCCCGGCCGGGCGGGGTAGAGACCCCGGATGAAGGCCATCGTGTACGAGCGCAGCGGCGACCCTTCGGTGTTGGAGCTGGTCGACCGGCCGGTGCCCGAGCCGGGCGCGAGCGAGGTCCTGGTGCGGGTGGCGGTCGCGGGGGTGAATCCGACCGACTGGAAGTCGCGCCGCAGCTCTGCACCGAGGGGGTGGCAGATCCCCGGGCAGGACGGCGCAGGGGTGGTGGAGGCTGTCGGCGAGGGGGTCGACCCGGACCTGATCGGTGAGCGCGTCTGGATCTGGGAGTCGGCCTGGCAGCGGCAGTGGGGCACGACAGCGGAGTACACGCTGGTGCCGGTCCGGCAGGTGGTACGCCTCGGCGATGCCCCGTTCGAGCTGGGCGCGGCCCTGGGCATCCCGTTCCTCACCGCGCACCGCTGCCTGACCGCCGGTGAGTTCATGCCGGACACGCTGCGGGCCGGCGCGTTGGCGGATCACACGGTGCTGGTGCAGGGGGGCGCGGGTGCTGTCGGCAACGCCGCGATCCAGCTCGCCAGGTGGGCCGACGCCACTGTGATCGCCACGGTGAGCAGCGCGGAGAAGGCGCAGCTCGCGGCGTCGGCCGGCGCCTCCTTTGTGATCAACTACCGGGAACAGGACGTGGTCGAGGAGGTCCACAAGATCGTCCCCGACGGGGTGCACACGATCGTGGAGGTCGCCCCGGCCCGCAACGCCGCCGTCGACGTGCAGGTGCTGCGGCACGGCGGTGCGGTCTGCATGTACGCCGACACCGGTGGGGACGAGGTGAGCATCCCGATCCGGGCGATGATGGCGCCGAACGCCCGCTGGCAGTTCGTCCTGGTCTACACGGAGCCGAAGGCGGCCAAGGCGCAGGGCGTGAAGGACGTGGCGGCGGCGGCCAGCCAGGGTGGCATCCGGGTCGGGGCGGACGCCGGCCTGCCGCTGCACTACTACCCGCTGGCCGAGGCGGCTGCGGCGCACCAGGCGGTGGAGGATTCGACTGTGGGAAAGGTGCTCGTCACCACCAGCGACGCCTGATCGGGTCGCCGGCAACCCGATTTCCCCGTCAGCAGGACAGAAGCGAATAACCTTCGCAACAATGACGGTGCGGGTCATCCCGCGTGGAGCGGGCGGCCCCGGCGCGGTGCGAACGCCGGGGCCGCCCCTGGGGAGGGTTCAGGAGTACTCCCGCCCCAACAGGCGACAGTGCCGTGGAAAACGTTACGGGGCTGTCAGCTCCCGGACAGTCAGCTCACCCCCGGCGTACCGCGAACGGACGACCTTCTTGTCGAACTTGCCCACGCTCGTCTTCGGCACCGTGTCGATGAAGGCCCAGCGCTCCGGCAACTGCCAGCGCGCGACCGACCCGGCCAGGAAGTCCCGCAGCTCCTCGGCGGTCACCGCAGCGCCCTCCCGGACGACAACGGTGGCCAGCGGACGTTCGTCCCACCGCTCGTCCGGAACACCCACCACGCACGCCTCCAGCACCGCCGGGTGGGCCATCAGCGCGTTCTCCAACTCCACCGACGAGATCCACTCACCACCGGACTTGATCACGTCCTTGGCGCGGTCGGTGAGGTTGATGTACCCGTCCGGGGAGAGGGTGCCCACGTCGCCGGTGCGCAGCCAGCCGTCGCGGAACTTCTCCTCCTCCGGGGCGTCGTCACCGACGTACCGGGCGGTCACCCACGGCCCCCGGACCTCCAACTCGCCCACCGCCGTGCCGTCGGCGGGCATCGGGTCGCCCGACGGGCCGACGATCCGTGCCTGCACACCCGCCGGCACCCGCCCCTGGGTGTACCGGTAACGCCACGCCTGTTCACCGGACACACCGGCGGGCGGACGCGAGACCGACCCCAGCGGGGACATCTCGGTCATGCCCCAGGCGTGGATGACGTCGACACCGTGCCGTTCGTCGAACGCGTGCATCAGCGCCGGTGGGCACGCCGAGCCGCCGACGATCACCTCGCCCAGCGAGGAGGTGTCGACGTCGTGGGTGTCCAGGTAGGCCAGCAGATCTGTCCAGATCGTCGGCACCGCCCCGGCCAGGGTGGGCCGCTCGGTGGCGATCATCTCGGCGATCGGCGCCGCCTGGAGGAACCGGTCCGGCATGATCAGCGACGCGCCGGAGAGGAAGGCCGCGTACGGCAGCCCCCAGGACATGGCGTGGAACATCGGCACGATCGCCAGCTCGCGGTCGGTCGGCCCGAGACCGAAACCCTCGGGCATGCAGACCTGCAACGAGTGCAGGTAGATCGACCGGTGCGAGTAGGCCACGCCCTTCGGGTTGCCGGTGGTGCCCGAGGTGTAGCAGAGCGCTGCCGCGTCGCGCTCGTCCACCTCGGGCCAGTCGTACGTGTCCGGCCGGTCGGCGAGCAACGCGTCCCAGTGGTGCACGGTGATCCGGTCGCCGGCAGCCGCCACCAGCGGGGCCGGGTCGCCACCGCCGACCACCACCACGTGCCGCACAGTGGTCAGCTCACCGATCACCCGGGCCAGCAGCGGAAGCAGCGTGCTGTCGACGATCACCACCCGGTCCTCGGCGTGGTTGGCGATGTAGACGACCTGGTCGGGAAAGAGTCGAATGTTGAGCGTGTGCAGCACCGCACCCATGCTCGGCACCGCGAAGTAGGCGACCAGGTGCTCGTTGTTGTTCCACATGAAGGTGGCGACCCGCTCGTCGCCGGTCACCCCGCACTCGTCGCGCAGCCCGTGTGCCAGCCGGGCGGCGGCCCGGCCCACCTCGGCGTACGTCATCCGGCGGGGCTCGGCACCCGTCCAGGTGACCACCTCGGCCGCGCCGTGCACCCCAGCGCCGTGGTCGAGGATCCGGGAGATCTGCAGAGGGGCGTCCATCATCGTGCTACGCATGGGTAACAAGCTAGTGTCGGTGGTCACACGTTGGGAACCCCCGTAAGTTGTCGCAGGTGAGCATCTCCTGGGCCGACTCGTACGTGGGGCAGTTGCGCGCACTCGCCGGGGACCGGACGCTGATGTTCGTCGGCGCCCGTGCCGTGGTCAACGACGACGCCGGACGCATCCTGTTGATCAAGCGCTCGGACAACGGCCAGTGGGCCATGCCGGCCGGCGCGATGGAGCTGGGAGAGTCGATCGCCGACTGCGCGGTACGCGAGGTCCGGGAGGAGACCGGGCTACGCGCGTTGCGGGTCTGCGCGTTCGCCCTCTACACCGGCCCGGACCGGACGAGCACCAACATGTACGGCCACACGTACCAGGTATTCACCACCGCGTTCAAGGTGGAGGAGTGGGACGGGCAGTTGGCCCGGGTCACCGACGAGACCACCGATGCCGGTTTCTTCGCCCGCGACCGGTTCCCCGCCCCACTTTCCACCTCGGTCGTCGAGACCCTTGCCGACCTGGACGTCTTCGAGCAGACGAACCGGCTCATCCTCAAGTAGGTCGGCTGGGCCGCTTCACTGCGGGTGGCGCATCCCGGCGAAGAACCCTTCCTGGATCCAGTTCGGGTACGCGACCGGCAGCTTGGTGGCCTCGTCCAGCTCGGTGAGGTCCTCAGCGGTGAGGGTGAGGTCCGAGGCGGCGATGTTGTCGACCAACTGCTCGTGCTTGCGGGCGCCGACGATCACGCTTGTCACCGCCGGCCGGGACAGCAGCCAGGCGACGGCCACCCGGGCCGGGCTGACCCTGTGCCGCTCGGCGACCCCCTTGAGCACGTCGACCACCCCGAAGGCGTGCTCCCTGTCGAACGGGGTGAAGCTGGCGTAACCGGGCTGGGCGCTGCGCGCGCCGCTGTCGGCGACGGCACCGTCCCGGCTGACCTTGCCGGAGAGGAAGCCACCGGCGAGCGGGCTCCAGACGGTCAACCCGACACCCTCGTCGAGCGCCATCGGCACCACGTCGCGCTCCACGTCCCGGCCCAGCAGCGAGTAGTACTCCTGCACCGAGACGAACCCTGCCAACTTCTCCCGGGCGGAGATGCCCAGCGCCTTGGAGATCTGCCAGGCGGCGAAGTTGGCGGCGCCGATGTAGCGGACCTTGCCCTGCCGGACCGCGTCGTCGAGCGCGCGCAGCATCTCCTCCATCGGAGTGACGTGGTCGAAGTTGTGGATCTGGTACAGGTCGATGTGATCGGTGCCCAGCCGGCGCAGGCTGTCCTCCAGGTTCTGCATGATGTGCAGCCGGGAGGTGCCGACGTCGTTCGGGCCGGGGCCCGTCCGGGAGTGCACCTTCGTCGCCAGTACGACGTCGCGACGCCGCGTGCCGAGCGCCTTGCCGAGCAGTTCCTCGCTCTCGCCGTCGCTGTAGCCGTCGGCGGTGTCGACGAAGTTGACGCCCGCGTCCAGCGCGACGTCCACCATTCGCTGCGCCTCGGGCAGCGCGAGCCCGCCCAGACTCCCGTAGATCGGGTGCCCGCTGCCGCCGAAGGTCATCGCGCCGAGCGAGATCTCCGAGACGTACACCCCGGTGGTGCCCAGCAGTCGGTACTTCACGTGTGTTGCTCCTCGTGGTGGGTCGGAGGCCGAGGTCAGGCACTCCGTGGTCACTATGTCGGACACTGTGTCCGGCAACGAGCGTACGTCGCCCACCCGACCCCCGGCCACCTAGGATTCCGGCTATGCCCTCGATTACCCGCCGCCGCCCGCGCAACCCCGACGGACGCGCGGCCGTCGAAGCGCGGGTGCTGGCGGCCACCGAAGGGCTCCTGAAGCAGGGAATCCGCTTCACCGACCTCGGCGTGCAGCGGATCGCCGCCGAGGCCGGCGTGGCCCGGTCGACCTTCTACACCCACTTCCGGGACAAGACCGAGCTGCTCATGCGCCTCGCCGGCACCATGCGGGAGAGTTCCTTCGACCGCACCGGCGGCTGGGACCCGGGCGGCCCCGGTGACCCGCTCGCGCGGCTGACCGAGGTTTTCGCCGACGTGATCCGGATCTACCGGACGTACGCCCCGGTGCTGGCCGCGGTCAGCGAGGTCGCCGCGTACGACGAGGCGGTCCGGGAGTACTGGGCGGCCGGGCTGGAGCAGTTCGTGGCCCGCACGGTGGACGCGCTTCGGATCGAGCAACAGGCCGGGCGTACCCCCGCCGACCTGGACGTGACGGCGGCCAGCCGGCTGATCGTGGTCGGCGGCGACCGCTTCCTGGCCGACCACGTCAGCACCACCTCGGCCGACCCCGGTGCCGACGCGGCAGCCGCCCGGGAGTTGGCAGCGACCTGGTGGTACGGCGTCTACCGCCGCCCCGCCTGACCACCGACTCCCCGGGCTGACGGCCGACCGCCCCGAAGCGGTCCGGGGCGGTCGGCGTCGAGACGCTCAGATCATCGTCTGGGACTTGGCCTCCATGTCGGCGGCGGCCTCCTCCTTGGACTCGCGGGTCAGCGGCTTGCCGCCCGGGGCCGGGGCCTCGCCGCCGAGCGGGTCGGCACCACCAGTGGCGCCCTGCGGCCCGGCGCCCCGAAGCTGCGTGTTCGGCAGCGTCAGGGTGACCACCACCGCCACGATCGCGATCAGACCTGCGGTCAGGAAGACCATGTCCAGCGCGTCGACGAAGGCCCCCTGGATGGCCGCGCGGACCGGCCCCGGAAGGGCCAGGATGGTGGCCGGATCGTTGATCGAGATGTTGGTGCCGCCACTCGCCGCCACGGCGGCCCGCTCCTGCGGAGGAAGCTGCGCGATCGCGCCGGGCAACCGGTCGGCGAGCCCACTCGTCAACCGGGACGAGAGCACCGTGCCGAGGATCGCCACCCCGAACGAACCGCCGAGCGACCGGAAGAAGGTCGCCGAGGAGGTGCCGGCCCCGAGGTCGCGTACGGAGACCGCGTTCTGCACCGCCAGGATCAGCGACTGCATGCACAGGCCCAGCCCGACGCCGATCACCACCATGAACCCGAACGCCACCCACAGCGAGGTGGCCACCTCCAACTGGGTGAACAGGAACATGCCGACCAGCAGGGTCACCGAGCCGGCCACCGGGAACCACTTGTAACGGCCGATCCGGGTCATCGCACGACCGGTGAGGATCGACGTGATGATGATGCCGGCCATCATCGGCAGCATCAGCAGACCGCTTCGGGTCGGCGATGCGCCCTTGACGATCTGGAGGTACAGCGGGATGAAGATGATCGAACCGAACATCACCAGACCGATGACCAGCAGCGCCGAGTTGGCCAGCGCGAAGGTGGCGCTCCGGAACAGCCGCAACGGCAGGATCGGCTCCGCCACCCGGGCTTCCTGGAGGACGAACAGGACCCCCAGCACCGCACCGACCGCGAACAGCGTGATGATCACGGCGGAGCCCCAGGCGTACTCGTTGCCGCCCCAGCTCAGCGCGAGCAGCAGGGCGCTCACCCCGGCCACCAGCAGGCCGGCGCCGAGCCAGTCGATCGAGTGGTCGCGCCGTTCGAACGGGATCAACCGCATCACGTGGTAGCAGACCACGATCGCCAGGATCGCCAACGGCACGTTGATGTAGAAGATCCACCGCCAGTCGGTCTCCGCGAAGTAACCGCCCACCAGTGGCCCGGCCACCGACGAGATGCCGAAGACCGCGCCGAACAGGCCCTGGTACCGACCACGCTCCCGGGGTGACACCACGTCCGAGATGATGGTGAAGGCGAGCGTCAGCAGACCACCGGCACCGAGACCCTGGATGCCCCGGGTGATGATCAGCTGGGTCATGTTCTGCGACAACCCGGCCAGCAACGACCCGACCAGGAACGTGCCGATCGAGAAGAGGAAGACGGGTCTGCGCCCGTACAGGTCGGCCATCTTGCCGTACAGCGGCGTCGACGCGGTCGAGGCGAGCAGGTACGCGGTGACCACCCACGAGTAGTGGTTGATCCCGCCCAGCTCACCGACGATTGTCGGCAGCGCCGTACCGACGATGGTCTGGTCGAGCGCGGCCAGCAGCATGCCGGTCATCAGGCCGAACATGAGCAGCCGGATCTGCTGACGATTCAGCACCGGCGCATCCGAGGCTTCGGTGGTCATGTGCCCTTCTATCCCGGCAGCGCGGAAACATGCGCCGAACCGCGAAGTCGGATGAAGTTGATCAAGAGGTTTGCGTCAGAGAACACGGCAAAAATGACGCAAACCTCTTGATCAACCCGGTTGGTGGGTTGGGGGGTGGGGTGGGGGGTTAGGGGGTTTGGAAGGTTTTTTGGATTCTCTGGCAGAAGGCGGGGAGGTCGTCGGGCTTGCGGCTGCTGGTCAGGTTGCCGTCCGTCACGCACTCCTCGTCGACCCAGGTGGCTCCGGCGTTCGTCAGGTCGGTCCGCAGCGTGGGCCAGGACGTGATGCGCCGACCGCGGACGACGTCCGCCTCGATGAGCGTCCACGGGCCGTGACAGATCACCCCGACGGGCTTACCCGCGTCGAAGAACGCCTTCACGAACCGCACCGCGTCCGGGTCGCCCCGCAGGAAGTCCGGGTTCGCCACCCCACCGGGCAACACCAGCGCGTCGTAGCCGGCGGCGTCCGCCTTGTCGACTGTCACGTCCACGTCGTACGTCTTGGAGTGGTCCAGGTGGTTGAAGGACTGGATGGAACCGGGCTTCAGCGAGACCAGCTCGGCCGTCGCGCCGGCGTTCTCGACCGCCTCGCGTGGCTGGACGTACTCGACCTCCTCGACGCCGTCGGCGGCCAGGAAGGCGATCCGCTTGCCCTGCAATGTCGCTGCCATCTCGGTACATCTCCTTTCCGGGGGTACCTCAATTCCCTTCCCGCCCTCGACCACCCGAAACAGGTCGGACGGGTTCGGACCGGTCACAGCCCATCAGAGGCAGCCTGACCAGCGGCGGGACCGGTCGCCGCGAGGTTTGTCCGGCAGGCCGCTGGGGACCCGGGGAGGCATGGCAGGAGCAGCAGCGGAACAGCGCCGGCTCGCCACCGTCGTGGAGAGCTGGCTCGGACGCCCAGTCCTGATCGTCGGTGACGCCATGTTGGACGAATGGCGCTTCGCCGACTCCGACCGGCTCTGCCGGGAGGCGCCCGCCCCCGTCCTCACCCTGCGCCGCCGGATCTCCGCCGCCGGTGGGGCCGCGAACACCGCCGTCAACGTGGCCGCCCTCGGCGGCCGGGCGGTGCTGGTGGCACCGGTCGGCGCCGACGTCGCCGGGGACGAACTGCACGACTGCCTGGACCGGGCAGGCGTCTGGGACCGCACTGTCAACCAGCCCGGGCGTCCCACTCCGGTGAAGCGGCGGATGTTGGCCGGTAACCAGATCCTGCTGCGCGAGGACTCCGGCGACCCGGAGGACGCCCTGGACCACGATGGGGTGGCCCGGCTGCTCACCGCTCTGAGCTGCGCCACCGAGGAGTTGAAGGCCGCCGCCGGTGGGCAGGCGCCGACCCTCGTGGTCTGCGACTACGGCCTGGGCGCGCTGCCCGCGCCGGTCCGCGCGTGGCTGGTGGAGAACCGCCAGCGGTACGCCACAGTCGCGCTCGACGCCCACGACCTGGCCGACTGGCGGGGCCTCGCGCCGACGGTGGTCACCCCCAGCTTCGCCGAGGCGACCCGGCTGTTGGCCCGCGCGGGCGGTACGACCCGACCGGCCGGCGGGACCGAACTGCACCTGGAACACCCGGACGGTGACCCGGCCGACGGGCCCTCCGAGATGACAGTGGGCGCGGCGCCCGGCGCGGTGCACGCCGACGACGTGACCGCCGAGCTGGCCCGGACCGACCGCCCGGGGCCGGTCGGTGAACCCACCCCGGGCGAGGGCCGGGTCGCCCTCACCGGCGACGGGCTCAGCGTCACCGGCACCGGCGTCACTGTGAACACCCGGGCCGGAGAGGGCGTCGACCGGGCCGTCCTCGCCCAGTCGCGGCTTGCCGAACTGCGGGCGCACACGGGTGCCGACGTGGTCGCGGTGACCCTGGACACCGAGGGTGCGGTGGTCGGCGGCGCCGACGGGGAGCCCCGACGCAGCCACAGCACACCGGTGCCGGCGAGCCACGCCGTGGGCGCCGGCGACGCGTACCTGGCGGCGATGACCCTGGCCCTGGCTGCCGACGCACCACTGCCCACCGCCGCCCAACTCGCCCAACTGGCGGCCACCATCACCGTCTCGGACACCGGCACCTGCGTGTGTCGGCGGGACGACCTGCTCGCCGCGCTGGACCAGCCGACCGGCACGACCGGCCACCCGGCGCTCGTCGGCGGCGTCGAGTTGGACGCGATAGTCGCCGAGTACCGCGAGGCGGGACGGTCGGTGGTCTTCACCAACGGCTGCTTCGACGTGCTGCACCGCGGGCACGTGCGCTACCTGGAACAGGCCCGCGCGTTGGGTGACCTGCTCATCGTGGCGGTCAACTCGGACGGCAGCGTACGCCGACTGAAGGGCCCCGACCGGCCGGTCAACCCGGTCGAGGACCGCGGCGCCCTGCTCGCCGCGCTCGCCTGCGTGGACCACGTGGTGGTCTTCGAGGAGGACTCACCCGCCGCGCTGATCGAGGCGGTCCGACCGGACGTGTACGTCAAGGGCGGCGACTACCCACCGGAGCTGGTGCCGGAGGCGCCGCTGGTGCGCCGGCTGGGCGGTCAGGTACGCACCCTCGGGTACGTGCCGGACCGGTCCACCTCGGCGATCATCGAGCGGATCCGGTCGCACAGCCAGGACCCGTCGCCCCACGTCGACGACCCGTCACTCAGCACCCGCACCCAGGCGTCGTGAACCGCCCCCTCGACCTCGGCACCCCGGCGGAGTTCCGCGCCGACCGTCTGGTCGACGTGCTGATTCCGACCCGGAACCGGCCCGCCGAGCTGGCCGTCACGCTCGGCGGACTCGCCGCCCAGGACGGGGTACCCGGCTTCGGCGTTGTCGTCAGCGACCAGTCCGACGGGGAACCGGCGTACGCACATCCCGCCGCTGCCACGATGGTCCGAGCGCTGCGCCACCGGGGGCACCCGGTGCTGCTGACCCGTCGGCTGCCCCGCCGGGGGTTGGCGGAACACCGGGCGTACCTGCTCGCCACCTCGTCCGCCAGGTACGTCCTCAGCCTCGACGACGACATCTGGCTGGAACCGGGTGCGCTGCACCGACTGGTCACCGCGATCGGTGAGCTGGGCTGCGGGTTCGTCGGCAACGGCGTGCACGGGCTCTCGTACACCGACGACGTACGGCCGGAGTCGCACGGGCACTACGAGGAGTGGATCGGCCCGCCCACGCCGGAACGGATCCGACCCGACACCCCACAGTGGAACCGTGCCCGGATCCACTCGGCCGCGAACCTGCTGCACATCACCGAGCAGTTGGCGCTGCCGGCGGGCGCGTGGCGGGCGTACAAGGTCTCCTGGATCGGCGGGTGCGTGCTCTACGACCGGGCCAAGCTCGTCGACGCAGGCGGCTTCGACTTCTGGCGTCGGGTGCAGGAGAAACACCAGGGCGAGGACGTCGCCGCACAGCTCGCCGTGATGTCCCGCCACGGCGGCGCGGGCATCCTGCCCAGCGGCGCGTACCACCTGGAGTCGCCCACCACCGTCACCGACCGGGACGTGGAGGCGTGGGAGGTCGTCCTCGCCGACGAGGACACCCCGCAGCCGGCGTGACCTAGCGGGTGAGCAGGTCCCGGGCGGCTTCCAGCACCTCGATCACCGGGACGTCGGCGACGAACGAGTCCCGGTGCGGGCACTCACCGTCGCCGGGCCGGTGCGGATAGATGCCCGGCGTGCAGTCGACCCCGCAGACCGGGCAGTGCACTGTCCACGAGCTGATCGGCCGGTGCCGGCCCCGCAGCGGGCTGGCACCGTTGATCAGGTTGCCGACCCAGAAGATCCCCACAGTGGGCGTACCCACCGCGGCGGCCAGGTGCAGCGGGCCGGTGTCGTTCGAGACGACCAACGCGCAGTCGGCGTAACAGCCCACCAACCCGCCCAGGCTGAGCGTGCCCACCTGTGGGCGCACCGGCACCTGCGCCGCGGCGACGACCCGGTCCACCACCTCCTTTTCGGAGGGCGTGCCGGTGACCAGCACCTCGTAGCCGTCCTCGTGCAGCACGCGGGCCACCTCGGCGAAGTGCTCGGCGGGCCAGCGGCGGCGGGTGTCGGTGGCGCCCGGATGCAACGCCACCCGGGGCCGGTCGGCGGGGCCGAGGACCCGGGCCGCCTCCGCCCGGTCGGCGTCGGTCACCGCAAGCGTCGGGGTGATGGTCGTGGCCGGCGCTCCCACGAGCGCCACCACCTCCAGGTAGCGGATCACCTCGTGCTGGTAGTAGACGTACCGGAGCCACCGGTCCAGCGGTGGCGCGTCGTCGGCGCGCAGGCCGACGGTCAGCCGGGCACCGAGCCGGCTGATCAACGGGTTGGAGTTGGCCCCGCCACCGTGGATCTGCACCGCCACGTCGACACCCACGGCAGCGGCCAGGAAGTCGTCGATCGACGACTCCGGCTCACCCGGGTCCGCCGTACGGATGCCGGGCGCCGGCGGCACCACCAGCACCCGGTCCACCGGGCCGGGCCGGTCGCGCCAGAGCTTCGCGTGCCACGGCGCACCGAGCAACACGATCTCCGCCGAGGGGTACGCGCTGCGCAACGCGTCGAGCGCCGGCAGCGCGAAGATGAAGTCGCCGAGCGCGTTGGCGCGCAGCACGGCGATCCGCCGTACATCGGAGAGGCGCTCGGCGGTCGGGCCGAGCACGGACGGGGTGACCATTCGGCCCGCTACGGCCGGTCGATCTCGCCGGCGGTGTCCGGGCGGTGCAACTCCCGGTCCGCGGCGGGATCGGCTGGCATCGGCGTACCGGTGACGTGGTCGCCGGCGCGCGGTCCGGTGCGGCCCACGGTGATGGTGCGCGGCGTGGGCCGGCTCGCCCGTGGCAGCCGCACCCGGAGCAGGCCGTGGTCCATCACCGCGTCGATGGCGTCCGGCTCGACCCGCGCGGGCAGGTTGATCCGGTACTCGAAGCCGCGCGTCTCGAAGCCGCCGGGAATGCCCTGTTCGGCGTTGACCTCCGCCTCCGAGCGGGCCCGCACGCACAACTCGCGGTCGTCCACCTCGACGGCGACCTCTTCCGGTGCCACGCCGGGCAGCCTGACGACGACCTCCCAGCCGTCCGAGATTTCGGTCAACTCGACGTCCGACGCCCCGGCGCGGCCACCGACCAGGCGGCTCAACTCGGCGCGCAGCGACTGCAACTCACCCATCGGGTCCCAGCCCTGCTGGCGGTTGCCCCGCCACCCCCGGCCGAAGCCACCGAACTGCTGCTCGCTCATCACACCTCTCCGATCCGCTGGGCGGCCGTCGGTGGCCGTAGTGAGCTGGGCGCGTCCAGGCCGGCATCGCGGTCGACACCCACACCCAGCCGGTCGACAAGCTCACCACCGAGCCAGGCGCTGATGCCGAGAATCGCCACAGCGACCACCTCGATGGCGACGAGTGCCCCACCGGCGGCCCGGGAGTCCGCGTTGAGCCGCACCGCCCACACGGCGGCGAAGAGCAGGATCACCGCGACGTTGGCTGCCGCGTGCAGCAGACCCACCCGCTTCGCACGGGTGCCGGTCGGGATCGCCAGCAGGTCGAACGAGCCGGCCGCCGCGGCGAGAAGGCCACCGATCAGGCCGACGGTGATGTTCCAGTACGCGACCTCGCCGAGGAAGTCGGGACCGCCCACGGTGTCCACCACGTCGAACAGCACCGCAGTGGCGAACAGCGCCACCGGGAACATGACAAGCATCGGATGGACTGGGTGACCCAGCACCTTGAGTCGGCTCTCCATCTCCCGGCCCTCCACTGGTCGGCGTCCTGCGGAACGGTCCACGTCGGCGAGCGCGTCGGGTGAGGCCGTACCCCCCGGCAACCCGGCACAAACCTCGCGCTGGTCACGGCGGCCTAGGCTGACGACGGTGGTGCCCACCACCGGGTCAACGGCTGAGGGAGGACCAACGTGACGGTGGAGATCACCTCGCACGAGGAGTTGCGCGAGTTGCTCGGTGAGCCGAGCGCGCGGGCCGCCAACAAGGACCGCCCCCGCCTGCACGAGCGGGACCGCGAGTGGCTCGCCGCCGCACCGTTCTGCCTGATGGCCACCGCCGGCGCGGGCGGCACCTGCGACGTCTCCCCGAAGGGCGACCCGGCCGGGTTCGCCCTGGTGCTGGACGACACGACGATCGCCCTGCCCGAGCGGCCCGGCAACAAGCGGGCCGACGGCTACCGCAACATCCTCGACAACCCGCACGTCGGGTTGCTCTTCCTGATCCCCGGGCGGACCGACACACTGCGGATCAACGGGCGGGCCCGTCTGGTCAGCGACGCGCCCTGGTTCGACGACATGGTGGTCAAGGGGCACCGGCCGGTGCTCGCCGTGGTGGTGGAGATCGAGCAGATCTTCTACCACTGCGCGAAGGCGTTCCTGCGGTCCGCGCTGTGGCGGCCGGAGACCTGGCAGCCCGACGTGTTGCCGTCCCGGGCCCGCCTGATTAAGGAGGTCGAGGCACCGACGGAGAGCCTCGAAGACCTGGAACGGCACTACGGCCCGGAGTACGCCACCAAGATCTACGTCTGATCCCGCTGTTCGGCACGATCACTCGAGATCGGCCCCCGGGGCTAGCGTTGCCGCCATGAACGTCGATGGTTGGCTGGCAGACACCCGCACCTCCTACGACACCGTAGCTGTCAGTTACGCCAATCTGGTCCGCGACCTCCTGGCGGACGCACCGTACGAACGGGATGCCCTCGCGTCGTTCGCGGAACTGGTGGCCGCCAACGGTGGTGGGCCGGTCGCGGACGTCGGCTGCGGAACGGGGCGGATCACCGCTCACCTGCATACGCTCGGCGTCGACGCCTTCGGGATCGACCTCTCGCCCGGGATGATCGCGGTGGCCCGCCGTGATCATCCGGAGCTGAGCTTCGAGGTCGGCTCGATGACGGACCTCGACCTGGCCGACGGCTCGGTCGCCGGCCTGGTCGCCTGGTACTCGCTCATCCACGTCCCCGACGCCCGGATCGACGCCGTGTTCGCGCACTTCCAGCGGGTGGTGCGTCCCGGTGGCCCCCTGTTGCTCGGCTTTCACGTGGGCGACGGGACGACCCTCAAGACGGAGGGCTACGGCGGCCACCCGATGAATGTGCACGTCCATCGTCGGCAGCCAGCCGAGGTGGCGGCCTGGGTGCGCCAGTACGGGTTCACAGTGGATTCGGAGTCAACTGTCACGTCGGCGGAGAGCCGGCTCGGTGGGGTCGTCGTCGGGCGGCGCCAGCCCTGATCGTCCGTTGTCAATCATCGGTCATCGCTGTTACCGTAAACTGCGTACACCGTTAGCAGTATTTGACACGAGTGAGGCGACTGATGACGCTCGACGCACAGCCCGTCTGGGTCCTCGGTGGCGGCGGAGTAGCAGGCATCGCCTGGGAGGTCGGCATCCTCACCGGGCTCGCCGACGAGGGGGTGACAGTGACCCCGGAAGCCGTCCTCATCGGCACCAGCTCCGGTGCCGTCGTGGGCGCACAACTCGCCAGCGGCACCCCACTGGCGGAACTCTTCGAGCGCCAGCGCGGCGGCGTCGCCCACGAGACCGCACCAGCCCTGCGCCTGCTCGACCTGCTCCGGCTCGCGCGGGCACAACTGTTCGCACGCAGCCCCGAGCAGGCCGCCCGCCGCCTCGGCCGCCTCGCCCTCGCCTCCCGCATCGACGACCCGTCCCGGCAGCGCCGGACAGCCGAGGCTCGACTGCCCGACCACACCTGGCGGGACCACACCGACCTCCGCATCGTGGTCGTCGACACCGAGACGGGCGCCAGCCGCACACTCACCAGACAGGACGGCGTACCCCTGGTGGACGCCGTCGCCGCGAGCTGCGCCATGCCGATCTCCGCCGCCCCGGTTGCCATCGGCGGGCGCCGCTACATGGACGGCGGCATGCGGTCGACACTCAACCTCGATCTCGCCCCCGGAAACGGCCCGGTCATCGCCCTCGCGCCGAGCACCGCCGCGATCGGCCCATGGGCGCGCATCAACAGGCAGCGGGCCGCACTGGGCGAGGACCGCCGGGTCGAGATCCTGCTCCGGGACCAAGCTTCCAGACGAGCGCAGGGGACGAGCGTGATGGACCGATCCGTCGTACCCGCGCTCGTGGCCGCCGCCCGCGACCAGGGCCGACGTGAGGCGTCCCGGGTGGCTGCGGCACTCTCCACAACCACCCCCTCACCGGTTGACCCGGCGAGTTAGCGAAGCATCCCCGCGCGACGTCAGCCGGGAGCTACGCCACCGACTCCGTGACCGCCACGGCCGGGCCGCACCTCAGGGGTTGAGGTTCATCGTGGCGCACGGGACCCACTGGCCGACCGACGAGCCCGGCCGCCGACCCACCAACCCACACGGCAGCGGTGCCGGCGCGACACCCAGCCGAGGAGCGATGGTGTTGTACGCCAGCCGACCCATCACGTCGTAACCGCCCGGGGTGGGATGCACGCCGCACTGGTCCAGGTAGCCCTCGGGAATGGACTGGTAGTCGATCCAGGTCGGCACGCGCTCGCCGTACTCGTCGATCGCGCGGATGCTGCGATAGATCGCGTCATTGACCTTGGCTTCGCTCGCCGGGAGCCAGGCAGGACTCGGGCCCGGTGGCGTCGTGCAGCCAGTGGTGGGGCGCCCGGCGCTGTACTGCACCCAGGACGGGTACATGACGACGTCCGGGTCCAGGTCCAACGCGGTGTCGAAGAGCGCCCGGTAGGTGCGCTCGAAGGCGACGACCTGCTCGTCGCTGGCGGCCGACAGGTTGTTGTTGGTTCCGCAGTTCAGCAGGATCAGGTCAGGTTGGTGCGTGGTAACCAGGTTGGCCATCCGCGACGACCAGTAGTTGCAGGTCACACCGCCGACCGCCGCGACGACGAACTCGTGCGGGACGCAGCTCTGATCGAGCAGTCGCCCCAGCTCGGCACGGTAACCAGCGGTCGCCGACGCGGTCATCGTCGCGCCCTCGGTTATCGAATCGCCCACGGTCAGGATCTTCATCGTGGGTCGCCCCGGCACCGGACAGGCCGCAGCGGAAGTCTGCGCGGCGACGGGCTTCTCGGCAGGGATGGGCGAGCCGACCGCCGCGAGAGCGAAGGCGAAGGCACCTAACAACACGGGACGCAACTTCATCGGTTCTCCCTCGCCACCGACACGGCGGCTAACTCGGGTTCACGTGGGCCGGCGGCGCTGTCGTCGACCTCGAAAAACGGCGGAAGCCCAGGTCGATGACCTGGGCTTCCGTGCCGAGCCGCCTGACGGAATCGAACCGTCGACCTACGCATTACGAGTGCGTCGCTCTAGCCGACTGAGCTAAGGCGGCAACGTTCAGAAATTGTACGGCACCCCTGCAGCACCGACCGATCGGGATACCCCGGCCGCGTCGGGCAGTACCAACCGGACATCAGCCGCCATCTGGACGCTTACCGGACAGCGAATGGTCGGGGCCGGGACTACGCTGCGGCGGGTGAGCGACGAACGCGACGATTCCCCCCACCCGGAGCGTCCCGACCCCCCGCCGGCCGGTGAACGCGCCGCCCACCGGCCACGCAGCACCGACCCGCTGGAGTTGGGCTTCACGCCGCGCAAGCCGGTGCCATGGCTTGCGCCGTTCCTGCTGATCAGCACCGGCATCCGCACGCTGCTGGCGGTGCTCTTCGGGGCGTACCTCGACAAACGCGAGTTGCAGAACGCGTTCGACGACGGCATCTTCCGCCAGGTCGGTCCGGATGGCGGGCTGTGGCTCGACTACGTGGCCGACCTGGGCGACGGCTTCAACGCCACCTACTCGGTGGCGTACCTGCTGGCACAGCCCGAGCTGACCGTCGACGGGCACCGCCTGCCCCGGGCGCAGACCCTGGTGATGGGCGGCGACCAGGTGTACCCGTCGGCGGCCTACGCCGCGTACGAGGACCGGTGCAAGGGCCCTTACCAGGCCGCCCTGCCGGTACCGCCGGCCGAGAAGCCCACGCTCTTCGCCGTGCCCGGCAACCACGACTGGTACGACGGCCTCACCGCGTTCCTGCGGCTGTTCGTGCGCTCCCGGGACCGCAACTTCGCGGGCTGGGGCACCGGGCAGTCCCGGTCGTACTTCGCTGTGGAACTGCCGGCCGGCTGGTGGTTGCTCGGCGTGGACGACCAGTCCGGCTCGTACCTGGACGACCCGCAGCTGGTCTACTTCGACGAGGTGGCCCGACGGCTCGGCCCGGAGTCCAAAGTGATCATCGCGGCGCCGGCGCCGACCTGGGTCAAGGCCGTCGACGAACCCACCGCGTACGACTCCATCGACTACTTCATCCGGACGATCATCGACCCGACCGGGGCGCGGGTGCGGTTACTGCTCTCCGGCGACCTGCACCACTACGCCCGCTACTCCGGGCCGGACCGGCAGCTGATCACGTGCGGTGGCGGCGGCGCGTACCTCTATCCCACGCACAAGTTGCCGGAGCGCATCGAGGTGCCACCGCGGGACACGCCGACCCGCAAGGCCAGCTCCGCCCAGCCGTACGACCTGGTGGCCCGTTACCCGAACGCCGGGCAGTCCCGGCGCTACGGCTGGGGCATCTTCCCCCGGTTGCCGTTCCGCAATCCCGGCTTCACCACGTTGCTCGGCATCTTGCACACCCTGCTGATGCTGGCCATGGCGGGTGCGACGGCGAACTGGGCCGACAGCACCAACCAGCGGCTGTTCAGCGTCCCGCTCGTGGTGATGGTGCTCGTGACGGTGCTGGCGGCGGCCCTGTTCGCCAAGCCGCCGAACGCCAGCGGCAAGCGCCACGCGCGGCACTGGATCCTCGGCGTCGGTCACGGTGTGGCACAGGTGGCCCTGGCGGCGGCCGGCACCTGGGTCTGGTTGGCGCTGCCGTTCTACGACTGGCCGTGGCCGCTGCCCGCAGCCGCCGCGGCGGTGCTGTACGGCCCGGTGATCGGTCTGGTCGCCAGCCAACTGGTGGCGGCGTATTTGCTGGTGGCCAGCTCGTTCGGGGTGAACGTCAACGAACTGTTCGCCGGCCAGGGCATCGAGGACTCCAAGTCGTTCCTGCGGCTGCGCATCGACCCGGACGGCACGTTGACCGTCTACCCGCTGGGTGTGGACCGGGTCTCCCGCGACTGGCAGGTGAACCCCGACGACTCCCCCACCCAAAGCTGGCTGACCCCCAAAACCCCCCTGACCCCCCACCTCACCGAACCCCCCACAGTCCTGCACTAACCCCCCACCCCCGCCTCACACCCCCAGATCCCAGTTGATCAAGAGGTTTGCGTCAGGCTCGGCCCGATTTCTGACGCAAACCTCTTGATCAACGCGGGAGGGCGGCGGGTGCGGGCGGAGACCGGGGAGACCGGGGAGACCGGGGAGGGAGGGAAAGGGAGGGGGTCAGGGGGTGTAGTGCTGGTCGTGGGCTTGGCGGGGGGCGCAGACGGAGGCACGGGAGCAGGAGCAGCGGGAGCCGTCCGCGTCCAGGCGTACCGTCACCGCGTCTCGCGGGACGCTGTGGCCGACGACCCGACCCTCACCCTCCGGGGTGGAGACCCGACTGCCGACCGCCGGGGCGGTCTCCTGGAAGCGCTGGTACAGCGGGTGCTCGTACTTGAGGCAGCACATCAGCCGACCGCACGCCCCGGAGATGCGCAACGGGTTGAGCGGGAGGTCCTGGTCCTTCGCCATTCGGATGGTCACCGGCTCGAAGTCGGTGAGGAACGTGGCGCAGCACAGGTCGCGACCGCAGGAGCCGATGCCGCCCTGCACCCGCGCCGAGTCGCGCGCGGAGAGCTGGCGCAGCTCGACCCGACAGTGCAGGGTCGCGCCCAGGTCGCGGACCAGGGACCGGAAGTCCACCCGGTGCGGGGCGGTGAAGTACACGGTGCTGCGCTCACCGCCGCTCTCGGCGGAGCCGAGCACATGGTCGACCGCCACCACCTTCATCGGCAGGCCGTGCGAGCGGATCAGCCGTTTCGCGGCCACCTTGGCCTCGGCCTTACGTCGACGCAACGCCTCGTCGCGGCGGAGGTCGTCGTCGCCGGCCAACCCGACCAGGCGGGGGAAGCCGTCGGTGTCCTCGGTCACCCACTGCGCGGCCCACACGCACTCCGCCACCTCGGGCCCGTCGTCGGTGGGCACCAGCACCCGGTCGCCCACCTGCGGACGCAACTCACCGGGGTCGAGGTAGTAGAGGCGCCCGTACCGGTTGAAGCTGACCGCGCAGAGCATGCCCATCCCCCCACCCTACGACGGGTCACGGCGCGAAGCGCGGCGGCAGACCTGGCGGGGGTGCAGGGGAAGACCACGGCGTCGCCGCCCCGGCCCGAGGACCAAGGCACCCGCGCCCCCGGCCGGAGGGCCGAGATCCGGATTATTACCAGCCGACCCGGGTGGGCTGGTCATAGCGGGGCCGCCCGTCCGTTGGCGGACGCCACGTGGCTTCGGCCAGGCTCGGCGCCCACTGCCGCAGCAGCGTCTCCGCGCCGTCGTACGCGACGCCGAGCACCGCGAGCACCCGTGCACCGATCTCGGCCGCGTCGGCCACACCGGGCCCGACCGGCCCGGGGCGCGTCGAGGCACCGGTGACGGTGGCGGCGACCACTGCTACCGCTTCGGCCGAGCGGAGCACGTCGGCCAGCGTGCGGGCGAGCGCGAGGCGGCTGCCCTCCACCCAGTCGGCGAGGGCGTCCGCGTAACCGGCGGTGGATTCGAGTCGGCCGACCAGACTGTCCGGCCCCTCGTCGAGATGGTGCAGCAGCGCTGCCCGCTGTTGCCCGTACGCCGCGGCCGCCGGGCCGGACCAGAGCACCGAGTCGGTGAGCGCGGCGGAGACCTCGTCGTACCCCCGGACCAGCCGGCGCACCGCGTGGCCGGCGCTGCCGAGCGGCACCGGGTGCAGGTCGAGGAAGCTGCGGACCGCGTCACCCGGCAGCACCTGCATGCGGCGGAGCAGGGGCCAGACCCGGTGGCCCTCGGGGACGCCGGCCGCGATGAGCGTGTCCACCCGGCGGAGCAGGTCGAGGCCGGGCTCGGCGAGCCGGTCCAGCGCGTCCATCACGGTTCTCCGGCGAGGCGGCGGCGGGCCGCCCGGTCGACCTCGGCGTAGCGGTCGGCGGCGTCCCGCACCGCGGCAGCGGCGGCGGCCAGTCGACCGGCTGCGGCGCGGGCCTCCCGGGCCCGGTCGTCGGTGGCGGTGGTCCACTGCCGGTGCAGCGCCCGACCGATCTCGCCGGGGCGGCCCGGCGCGTCGGCGCCGAACGCGGCCTGGGCCGGATCGCTTGCGGTGACCGTGTGCGACACGAGGGTGAGCGTGGCGCTCGCCTCGTCCAGTCGGGCGGAGAGCGCGCGCAGTGTGTCCATCTCAGGCTCCCGCGAGCGGTCGGTAGGCGGCGAACGTCTCGTTGTGCAGCTTTTCCCGGGCCCATTCGGCGGCGTCGGCCGCCGCCGTGACAGCGGCCTGCACCGAACCTGCCACGTCACGCGGGCTGCGGGTGTGCAGCGGCCCGAGGAACCGGACGTCGGTGATCCGTCCACCGGCGGTGACCACCACCTCGACCAGGCCGTCCGGCGAGCGGACGGTCACCTCGACGGTCGACACCGCCTGGTCGAACTCGGCCTGGAGGGACTCGATCCGGCGGTAGCGCCGCACCGCCTCCTCGATCCAGGCTTCGTCGATCTCCCCCCGCGGCATCGGCCGACTCCTCCCGGGTGATCCATCACTCAGTGTGCTGCCACCGTCACCACGGCACAGGGACCGTACCGCACCGCAATCGGGCCTGTCGATGGGTGTGGACAACCGCCGGGAAGTGCGGGTCAGCCCTTCCAGAGGGCGAGCATCATCGCCTCGACGGCGATCCGCGGTTTGACGTTCGCCTCGATCGCCGCACGGCAGGCGAGCACGGCCTCCAGCCGGCGCAGCGACCCGTCGGCGTCCCACTTCTGCGCGCCGGCACCGGCAAGCGCGGCCGTGTCGGTGTGCACCGGGGCGACGGGTGCGCGCAGCGCCATGGTGAGCGCGTCGCGATAGAAGCCGGCCAGGTCGACGAGCGCCCGGTCCAGTGCGTCCCGCTGGGCCCGGGTGGCCCGGGACTTCTGCCGTTTCTCCAGCTCCTTGAGCTGCCCGGCGGCACCCCGCAGGGCCCCGGCCGCGCCCCGGCCGGTGCCGCCCGCACCGAGCGCGGTCTCCAGCGCCGCCCGTTCGGTGGTGTCGGCGTCGGTCACCGACGCCTCGGCCTCCGCCTCGGCCGCTTCGATGAGCGCGGACGCCGCGTCGAAGGCCGCCCCGACACCCGTCAACCGGCGGGGCACGGCGAGGACTGCCTCGCGCCGCTTGCGGGCCTCCGGGTCGCGGGCCAGTCGGCGGGCCCGGCCCACGTGACCCTGCGCGGCCGCCGCCGCCCACTGCGCCACGTCGGGCGCGATGCCGTCCCGCCGCACCAGCACCTCGGCCACCGCGGTGGCCGGCGGCTGCCGCAGGGGTACGACCCGACAGCGCGACCGGATGGTCACCGAGATGTCGTCCGGGTGGGTGGACGGGGCGCAGAGCAGGAAGACCGTCCGCGGCGGAGGTTCCTCGATCGCCTTGAGGAGCGCGTTGCCGGCGGCCTCGGTGAGCCGGTCGGCGTCCTCGATGACCACCACCTGCCAGCGCCCGCCGGACGGGGTACTGGCCGCGCGGAGCACCAGCGCACGCATCTCGCCGACGCCGATGGAGAGCCCTTCCGGCACCACCATCCGCACGTCGGCGTGGGTGCCGCCCATCGTGGTGTGGCAGCCGGGGCACTCGCCGCAGCCGGTGCCGTGCACGCACTGGAGTGCCGCGGCGAACGCCCGGGCGGCGACGGAGCGGCCGGAGCCGGGCGGGCCGGTGAAGATCCACGCATGGGTCATCCCGGCCGAAGGATTCACCTCGCCGGGCGCCGGGTCGGCCGCGAACGCGTCGCCACCGGCCGGGCCGGCGGCGACCAGCGCTGATGCGCCAGCGCGCAGCACGGCGACTGCCGCGGCGGCCGCCCGCCGCAGCTCGACCACCGCCTCGTCCTGACCGACCAGGTCGGCGAAGACGTCGGGCATCAGGTCTTGTGCTCCATCGTCACCAGCTCCGCGTCGGATAACTCAGGTTGCACCGAGGTGTCCGGGCCCTGCGCCGCTCGCGGGTGCACGATGCCGCCCGGCTTGCCGAGCATCTCCTCGACCCGCCGAACCACGAGCCGGGTGATCTCGTCGACCGGCCGGGACGCGTCGAGCACCAGGTAGCGCTTCGGGTCGGCGGCGGCGAGGTCGAGGAACGCGTACCGGACGCGCTCGTGGAAGGCTGTCGACTCGGCCTCCAGCCGGTCGGTGCCGGTGTTGCGCGAGGCCACCCGGGACAGGCCGGTGCGCGGCTCGATGTCCAGCAGCACCACCAGGTCGGGCTTGAGCCCACCGGTGGCCCAGGAGGAGAGCCAGGAGACCTCGTCGACGGGCAGGGTCCGGCCGGCGCCCTGGTACGCCAGTGACGAGTCGACGTACCGGTCGCTGATCACCACACCGCCCAGGACCAGCGCGGGCCGGACGACAGTGGCCACGTGGTGCGCCCGGTCGGCGGCGTAGAGCAGCGCCTCGGCTCGCGGTGACGGCGCGTCGTCGCCGGAGGTGTCCAGCACCAGTGACCGGATTCGCCTACCCACGCCGGTGGCCCCGGGTTCGCGGGTGACCACGACGTCGTGGCCACTGCCGCGCAGCCGCTCGGAGAGCGCGGTGAGCTGGGTGGACTTGCCCGCGCCCTCGCCGCCCTCGAAGACCACGAAGAGCCCGGCGGAGACGAACGGCTCGGCGGGCATCAGCGGACGACCCCGGATGGAGCCCCACAGGTCGGCGAGGACCGGAACGCCCTTCTTGTCGTCCATCTGCCCGAACGCGCTGATCCCGGCGAAGATGCCGGCAGCACCGGCGGCGAGCAGCAGCAGCCGGGTGGAGGAGACGGAGATGCCGAGGTCGGCGATTGCCAGTTTGCGGGAGCCGCCGACACCTACCAACACACTGCTCAGCCCGATGGCCAGGATCAGCACCAGCCGGGTGCCGATCTGCACCACGGCGAAGACCCGCCCGCGCACCTCGTCGGCCACCTCGCCGCCGAGCAGCGTGGTGCCGGCCAGGAAGGCCATCCCGGCACCGGCGCCGACGAGCACCGCGCCGACGATCGCCATGGACAGGTGGATGGCGAAGGCGAGGGTCATCACGGCGGCACTGGCCAGCACGATGCTCATGCCGAACCAGCGGCGCCGGGACATCTCCTTGACGATCATCGGGCCGAGCCCGATGCCGAGCGCCAGGCCCACGAAGATGGCGCCGAAGAGCAGGGAGAACGCCGCGTCGCCGGCGCCCAGCGAGTTGGCGAAGAACTTGGCTGTGCCGACCACGATGCCGCCACCGGCGAACGCACCGAAGATGCCCAGCACCAGGCCACGGACGAGCGGGGTCTGGCCGATGTATTTCCAGCCCTGGGAGAACTGGCGGAACATGCTCTGCTCGGCCCGCTCGGCCTCACCGCGTTGCGCCTCGCTGATCTCCTTGATCCCGAAGGCCACCACAAGTGCGGTGGCGAGCCGGGACAGGGCGTTGATCCAGAGCGCGAGCTGGGCCGGCTCGGCCCAGGAGGGCAGGTCGCCGCCGACGGCGCCCCGGACGCCACGGTCGAGCACGGCGAGGCCGATGGCGGCGGCGATCGGGGTGAGGCCGTACGTGGTGATCAGCGTGAGCTGGTTGGCCGCTTCCAGCCGGGCCCGCGGGATCAGGTTGGGAACCGCGGCCTCCTTGGCCGGGATCCAGAGCAGCGTGAGCGACTCGATCAGGAAGGTGGCGATGAGCGCCCAACCGACCACCAGGCCGCCTGCGGCGCCGCTGAGGGCGTAGAGCGGGATGGAGGCGAAGAGCACGAAGCGCAGCAGGTCGCAGATGACCATCGTCCAGCGCCGGTCGAACCGGTCGGCGAAGACGCCGGCCACCGGGCCGAGCACGAGCGCGGGCAGCAGCCGGATCGCGGTGACCCCGCCGAACGCGGCGCCCTGGGCGGTGCTGCCCTGCACCTGCGAGGCGGCGAAGAGGGCGGTGGCCAGCAGACCGAGCCAGTCACCGAAGGAGGCCGCGCCGAGCACGATCCAGAGCCGGCGGAACGGCCGGATCCGCAGCACGGAACGGATCGCTGCATAACCGGACGGATCTACCCGACCGCCGTTGGGCTGCGTGGCGGCGTTGCCCGCTTGGTCACCCGAGCGCGACACGCCGGGCGACTCGCCGCTGTTCTGGCTTTCGATGGCCGTACCTCCACGTGCCGGCCCATCGCTGGGCACCTCCGGTGCAACACTCTAGACCCGGCGGGGGGCCACCCCACGGGCGACATTCTCCTGCTTGCTGAGCCTAGGCCGCCGAAGGTGCCGGCCGCAGCCCGGACGTACGCGAGGGTATTTCGCATTTTCCGTCAGACAGTTAGCGTGCACACGTGGCCATCGAGAGCGACAAACTTCGCGAGCGCCTGGATCGGGCGACTGCCCACCTCGACCCGCCGTACGCGGTGGTCGACCTCACGGCCTACGACGCCAACTCGGTCGCCCTGGCCGGTCGCGCCGCCGGAAAGCCGGTCCGCCTCGCCAGCAAGTCGGTCCGCAGCCGGGAGTTGATCAGTCGAGCCCTCGCCCGGCCCGGCTGGCAGGGCGTCATGGCGTTCACAGTGCCCGAGGCGATCTGGCTGGTCCGGGCCGGCGTCAGCGACGACGTGCTCGTCGCGTACCCGAGTGCGGACCGGGCCGCCCTCGCCGAACTCGGAGCCGACCCGACGCTCGCCGCCGCGATCACCCTGATGATCGACAGCACCGGCCAACTCGACCTCGTCGACGCCGTCGACGCTCCGGGGCAGCGCGCCGAACTGCGGCTCTGCCTGGATCTGGACGCCTCCTGGCGACCGCTGCGCGGGCGGGTGCACGTCGGTGTCCGCCGCTCACCGGTGCACAGCGCACGGGCAGCCGGCGCGCTCGCCGCCGCTGTCGCCAAGCGGCAGGGCTTCCGGTTGGTCGGGCTCATGTCGTACGAGGCGCAGATCGCCGGCCTGGGCGACGCGCCGCCGGGCAAGACGCTGCTGGCCGGCGCGATCAGGCTGGCCCAGCGCAGCTCGTACCGCGAGTTGCTGGCCCGCCGTGGTGCGGCGGTCGCTGCGGTACGCGAGCACGCCGACCTGGAGTTCGTCAACGGCGGCGGCACCGGCAGCGTGGCCGCGACCAGCGCCGATCCCGCGGTCACCGAGATCACCGCGGGATCGGGCCTGTACGGGCCGACGCTGTTCGACGCCTACCGCGCCTGGCGGCCCACCCCGGCGGCCTTCTTCGCCTGCGCGGTGGTCCGCCGACCGACGCCGGAGTTGGCGACGGTGCTCGGCGGTGGCTGGATCGCCTCCGGCCCGGCCGCCGACAGTCGACTGCCCCGGCCGTGGCTACCGGCGGGGCTGAAGCTTGTCGGCACCGAGGGTGCCGGCGAGGTGCAGACTCCGCTGTCCGGGGCGGCGGCGGCCGGGCTGCGCGTCGGCGACCGGGTGTGGTTCCGGCACGCCAAGGCGGGCGAGCTGTGTGAGCGGGTCAACGAACTGCACCTGGTGGAGGGAGACGCGGTGGTGGCGACCGTCCCCACCTACCGGGGTGAGGGAAAGGCCTTCCTCTGAGACAGGACAGCCGCCGACCGCGACGGGCCCCCCGCGCCGACTCAGGCGGGCTGGGCCGCCTCGGCCTGCTGCCCGGCGGTGGACCGGCCGCTGTCCGGGCCGTCGACCTGGCGGTGCAGATATTCCCGGATCAGCGCCTTCGCCTCCAGCAGCACCTGCTCGTCGCCGTCGGACTTCCGGCGGAACGCCAGCTTGATCAGCGCGTCCGCCGCCTCCACCGCGATCTCCAGCACGAAACGCAGCTGGGGCACGTCGTTGAGCCCGAAACGCTCGGTGAGCACCCGGGCCAACTGGTCGGCGATCACGCCGTTGTTGTCCCGCTGCTCGTCGAGCAGGTGCAGGTCGACCACGTCGCCGAAGTGCAGGGTACGGAAGCCGGGGACGGTGCGGTGCATCGTGATGTACTCGTCGATGCCCGCGTCGACACCATCCCACCAGTGGGTCATCTCGTCGGACGCGAACCGCTCGTCGAGGCGCTGGAGGTAGGACTCCATGGTGCGCAGGGTCAACGCCTGCACGATCGCCCGCTTGTCCGGGAAGAACTGGTAGACCGACCCGATCGCCACCTCGGCCCGCTCGGCGAGCAGGGTGGTGGTCAGACCCTCGTACCCCACCTCGTCGACGAGTTCGGCGCAGGCATCCAACATGCGCTGTACCCGCGCGACACTTCGACCTTGCACCGGTACGCGGCGCAGCGGCCCGGTCGTGGCGGCTGGTGTGGACACTCTGCGCCACCCCCCTTCGACGGATGAACATATCTCCACGTCACGAGTCCGTGACTACCGGTACAACGAGCGGATCGCAATTGCGGTATTTACCAGCTAGAACGTTCCTGATATGAAGTCAGTTCATATTCATGAATGGGGAGCGCGCATGGTCCGCACCGCACCGCTCGGGGCTGGATGGTCCAACTGGGCCGGGAACCAGCGTGGCAGCGCCAGCGCGATCCTGCGCCCCGGCTCGCCGACCGACGTCGCAGAAGCCGTCCGATCCGTCGCCGCCGACGGCGGTCGGATCCGGGTGACGGGCAGCGGCCACTCGTTCACCGCCGTCGCCCTCGCCGACGACCGTCGGATGGAGCTGTCCGACCTGGACACCACAGTCAGCGTGGACGTCGCCCAACGACTGGTCACCGTACCGGCGGGAATGACCCTGCACGCGCTCAACAGCCTGCTCGCCCGGCACGGCCTCGCGCTGCCCAACCTCGGTGACATCGACGCGCAGACCGTCGCCGGCGCGATCTCCACCGGCACCCACGGCACCGGGGCCGGCTACGGGTGCCTCTCCACCTTCGTCGAGGCGATCACACTGGTCACCGGCACCGGCGAGGTGCTGCGATGCTCCGCCGACGAGCACCCCGACGTCCTCGCCGCCGCCCGGGTGTCACTCGGCGCGCTCGGCGTCCTGGTCGAGGTGACCCTGCGCTGCGTGGACGCCTTCGTCCTGCGCGCCCACGAACGCCCCGCCGAGCTGGCCGCAGTGCTGGCCGAACTCCCCGAGCTGATCGGCCGACACGACCACGTCGAGTTCTACTGGTTCCCGTACACGTCCCGGGTCCAGGTCAAGGCCAACGACCGGGTACCCGCCAACGACCGACCGCTGTCCCGCTGGCGCGGCTGGGTGGACGACGACTTCCTGTCCAACCGGGTCTTCGCCGGGGCCTGCCGACTCGGCCGCGCCGTGCCCGCGCTGGCCCCGGGCATCAGCGCCGTCTCCGCCCGCGCCCTCACCGAACGCCAGTACACCGGCCGCTCCGACCGGGTCTTCTGCACCCCGCGCCGGGTCCGCTTCGTGGAGATGGAGTACGGCCTGCCCCGCGAGGCGCTGCCCGAGGCACTCGCCGCGCTCCAGCGGATCGTGCAGAACCTGCCGTTCAAGGTGCTCTTCCCGGTGGAGGTGCGCTTCACCGCCGCCGACGACATCTGGCTGTCGCACGGCTACGGACGGGACAACGCCTACATCGCCGTGCACCAGTACGTCGGCATGCCCTACGAGCCGTACTTCCAGGCCTTCGAGGAGGTGGCCGCCGGGCTGGGCGGTCGCCCACACTGGGGCAAGCTGCACTACCGCGACGCCGCCTCGCTGGCCACGGCGTATCCCCGCTTCGCGGACTTCCAGGCCGTCCGCGACCGGCTCGACCCCCAACGCGTCTTCACCAACCCGCACCTGAACCACGTCCTCGGGGCCTGACCCGCGCTACAGCGCGAGGTCGTCCAGGTTCACCGCATCGGCCATGGCCTCGGCGCCCCTGTCGTTCAGGTGCATACCGTCGCCGCTGTCCATCGCGGGGTGGATGTGATCGGGGGCGTGCGGGTTCGCGACGACGCGCGCCACGTCGAAGACGGCGTCGAAGACGGCAGTCGTACGGATCCAGTCGTTCACCTCGCGTCGGGTGGCGAGGCCCGCCGGTGTGCTGATCTCCGGGCCGGCGCCGGCGAAGGGGCCGATAGTGGCGGCGACGATCCGCAGGCCGGCGCCGTGGGCGCGGTCGGCCAGCGTACGGAAGCCCTCGATGAGGGCGTCGGCGGTGACGGCCGGTTCGCCCAACATGGCCGGGAGGCCGAGGTCGTTGATACCGAAGTGGACAAGGACGTGGGTCAGGGCCGGGATGGAGAGGACGTCGCTGTCGAAGCGGGCCAGCGCGTGTTCTCCGACACCGTCGCGCAGGAGTCGGTTGCCGGCGATGCCCTGGTTGACGACCCAGCCGCGCCGCAGACGCTTGTTGAGGAAGTCGACCGAGCGATGATTCGCGCTCGTCGTGGTGCCGACGCCTTCGAACCAGGAGTCGCCGAAGGCCACGGCGACGGCAGTGTCCGGTGGGGCGAGAACGTCGACGCCGGAGAGGTAGTACCTGGCCTCGACCCGCTCGGCCCCCACCAGCGCGGGAGCTGTGACGTGATTGCCGTCGGCTATCTGAGCGAGTTCCGCCGGCTTGTGGGAGTGGGTGGCCAGACCGGTCGGCTCCGGAAGGTAGAGGCTCACGACCAGATCCGTGCCGGCCGCGACGGGGAGGTCCACCGCGTCGGTGACGGCCTCGTCGCCCGCAGCGATGACATGGCGTTCGACGCCGTCGACGGTGAGGACGGTCCGCTGCCCGCCGACCGCGACGGTGGCAGCCGCGATTGTCAACGGAGTACGGCCGTGGCGGTTCGTCAGCCGTACCCGGAAGGCCTCCCCGCCGCCGGCCAGGTGCAGCACCTGACGAACGGTCTGGTCGGCGAAGCCACGGGGTTCGCTGAACTGGAGCTGCTCGTACGGACTGAGCAGGCCGGTGCGAAAACCGGCGGTCCAGATCATGGCTGGTTCAGGTCGGTGGTGGTGCCCTCCTCCATGCTGATCACCGAATCGATCAGGGAGAAGAACGTCTGGATGCCGGGCAGGTTCCCGCCGCGGCGGCGGGACTCGGCGTAGTCCTCGGACGAGCCCCAGTAGACGATGTCCATCCACTCGTCAGGCGTCAGCCGGACCAGTCGCGCGCCGAGGAAGCCGGCGCGATCGTCCTGGAAGTCGCGCAGCATCGCCGGCCGCGCGGCCAGCAGTGCGTCAGCACGCTCGACGGGAACACGGAAACGGGTGATCTCGACGGTGGTCATCGTGCCTCGATCCCTTCGGTTGTCGGCTCGGAGTCGTCGACGCCCAGCATCTGCCTGAGCTGGGTCAGTAGGACGTCGCGGAATTCCACGGGTGCCGGCGTGGGGTGCTGCTGGACGCGGGAGACGATCAGACCCGCCAACGCCGCGAGCAGGAGGTTGGTCACCGCCTCGGCGTCGTGGGCCGGCGTGAAGACCCCCCGGGCCACACCTTCCCGGACGGCGGCCAGGAAGGGCGCCCGGTACCGCTCCTGCACCGTGGCGCTGTAGTCGCGCAGTTCGTCGTCGCGCATCGCCGAGCGCCAGAACTCGACCAGGATCTGCCGGGTGCGCTCCGAGTTGTGCAGGCTCCGGTCCACGAGCGCGACAAGCCGTCGCCACGGATCGGTCTCGGAGGCGGACACTGCCCGCAGGGCATCCACCTCCCGGTCGGTGAACACCTGCATGGCCTCGATGATCATGTCTTCGCGGGAGCCGAAGTAGGTCTGCAGGGTGCTGATCGCGACACCGCCGGCCGCCGACACGTCAGCGAAGCGGGTGTTCTCGTATCCCCGGCTCGCCAGCACGGCGGCCACGGCGTCGAGAACGGCCTCCCGCTTCTCCCCGCCCGCCCGCCTCTTCCTTGTCGGCATGGCCATACGGTACGACGGTACCGGGGAAACCGCTAAGGCATCGACCTCTGGTGTGACCCGAAACATCACCGAACAGACCTCGGCGGCGGGGACTGCTACTCGGTGCTGGTGGCGGCCTTGCGCGGAGCGGCCTTCTTCGCCGGGGCCTTCTTCGCCGCCGTCGCCTTGGCCGTCGTGGTCTTCTTCGCGGCAGTGGACTTGCTGGCGGCAGCCGTCTTCTTGGTTGCCGTGGCCTTCTTCGCGGGCGCCTTCTTCGCCGCCGCCTTCTTGCGCGGCGCCGGACCCTTCGCCCGCTTCTCGGCCAGCATCTCGGACGCCTCGGCGAGGCTCAACTCCTCCGGCGTCTGCCCGCGCCGCAGCGACGCGTTGAACTCGCCGTCGGTCACGTACGGGCCGAACCGGCCGTCCTTGATCACCAGAGGCTTCTCGGTCGCCGGGTCCACGCCCATCTCGCGCAGTGGCGGTGCCGCGGCACGCCGTCCACGAGCCTTCGGGGCGGCCAGCAGAGCCAGCGCCTCGTCCAGGCTGACAGTGAACATCTGGTCCTCGGACTCGAGCGAACGGAACTCCTCGCCCTGCTTGACGTACGGGCCGTAGCGACCGTTGTTGGCGAAGACCTCGACGCCGTCCGGCGCGACACCGACCAGCCGGGGAAGACTGAGCAGCTTGAGCGCCTCCTCCAGGGTCAGCGAATCCGGGGTCTGCGTCCGCAGCAGCGACGACTTCCGCTCCCCGCTGGAGACGTACGGGCCGAACCGGCCGGACTTGAGCACGATCGGTTCGCCGGTGCCGGGGTCGTCGCCGAGCTTGCGCTCGCCGCTGCCGCCGAGGAACAGCTCGTGCACCTTCTCCGGGGTCAGCTCGTCCGGGGCCAGGCCCTCGGGGATCGGCGCCCGGTCACCCTGGGTGCCGCCCTCCTCGCCCTCACCCGACGCGGGTGCCGGCTGCTCGCCGCCGGGCAACTCCCGTTGCAGGTACGGCCCGTAACGGCCGACCCGCACCACGACCTCGCGGCCGTCGTCGTCGGTGAAGAGCGGGATGGAGTTGACGCTGCGGGCGTCGATGTCGCTGAGGTTCTCGGTGACCAGTTTCTTGAGCCCGCCGGAACGGGCGATGTCCTGGTCGCCGGCACCGTTGGAGCTGCCGAAGTAGAAGGCCGTGAGGAAGTCGACGGCGGCGTGGTCGCCGCCGGCGATCTCGTCCAGCTCGTTCTCCATCGTGGCGGTGAAGTCGTAGTCGATCAGGCGCGGGTAGTGCCGCTCCATCAGCCCGATCACCGCGAAGGCCAGGAAGGTGGGGATCATCGCCTGACCGCGCTTGGTGACGTACCCCCGGTCCTGGATCGTCTGCATGATCGACGCGTAGGTGGACGGGCGGCCGATGCCCAGCTCTTCCAGGGCCTTGACCAGCGACGCCTCGGTGTAACGCGACGGCGGCTGGGTGTGGTGGCCCTGCGCTGCCAACTCGTCGGCGGTCAGCGGCTGGTCCTTGACCAGGGTGGGCAGCCGGCGCTCGGCGTCCTCGGCCTCGGCGTTCTCGTCGTCGCTGGACTCGACGTACGCGCGCAGGAAGCCCGGGTCGGTGATGGTCTTGCCGGTCGCGCCGAAGTCGGCTTCCTCCTGCGAGGTGGAGACCGCCCGGATGCGCACCGACACGCTGGAGCCGACCGCGTCGGTCATCTGGGAGGCGATGGTGCGCCGCCAGATCAGCTCGTAGAGCTTGAACTCCTCGGCGGACAACTCCTTGGCGACCTCGCCCGGGGTGCGGAAGTTGTCCCCCGCCGGGCGGATCGCTTCGTGCGCCTCCTGCGCGTTCTTCACCTTGCCGGTGTAGCGACGCGGCTCCGGTGGAACGCTGCGCTCGCCGTACAGCTCGACGATCTGCCGGCGGGCCGCCGAGATGGCGGTCTCCGACAGGTTCACCGAGTCGGTACGCATATAGGTGATGTAGCCGTTCTCGTACAGGCGCTGCGCGGTGCGCATCGTCTGCTGCGAGGACAGGCGCAGCTTGCGGGCCGCCTCCTGCTGGAGGGTGGAGGTGATGAACGGCGCGTACGGGCGACGGCGGTAGGGCTTCTCCTCGACCCGGGTGACGGTGAACGGCCGCCCCTCCAGCCGGGCCGCGAGACCGCGGGCGCCGCTCTCGTCGAGGTGCACGACGCCGGCGCCGGCCCGGACCCGACCGGTGGTCGGCTCGAAGTCCTTACCGGTGGCGATCCGGTCGCCGTTCAGGGCGATCAGGGTGGCGTTGAACGCGCGCGGACCCTCGCCACTGTTGGCCACCGCCAGGGTGGCCAGGATGTCCCAGTATTCGGCGGTGCGGAAGGCCATCCGCTGCCGTTCCCGCTCGACCACGATGCGGGTCGCCACGGACTGCACCCGGCCCGCCGAGAGCCGTGGCATGACCTTCTTCCACAGCACCGGGGAGACCTCGTAGCCGTACAGGCGGTCGAGGATCCGACGGGCCTCCTGGGCGTCGACCAGATCGCGGTCGATCTCCCGGGGGTTGGCAACGGCCGCCTGGATCGCCGGCTTGGTGATCTCGTGGAAGACCATCCGCTTGACCGGCACCTTGGGCTTGAGCGTCTCGACCAGGTGCCAGGCGATGGCCTCGCCCTCGCGGTCCTCATCCGTCGCCAGGAAGATCTCGTCGACCTCCTTGGCCAGCTTGATCAGCTTGCTGATCTGCTGCTTCCGGTCGGCGGAGACGACATAGAGCGCGTGGAAGCCGTTGTCGACGTCCACCCCGAGCCGGGCCCAGGACTCGCCCTTGTACTTCGCTGGCACGTCGGCGGCGTTGCGCGGCAGGTCGCGGACGTGACCGAAGCTGGCCTCCACGACGTACCCCGGGCCGAGGTAGCCCGAGATCGTCTTGGCCTTCGCCGGTGACTCGACGATGACCAGACGGGTGGTTCCAGCTTTGCTCGTCACGTCTTCCCCCGACCTCACTCCTGCTCGTGGCCTTCCGGCGCCCGGACAGCGACCGCTTTCGACCCCGCCGTCGCACCGGCGGTCCGGATGTCCAACGTAACGCGCCGCCCGCGTTTCGGGTTTCGCGGGCCGCAAACCGCTTCGACGTGGCGGTCGACACCGCCCCGCCGCGCTCGGCACTGCCAGACGGCGCCACCGTACACCGTGGGTGAGGCTCGAAGCGGGTCACTGTGACGATCGAGGACCCACGACGGAGGTTCGACCCGCCCGTTTTCCGCCTGGAACGACCCGCCGGCTGTCCGGCACCGGACACCGGAATCCCCTCGGTCCGGGGGGTCAGGTCGGCCAGGCGTTGATCGGCGTGGCGCGCGGTGGCCCGCCGACCAGTTCGGCGAGCCGGGCCAGCCGGCGGCGGCCGGTGATCCGGTACGCCGGGCCGCCCTCACCCGGGCCGAGCAGCGTCCCCGCCAGCCCGGCCGCGCCGAGCGCGACCCCGATCGGCCCCCAACAGTCCCTGTCGTCGGCGCCCAGCCGCAACAGGAAGGAGTCCGGAGGTTCCGGCGTCCCGGCGGCGGCGAGCCACAGCCGCAGCCGCCGGCCGGTCAGGTGGAAGGCGGCCGGCGGGCGTTTCGTCGTACCGTCCAGCCAGGCCGCCGCGAGCGGTTTCAACACCCGGGTGTACGACGTCCGGACGGCGTGTCGCTCGTCCCCGGCCGGCTCCCAGCTCGCCGCGAGCCCGCGCGACGCCAGCTCGGCGACGAGCACGTGCACCCGCCAGGCCGCGTCGACCTGCACCGAGAGGCGGGCGGTGCCGCCCATCCGGACCACCTCACCGGGCCCGGCGAGCAGCCCGGCCAGGTCGGCGACCGTCGGTTCGGCCGCGTCCGCCCCGAAGAAGACAAGTTGACGGCCCGCGTCGTCACCCTGGGCCGGGCCGTTCTGGGGGGAACCGTCCTGCGGCGCGCCGCCACGGCGTCGCCCGGGAGTGGGCGGGTCGGACTCGGGCGCGGGAAACAGCGCCGGGGGCGGCTGGGCCTTCCCGGTGTCACCGAGCCCGCTCAGCGACACTCCGGCACCTCGTCGAATGCCTGTTTCAACTCCTCGGAGTTGAGCTTGCTGGTGTCCAGCGCGCTGGCGTCGTACTCCGTGTTGAGGGTCTCCACGGCGGCCCGCACACCGTCGTAGAAGGTTGTCGGCTCGCCGGTGGCCAGGCCGTCGATGGTGTCCCGGGCACGGCCGTACGCGTCCCGCATCTTCCCCAGCGAACCACGGAAACCCGCGGAGATGGCCTCGCCGTTCTCGGCCTCCGGGACGCCCGCCTTCTCCACCTTGCGGCGGGCGGCCTCGCTGGCCTGCTCCGCCCCGTCGAAGAGCCGCACCAGGTTCTCCTTGGCCTGCGCCGGTGTGGTCTGCGCGGTCATCTGCTCGTCAGTGCTGCTGGTCAGCTTGTTGATCTCGGAGCGCCACGGGGTGAGCGCTCCGCACACCGAGGCCGCCCAGGCCCGTGGGCTGGGGCCACCGCCGCAGCCGGCCAGGACGACGATCGTGGCCAGGACCACCGTGAACTTTCCGGCGGCAGACGCCCGGCACGTACGCATGCGTTGCAGCGTACGGCCTTTGGCCAGGCGTGGCACCGGGCCGGACGGCCGGGTCCCCGGTCGACGGGCTACGTCGACCGGGGACCCCGAACCGTTCCAGGTCAGGCGTTGACCGTCTCCGGGCGGTGATCGGTGCTGCCCGCACCGGTGTTGCCATCGGCGTCCGAATCGGACATCGCGATGCCCTTGCGCTTGCTGAACACCACCGACGCCACGATGATCAGCGTCGCGACCAGCGCGATACCGACCCGCAGGCCGACGTTGCGGTCGTCGCCGACGCTCCAGGCCACCACGGCGGGTGCGATCAGCAGCGAGACCAGGTTCATCACCTTGATCAGCGGGTTGATCGCCGGGCCGGCGGTGTCCTTGAACGGGTCACCGACGGTGTCGCCGATGACAGTGGCGGCGTGCGACTCGGAGCCCTTGCCGCCGTACGCGCCGTCCTCGACCAGCTTCTTGGCGTTGTCCCAGGCCCCACCGGAGTTGGACAGGAACACCGCCATCAGGGTGCCGGCACCGATCGCACCGGCCAGGTACGCCGCCAGCGCGCCGGGCCCGAGGCCGAAGCCGACAGCGATCGGCGCCAGGATGGCGAGCAGGCCGGGGGTCATCAGCTCGCGCTGCGCGTCCCGGGTGCAGATGTCGACGACCTTGCCGTACTCCGGGCGCTGGGTGCCGTCCATGATGCCGGGCAGCTCACGGAACTGCCGGCGGACCTCCATCACCACGGCACCGGCCGAGCGGGACACCGCGTTGATGGCCAGCCCCGAGAACAGGAAGACCACCGCCGCGCCGATGATCAGGCCGACCAGGTTGCGCGGGTTCGCCACGTTCAGCGAGTTGAGGATCTCCGTCCCGACGTCGCCCACCCCAGCCGTCGCGTACGCACTGCGGAGCGAGTCGGTGTAGGAGCCGAACAGCGCGGTCGCCGCGAGCACCGCAGTGGCGATCGCGATGCCCTTGGTGATCGCCTTCGTGGTGTTGCCGACGGCGTCCAGCTCGGTGAGCGTACGAGCACCGTGCTCGTCGAGGTCACCGGACATCTCGGCGATGCCCTGGGCGTTGTCGGAGATCGGCCCGAAGGTGTCCATCGCGACGATCACGCCGACGGTGGTGAGCAGGCCGGTGCCGGCCAGTGCCACAGCGAACAGCGACAACGTGATGGAGCTGCCACCGAGGAGGAACGCCCCGAAGACGCCGGCGCCGATCAGCAGCGCCGAGTAGACAGCCGACTCCAGGCCGATGCTGATGCCGGCCAGGATCACGGTGGCCGCACCGGTCTGCGAGCTCTTGCCGATGTCCTGCACCGGTCGCCTGTTGGTCTCGGTGAAATAGCCGGTGAGCGCCTGGATCGCGGCGGCCAGCACGATGCCGATCACCACTGCGCCGATGGCTACCAGTCGGGGGTTGCCGGGCGCGTCGGTGAGCCCGCTGTCGAATTCACCGAAGGTCGCCGGCAGGTACGCGTAGGCGGCGATCGCCACCAGCACCGCGGAAAGCACGGCGGACAGGTAGAAGGCCCGGTTGATCGCGGTCAGGGCGTTGCGGTCGGACGCGCGCAGCCGGGTGATGAAGACACCGACGATCGCGATCAGCACGCCGATGGTGGAGATGATCAGCGGGAAGACCAGGCCCTCCTCGCCGAACGCGGCGCGGCCGAGGATCAGCGCGGCGACAAGCGTCACCGCGTACGACTCGAAGAGGTCGGCGGCCATGCCGGCGCAGTCCCCGACGTTGTCGCCCACGTTGTCGGCGATGGTGGCGGCGTTGCGCGGGTCGTCCTCGGGGATGCCCTGCTCGACCTTGCCGACCAGGTCGGCACCCACGTCGGCGGCCTTGGTGAAGATGCCGCCGCCGACCCGCATGAACATCGCGAGCAGCGCGGCACCGAAGCCGAAGCCTTCCAGCACCGTTGGCGCGTCACCGCGGTAGAGCAGAACGACGAGCGCGGCACCGAAGAGGCCGAGACCGACGGTGAAGAAGCCGACGACTCCGCCGGTCCGGAACGCGATCTTCATGGCCGCCTCGCGGCCGCCTGCCCGCTCCCGCGCGGCAGCGGCCACCCGCAGGTTGGCCCTGGTGGCCAGCCACATGCCGGCGCCACCGATGAACGCGCTGAACAGGGCGCCCACCACGAAGAAGAGCGAGCGGCCGATCTTCACCGCGAGCTCACTGCCGTCGGTGTCGTGCACCGGAAGCAGGAAGAGGAGCACGACGGCGATGACGACGAAGATCGCCAGGGTGCGGAACTGTCGGAGCAGGTACGCCGAGGCGCCCTCCTGGACGGCCCCCGAGATCTCCTGCATTTTCTCGGTGCCCTTACCAGCGGCCAGCACCGTTTTCGTCAGGGCGGCAGCGAAACCGAGCGCCACCAACGCGACAACCGCGGCGATGACGACGTAGGTGACATTGCTTCCGGTAAGGGAAAGCCCGCCGCCGTCGGCGGCCAAGGTCTCGGACATCTGTGTCCTCCTGTTACCGAACAATCGCGCCGGTGAGTGGAGACGCACTGACCGACGCCTGGATGCGGACTCGCAAGCGCGCGCCAACCCACCAGCGGACCAGCGATGAACACCCATACCCGCTGGCTGCGGGATGGGTCACTTGCTGACAACCCGGGTACTGTAGCCCTCCGCAGTGTTGGAGGTCACACCCAGGTGGCACCGTGTCGCGATGATCTTCATCGCTGTGTTATGAAACGAAATCTGATATAGGGCCCGATCCATGCAAAGAAGGTCGCATCCCCAGCTGGGGATGCGACCTACGCAGCGGAACGTGGTCAGCGACCGACCGGCCACACCATCCGCACCTCGGTGCCGATGCCCTCGTCGACCGGGCGCACCTGCAGATCCTCGACGAAGCCGGCGAGCAGCGCGAACCCGACGCCGGTGGTCAGCGCCTCATCGGTGAGCGACTCGTTGGCCAACTCGTCCGGCGGCAGCGCGGTCAGACCGATGCCCGCCTCGATCGGCGCCCGATCCACCACCCGCACGGCGTACGAACCACCGTCGGACATCTCCACGAGCACCGGGTCGGCCAGGCCGTACTGCCGGTGCAGGGCCACCGCCCGCGTGCACGCCTCACCGATGGCCAGGCGCACCTCGTCCAGCAGGTCCTCCCGCACCCCGGCCCGCCGCGCGACGGCGACGCCGACCAGGCGGGCGGTACGCACGTGCACCGGGGCGGGCGAGAAGGAGAGCTTGACAGTCGCCATCACGCGCCGGCGCCCGCCGAGTCGGCGCTGATCGCCGCGTCGACCGTCGGGTGCAACGGAAACACCTGGTCCAGCGCGGTGATCCGGAAGATCTTGAGCAGCGGCTCCTTGTCGCAGACAAGCGCGAACGAACCGCCCGCCGAGCGGAGCCGCTTGAGCGCGCCGACCAGCACGCCCAGGCCGGTGGAGTCGAGGAAGTCCACCCGACCAAGGTCGACCACCACGTGACGCGCGCCACCGTCGACCAGCTCGAGGAGTCGTTCACGGAGCCGGGGCGCGGTGTAGACGTCCACCTCACCACCAACCTCGAGCACCGTGTGCTCACCCACAGTGCGGGTCGCCAGTGACAGCTCCATCGGTCCTCCTCGCCAGAGCCGTAAACTCTCGTGGGCATCTAACCACTACCGCCGAGGCGGCCTGCGGACGCCAGCGGAGGCTTCCCCATACCCCGGTGTCCGACTTTTCATCTCCGAACACCAGTGCGAGAGTGCAGGGCGTGACCTCCAACGACTCCAGCTCCCCGCGCGGCACGCCGCGCCACGACCTGGAGTCGTCGTCCGCGGCCACCGTATCCGCTGGTCCCGGCCCCGGGCCAGCGCCGGCCGACCTGCTGCGCCGGCTACGCGCCCGGGGTGCCGCCGACCCGGTCACCCACGTCGAGCGGGTGCCGGCCCGCGCCGGGGTGCCCGCGCCGTGGCCGTCGTGGGCAACCGCGGAGCTGCGCGAGGCGTTCACCAGGCGCGGCGTGGTCGCGCCCTGGCAGCACCAGGCCGAGGCGGCAAACCTGGCGTACGAGGGCCAGCACGTGGTCGTCGCCACCGGCACCGCCTCCGGCAAGTCACTGGCGTACCAGTTGCCGGCCCTGGCCACACTGCTCGCCGACCCCCGAGCCACGGTGCTCTACCTGGCGCCGACCAAGGCGCTCGCCGCGGACCAGTTGCGCGCCGTCGCCGCGCTGGAGCTGGAGGGGGTACGCCCCGCCTGCTACGACGGAGACACCCCGCGCACCGAGCGGGAGTGGATCCGGCGGCACTCCCGGTTCGTGCTGACCAACCCGGACATGCTGCACCACGGCATCCTGCCCGGGCACGCCCAGTGGTCCGGTTTCCTGCGCCGACTCGCGTACGTGGTGGTCGACGAGTGCCACACCTACCGGGGCGTGTTCGGCTCGCACGTCGCGCACGTGCTGCGTCGGCTGCGCCGGCAGTGCGCCCGGTTCGGGGCCACCCCGGTGTTCGTGCTCGCGTCGGCGACCTCCGGTGACCCGGCCACCGCCACCGGGCGGCTGACCGGCCTGCCGGTGACGGCGGTCACCGAGGACGCCTCCCCCCGCGGCGGGGTGACCTTCGCGCTCTGGGAGCCTCCGCTGCTGCCCTCCGACTCCGGCGCCGCTCCCCTCGACTCCTCCTCGGTGCCCGCCCAGGCGGCCGGCGGCCACGACGACCTTCGGCAGATCCGCCGGTCGGCGCTGCGCGAAACCGCGGACCTGCTCGCCGACACTGTCGCCGAGGGGGTACGCACCCTCGCGTTCGTCCGCTCCCGCAAGGGCGCCGAGGTGGTGGCCGCGAACGCGCGCCGAGCGCTCGACGACGCGGTGCCGGGGCTCGGCGACCGGGTGGCCGCCTACCGGGGCGGGTACCTGCGGGAGGAGCGGCGCGAGCTGGAACGCGCGCTGCTGCACGGCGACCTGCTCGGCTTGGCCTCCACGAACGCCCTGGAGCTGGGCGTGGACCTGGTCGGGCTCGACGCGGTGCTGATCTGCGGTTACCCGGGCACCCGGGCGTCGCTGTGGCAGCAGGCCGGCCGCGCCGGGCGTTCCGGGCAGGAGGCCCTCGCGGTGCTGGTGGCCCGGGACGACCCGCTGGACACCTACCTGGTGCACCACCCGGAGGCGATCTTCGGTGCGCCGGTGGAGGCGACAGTCCTCGACCCGGCCAACCCGTACGTGCTGGCACCACAGCTCGCCTGCGCCGCGGTGGAGGCACCGCTCACCCCGGCCGACCTGGTGCTCTTCGGCGAGGGGGCGAAGGAGGCGGTCGACGGGCTGGTCGCGGCCGGGGCGCTCCGGCAACGGCCCACCGGCTGGTACTGGCGGCACCGGGAACGCCCCGAGGTGGACCTGCGCGGCGAGGGCGGTGCCCCGGTCGCCGTGGTGGAGTCGTCGACAGGTCGACTGTTGGGGACCGTCGACGGCGGCTCGTCACACTTCCTGCTGCACTCCGGCGCGGTCTATCTGCACCAGGGAGTGTCGTACGTGGTCGACCAACTGGACCTGGCCGACGGGTGCGCGCTGGTGCGCGCCGAGGAGCCCGACTGGTCCACCCACGCCCGTGACGTCACCGATCTGTCCGTGGTGTCGGTGCGCTCCTACGTGGACGCCGGGCCGGTCGGCATGTTCCTCGGCGAGGTGGACGTGACAAGCCAGGTCGTGTCGTACCAGCGGCGGCGGATCGCCACCGGCGAGGTGATCGACACCCGGCCGCTCGACCTGCCCACCCGGGAGCTGCGCACGGTGGCGGTCTGGTTCACCCTCTCACCGCAGTCGTTGGCCCTCGCCGGGGTCCAACCGGCCGACGTGCCGGGTGCGCTGCACGCCGCCGAACACGCAGCGATCGGCCTGCTGCCGCTGATGGCCACCTGCGACAGGTGGGACATCGGCGGGCTCTCCACAGCGGTGCACCCGGACACCGAGGCGCCTACCGTCTTCGTCTACGACGGGCATCCGGGTGGCGCCGGGTTCGCCGAGCGGGCGTACGGGACGGCTGCGGCGTGGCTGCGGGCCACCCGGGACGCGATCGCGGAGTGCGGCTGCGAGACCGGCTGCCCGTCCTGCGTGCAGTCACCGAAGTGCGGCAACGGCAACAACCCGCTCTCCAAGCCGGACGCGATCCGGGTGCTCGACGTGGTGCTCACGAACCTGCCGGACTGAGCACCTTGCATGAATCGGCCCGGCTCGGGGCACAATGACATGGGAGCGCTTCCATCGATGTCCTTGTTGCCGATCGCCCCCCGTGCCCGAGGAGAAGCTGTGGCCGACACCATCGCCGAGACCGTCGACCTGCTTTACACAATCGACCAGGACAATCTCACCCTCGACCAGCAGATCGCGCTGGGGTCGGCACTGGCCGCCCTGGCCCAGGCGGAACGACTGGAACAGATCAACGAGCGGCTGCGCGGCATCCACCAGGTGCTCAACACCTGGGCGCTACGGGCCGCGACCTCCGTCGACACTCGCTGAGGTCTCCTGGAGTGGTCCTGCAAGGGCACCAGTGATCACTCCGTGCTGGGTAGCCGTCCGACGGCCTCGACGGCTACCCAGCAGCAACTGGTAATGGGCGGCGGGGAGGGCGATGCTCGGCGGGCTGTGCGAGACTCCGGCGCACCAACCCCTGAGGAGATCAGATGCAGCTCGACAACGTGCAGGCTCAGCACCAGTTCTACATCCGCCAGCGACTGCGCATGATGGTCAACCAGTACGAGGTCCGGACGGTCAACCCGGACGGCACCGAGGGTGAGCTGCTGGCGTTCGCGCAGCAGAAGCGGCTCGCCTTCAAGGAGCAGGTGACCATCTACACGGATGACTCGAAGCAGCAGCCACTGCTCGGCTTCAAGGCCCGCCAGCGCATCGACCTCGGCGCCACGTACGACGTCACCGATGCGGCCGGCACCCCGATCGGCCTGTTCCGTAAGGACTTCGCCCAGTCGCTGCTGCGCTCCACCTGGCACGTCGAGCAGGCCGGACTGCCGCAGGTGACGGGCCAGGAGCGCAGCATGCCGGTGGCACTGCTGCGTCGCTTCGTCGACTCGCTGTCCTGGCTGCCGTACCACTTCGACTTCACCGCTGGCGGCCAGCCGGTCTTCACGGTGGTCAAGAAGTGGGGCCTGCGCGACAAGTACGTCGTCGAGGTGCAGAACCCGCAGATCGACCGCCGTCTGGTCATCGCGATGGCCGTCGCCCTCGACGCACTCCAGGCCCGCTGACACAGAGGGCCCGGACCAGGGTGCCGCGGTGACCCTCGGCGGTCGCCGTCGCGGCCATTCATTCCTCGGTTGCCGACCGGGAGCTGGACCTCGACCAGTCCCGGCCGGCAAGCCGTTGGACCGCCCTCTCCCGCGCGGGAGGCCGTTGGACCGCAGGCTGGCCGTTGGGTGACTCGGCCCCTTGCGGGTCCGGTCCCCCTTTGGAGCTGATGTCGTAAACGCATCACCTTTGATGTCGTAACCGATTCAGCTCCACAGCACCCACCAATACCACCAGGGCCCCGGGCAGTTGAGCGGGTCGCCGAGCTGCGCCACCCGCCGTTGGGCGGCGCCGACCAGTGCGGGTCAGCCCCGCACCGGGCCGGCGCGGGCGCTCGCCGTAGCCACCCGGCTCAGGCCGGGTAGTGGCGTGAAGGCCACCTCGACTGTCACCAGCACGTCCAACCCGTCGAGGTGGCAGCCGACCATCCGGCCGTCGTTGCGACCGGCGAGGTCGGACGCGGACGCGCAGGCCACCGCGTCGCCGTCGAGCGCCCGGCCCGCCCCGGCCAGCGCGCCAAGATCGGCTGCCACGGCTGCCCGTTGGCTCGCCATCCCGGCGGCGACGATTGCGGCGCCGAACGTCCCGAACATCACGAACACGAGCCCCATCGCCAGCAGCAGGACCGTCGCGCCACCACGTTGCCGGTCCGGCTGGCTATCGACGAGCCCGCCAAAGGCCGGTGCGTGAGCCGCGTGGTGCGACGGGTTGTCAGTTCTCGGCACTACCAACTCCCCTCGTGAGTGCCCGGTTCGACAGCGGCGACGGCGGTGGCGACCACTGTGATGCGTGGCAGCCGGCCGCCCAGGGCCCGGACGGGCGCCCGTACCGTCGCCTGCGCCCGGTCGCCGTCGACGGACACCGACACCGCCGCCCCCGGCGGCGCCGCCCGGCCACCTTCCGCGCTGCCGTCCGCGCCCCGGGCGGCGGCGAGCGCCGCCTCCCGGGCCGCGTGCAGACATCCCGCCTGGACGCTGACGGCGTTGACCGCGGTCAGGCCGGCCAGCAGGAGCAGAAGCAGCGCCGGCAGGCCGGCCGCGAGTTCGGCGGTGAAGGACCCCCGGTCCCCGCCAGCAGCCCGCACGACGACGCGACGTCTCCACCCGCCGTGTGCCGCCGGCCCGGGAACGCTCGGCCCTGGGCCGCGACCAGCCCGCCGGCGCTCGATCACTTCAACGCCCGGTCGATGACAGCGGTCAGCGCCGACTGGACGTTTCCGGAGGTCAGCACCTTCAACAGGATCCCGGCGAAGGCGACCGCGGCGAGAGTGCCCACGGCGTACTCGGCCGTGTTCATCCCGGCATCGCCGCGCAGACGGCCGATGAGTTTGCGCATGACTGTTTCCCTTCTCGATGGGTCAGAGCACGTCGCCGAGAACGGCGACGATCACCGGCACAAGTCCGGCGAGAATGAATGCCGGCAGGAAGCAGAGCCCCAGCGGCAGGACGATGAGCACACCCGCCCGGCGGGCCGATGCCTCCGCAGCGGTGGCCCGGTCGCCGCGCAGGTCGTCGGCGAGCCGGGTCAACGCGCCGGCCAGGGCGGCACCGCTGTTGGCCGAGCGCAACGCCGCAGCGCTCAGCCGCTCGGCGCCGGGCACCCCGTCCAGCGCGGACCATGCCTCCGCCGGGCCACCACCGAGCAGCAACGTCCGGCCAACCCGGGCCAACCGGCCGGCAAGCGGCCCGTCCAGTGCCTCAGCGACGGCCAGCACCGAACGATCCACCGGGGCGCCGGCCCGCATCGCCGCAGCCAGGAGGTCCGCGGCGAGCGGCAGGTCAGCGGCCTCCTGCTGCCGCCGCTTGCGCACTGCTGGCGGTTCGATCCGCCGGAGCAGGACGTCGAGCAGGAACGCGGCGGGGAGTGCGCTGAGCAGCCCGAGCCAGCCCTCGACGACGATGGCCATAGCGAGCCCACCCAGCACCGCCACGAGCCGAATCACGTCCGGCCGCCGCGGCCTGGTTGAGCTGGGCTGGCCGACGCGGCCACCGGCCGTCATCCGGCTCGTCCTGGTGTCGCGCCCAGCCGTTCCGCCCAGAGGAGGCCCACGACCTGGAGGGCGACCGCGACGACCGCGCAGGTGCCGCCGACCGGGCTGTGCAGGAGCACCGCCAGGGGGTCGACGCCGATGCCGTATCCCAGCCCGATCCCGCCGATCGGCAGCGCCGCCAGTAGCCACGCCGTGGCGCGGGCACCTGCCGCCTGGGCTGCCGCTGCGGCCAGACCCCTGTCGGTCGCCCGAGCGTCCGCCTCGATCCGCTCGACGAGTTCCGCCAGCGGCGCGCCGGTCCGGTCGGCCAACCGCACCGCCGCCGAGGTCAGCTGACGTAGGCGGCTCGCGCCGTCGTGCTCGATGGCCGCGACCGCGAGTGCGTGGGGAACGGGCAGACCGGCCCGTAGGTCGGCCGCGAGGCCGCAGAGCTGGTCCAGCCCACGTCGGCGGCTCCGCTCGGCACTCCGGTTCACTCGCCAGCGCAGCGCGGCGCGTACGGCAAGCGTGCCGTATCCGGCTATCGCCACGGCGGCCACCGGCCCGCCGATCACGGCACCCACACCGCCGCCGAGCAGGCCGACCACCGGCAGCACCCGGGTCGTCGATCGCGAGATACGCGCCGTCAGCGGGGTACCCGACCTTCGGCCGGTCGGGCCGCCGCTTCCGTGGTCGCGGTAAGCAGAGATCGGAAGCCCGTCGGCGACCACCACACCGGCCGCGTCGCCCCGACGGCCGACGTCCGGGGCGCCGTGCCCACCGGCGGTCGCCGGGCCGGAGACCTCGCTCCCACCGACCACGTCGTTGACGCCGCTCGCGACCGCGCCCCCCGACAGTTGTTCCGGACCGAGCACGGCGACGGCCACCTCGGGCCGGTCGGTGCCGGCCGGGCGCCGGGGATCTCGACGGGCTGGCGGACGCGTCGGGCCGTCCGGGCGCGTGAACCCGCCTACCGCACCTGGCCACCTCGGGCTTCGGGAGACGTCCAGCTCGGACCAGCCGAGTGGCGTCCGCCTGCCGCGGGAACCCGCAGTGACTTCTTGCTCCTCAGCGAGGCCGACCGGATGACTTGAGGTCGGGGCAGCGACGGCGTCGCCGACCGGCCCGTCTGGTGTGCGCCCGAGTTCCCTGATCCACTGCACCAGGGCGTCATCCGGATCGACACCGCCGGCCTTCCGTCCCGGCGCCAAAATGCGACGTCTCCGGGCCCGAACGGTCCGTACTGGCCAGGCCACCAGGGCGGCGGCGACCAAGAGCAGCAACGCCACCAGCATCGTCTCGCCGGTCATGCCGGACCCGCCGAGCCGGGCCAGGGCTCGCTGAGGATGGGCGGTACCGCCACCCCACGCTCCCGCAGCAGCGCCCCGAGGGCACGGGCGGCGAGCCCGAGCCCTCTGCCGCGCACCCAGGCGGGCACCACTGTCACCAACCGTTCGGGCCCCTCGGGCAGCAGCAGGCAGACCGACTCCAGGACGCGACCCTGATCGCCACGTCGTACCTGGAACAGCACCTGCAACGCGGCGGCCACCTGGGCGTGCAGCGCGGCGCGAGGCAGCCCGCCCAAAATGCCCAGGGCCTCCAACCGGGCCGGCACGTCCGACGGCGTGTTGGCGTGCAACGTGCCGGCGCCACCATCGTGGCCGGTGTTGAGCGCGGCCAGCAGATCGACCACCTCACCGCCCCGGCACTCCCCGACCACCAACCGGTCCGGGCGCATCCGCAGCGCCTGTCGGACCAGGTCCGCCAGGCTGACCACGCCCGTTCCCTCCACGTTGGCGGTACGCGCCTGGAGCCCCACCACGTGCGGATGCCCCGGGCGTAGCTCGGCGGCGTCCTCCACCAGCACGATCCGTTCGGTGGCCGGCACCATCCCGAGCAGGGTGTTGAGCAGCGTCGTCTTGCCCGACCCGGTGCCGCCGGTCACCAGATAGGCCAGGCGGGCCGCGACGACGGCGGCGAGCAGTGGTGCCAGCGGTCGCGGGACGGTCCCCTGGCGGACCAACTCGTCGAGGGTGAAGGGTCGGTGTCGGAAGGTCCGCAGCGACAGATAGGGGCCCTCGGTCGCCACCGGTGGCAGCACGGCGTGCAGTCGGGTGCCGTCGGGAAGCCTGGCGTCCGCGTACGGGGAACCGTCGTCGAGCCGCCGCCCTGCGCTGGCGATCAGTCGCTGCGCCAACCGACGGACGTCCTCGACCGAGCCCACCGGCACGGCGACCTGCTGCAGCCCCGACCCGCGATCGACCCAGACCCGGACGCCGTTGACGAGGACGTCGGTGACCTCCGGGTCGGCCAGCAGCGGCGCCAGCGGCCCGGCGCCGACCAGGTCGTCGCGTACCCGGTCGGCGATCCGCAGCATGGCGGTATCACCGAGCACTGCGGCGCCGGGCTCGGCCCGTACCGCGGAGACGATCGCCGCGGCATTGACCGGGGTGGAGGCGGCCGCGATCCGCTGCCGTACCCGGGCGGCAAGCGTGCCGTCCTCCGGCCCGGCGCTCATGCCGCACCCGCAGCTGGCACGCCGGTGAGGTCGGCGACGATTCGTTGGCAGAGTGCGGCGAGCGGGCCCTTGCCACCGGCGGCGGGCGCCTCGCCCCGTTCCAGCCCTCGGCAGAGCCCCGGCTCGGGGCGCAACGTGCCGGCCAGAGGAAGGCCCAGCGCACGTGCCACCTCGGTGGCCCGCAGCCGCCCTGGGGCGGGCCCGCGCACCACCACCGAGAGCGCGGCGCAGTGCGGTGCGGCGGCCGCCACCACCCGGGTGGCCGCCGCGGTGGCCCGCAACTCGGCCGGCACGACGACGAACGTGTGGTCGGCGGCCTGCAACGCCACCACCGCCGCGTCGTCCAACTGGCGGGGCAGGTCGATCACCACAAAGTCCCGCCCACGCCGGGCCGCGTCGACTGTCGCCGCCATCGCCGCCGCCGGTAACGCCAGCATCTCGCCGCGGTCCCAGGAGAGCACCACGAGGTCACCACGGCTGGGCAGGGCCTGCACCAGCGCCGGGGCGTCCACCCGCCCGTCGGCACTGGTGAGCGACGGCCAGCGCAGGCCCTCCAACTGCTCCCAACCGAGCACGAGGTCGAGGCCACCACCGAGCGGGTCCGCATCGACCAGGAGAGTGCGCAGCCGGGCCCGGGCGGCGGTCACCGCGAGACCACCGGCGAGCACGCTCGCGCCCGCACCGCCCCGACCGCCAAGGACCGCGACGACCCGGGCGCCGGCGCCGGGCGGACGGTCCGAGTCATGCTCGGCAAACCGATCCACCAACCACGGCTCCGCAGCAGGCAGCATGGCGACGTGCTCGGCCCCGATCAGCTCGGCGATCTGCCAGCCCGGGTCGAACTGACCGGCCCGGCCGACAAGCACCAGCCGGGGCCGCTGCGGCAGTCGGGCGCGCAGACACGCCTGCGCCTGATCGGCGCCGAGCAGCACCAGGGGTGCGGGAAGCCAACGGGTGCGGGCAGCCGCTGGGTCACGGGCGAGTTCCACCTCGGTCCCGCCGACAGCGGCGAGCCGGAGCACATCGTCGAGCAGATCGTCGTCGCCGGTGACGACCAGCGGAAGCCGGCGGATCGGCGGAACCGTGGTACGGGGTGGCATCGCGGCCTCCAGCGGGTCGGTTCTGGTATGCCGCTGACCCTGCTCGGAATCCGCCCCCCGGGCCGTCCGGATCTGGTCGCCTGTGGACAACCTGGTGGCCTGTGGACAACCCCCGCCGAGACAGTGGATCTGCTACGAGCGCGGGCGAATCCGCAGCTACCGCCGCTGCCGGAAACACAGCGGGGTCGCTCCCAGAAGAAGCGACCCCGCAAGTCGGCGGCCAGGCCAGTGGCCTGCCAGCCTGAGCGGTCAGTCGTCGATCGCCTGGTAGACGGTGGTCCAGAAGTCGTGCCACATCGGCAGCCGCTGGTCACCCGCGTGTGCCCGTTGCATCAACACGATCGTGGTCAGGTACTCGGCGGGGTCGTTGTACCAGGCGGTGCCGTAGAAGCCGGGCCATCCGTAACTGCCGACCGAGGGCCCGAGGTGCGTACGGCGGGTGCGGACCGCCATTCCGAAACCCCAGCCGATGGCGTCGAAGTATCCAGGCCAGAACCCGGAGACGGCCTTCTGCCTCGGGGTCAGGTGGTCGCTCGTCATGAGCGTCACGGCCGGCCGCGACAGCACCCGCTCGCCGCCGTGGGCCCCGCCGGCGAGCAGCGCCGAGGCGAAGGCCAGGTAGTCCTGGGCGGTCGCAACGAGCCCACCGCCACCGGACTCGAACATCCGCTGTCGACTGAACCGCCCGCCAGGGGCGTCCTCGACAACCGGCTCGCCGGTGGCGGAGTTGTCCTGCTCGTACGCCGTAGCGAACCGGCCGATGCTCTCGCCGGCCACGCTAAAGCCGGTGTCGACCATTCCCAGCGGCTTGCAGATCCGCTCACGGATGGCATCCCCGAAGGACATGCCGGTAGCCCGGGCGATGAGTACGCCTGTCACGTTGGCCGCGGTGTCGTACATCCAGCGCTCACCTGGCTGGTGCACGAGCGGGAGGTCACCGAGCTGGCGGATCCACTCGTCCGCCGACGGGTATTCGAGTGCGTCCAGCGCGTCGGCGATCGGCACCGTTCCCGGCTCGGCGGGGACCATGCCGGTGCCCAGGGTGCCGTCCAGGACGTCCCGCACCGTTATCGGGCGTGCCGCCGGGACTGTGTCGTCGAGTGGGCCGTGGGGATCGGCGAGCACCGTCATGTCGGCCAGCTCCGGAAGGAGATCGTCGACCGGGTGGTCGAGGCGGAGGGTGCAGTCCTCGACGAGGGTCATCGCACAGGCGGCGACGATCGGCTTCGACATCGAGCCCAGGCGACAGATCGTGTCGACAGCCATCGGCGTCTGCGACCCTGCGCCCTCGAACGCGAGCTGACCCGTCGCTTCGATGTGCACCTCGCCGTGCCGGGCGAGGACGACCACCATGCCCGGGACGAAGCCGGACTCCACCTGGTGCTCGAGGAACCCGCGCACCCGGGCCAGCCGTTTGGACGAGAAGCCGCCAGCAGCCACCTGTTCCCCCTCAGCCTGTCCCGTTCGGCAAGTTACACGGCCGACGTCGGTCACACCGTCCGCGACGAGGTCGGCTGGAGCGCATCCGAGCAGTACCGCTCGTCGACGGACCCAGCCGCCGTGACGCAAGCGAACCTCCCGCTGCGGTGGCGCGCTCCCCACGGAAAAGGGACGACCCCCGTCGGGGGGAAAGTGACCTGACGTAGTAGCGAGTGTGATCAAGTGGCGTACCGCGTGGTCAGAAGTAGCGGTCGTGCCGTCGAGCATGATCGAAAGTCGCCGCGCGGTACGGCGTTCGCTGACGATCCGCTGACTCTCGGATGACGCGCTGCGGGTGCCCGAGGACGGCCGGAGGCCGCCCGCAGGGCAGTCCGCAAGCGCGGCGACACTGTTGTACGGTGCACAGGCGGATAGGGGTGAGCTGTAAATCCGTCGCGGAAGCTTCAGAGGTTCGAATCCTCTACCCGCCACCAGGCAACGGCAAGGCCCCTGACCTGCGGAAAACCTTGTCAGGGGCCTTTGTCGTGTTCCGCTGTCGATGACCTTGGTTCACCCTGCTTGTCCGTCACATCGGGCACGTAACGGGCACGCGAGGAGTTGGTCATATTGAACGCGGGGAGCATCCCCTGGGTGGAGATCGCTGGCGTCGTCCTTGGCGTCGTTGGCAGCCTGGTGGCGGGTCGAGAGGCGCTCCACTCGCGATCCGGGGCCAGGAACGCTCTAGTCGCGGCGAAGCAGTTCGAGGCCGTCCTGGACGCCGCCCTCTTGGAAGCCGCCGACGCTGCGGTGAGGGAACCGCGTGCCTCCATAGATCAACGGGTTGATCGTCTTGCAGGTGCCCTGAGAGAGTCGGATGAACTGATCCAGGAGCTGCAAGGCGAACTCAGAACACGGAAGGCTGCCATCGACCGGCTCCGTGCTGAGGAAGAGCAGAGTCGGCAATTGGCTGCGCTTAGCGCCGAAGAGGCAGCGGCCGTACGGGCGCTTCTCGACAACACAATCGCGAGTGCCCACGCGGATCTCCAGGGGCGGTTACTAGATGAGCAACGAGAGCTGCGAGACAAGTTGGCCTCTGTCCAGCAGCAGCTAGACATCGCAAGGAAAAAGGGGCGGCGCGAGCAGCTCCTCTACTTCGTCTCCGGTGCGTTGGTCTCCATCCCCATCGGGTTCATGGTCAACCTGTTCTCCTAGTTCGGCTTCCCTGGGTTAAGCGGATCTCCTCGTCGGGCAGTCGTAGACCGTCCAGCCTCCCCGGGCGGGGCGAAGGTGGAGCGCCCTACCGGACGAACGACCTTGGCCCCGTTCGGGGAGGCTGGTAGCCCTTGTGGGGCCCGACGAGGTGATCTGCGGCGGCATCTCTGAGGAGGGTCGGGGTTCGGGGCGGAGCCCCGAGGTCTTCCGATCCTGCAACTCCCAAGCGTGGCCGGCCGGCCCGGCCGATGCCGGCCGGAGGTCGCCAGCAGGCCGGGGCCGGGCCGGCGCGGCCCGCTTGCGGGCCGCCTTGATCCAAGAGAGAACGTTTCGGCAATGCTGAGACTTGAACCCTGAACCCCTCCGCTCTGCTCCTGATCAACCCGGATCGGGCGGATCGGCTGCCTGGCCTGGGCCGCTCTGCTGTTGCCTTACAGCGGTTGACAGCTCTTGCCGGTGTCAGTTGTACCGGATCTGTGCCCGTGGATCATGGGCACAGCCTGGCTCTGCATTCGTTTGCCCGATCGGCCCGAGCTGCTCGGCGTCGTCGTACTCCTGTGCACGCAACGTCGGCCAGTAGGTGATCTGCGGCCTCGTACGGTCGAGCATCCTGGTCAGGACATCACCGTGGATGATCCGGACGCGCATCAATCCCTCGCCAGCTCGCACGACGTTGTCCACGACGTAGAGGTAGAAGTTCTCGGGCTCTTGACGGGCCGCCTGAACCTGTCGGCCCTCCAGCGGAACTGAGGCGCTTCGAGCCGACGCGCCGAAGGCCTTCACTTCAATCTGCCGCGGTGGGCTGCTGACGTCGTACGGAGCGCTCGTGAGATGTACGTCTTCCGGTACGCGACCGTTGCGGCGTTCGAGCTCCATCACGTACTCGATGGCAATGCGCTCGATCTCACTGTTGCCCATCGCCTAGCCCTCTACGCAATCGAGCGTCGAGACCGAACACCGCCCCAACTCAAACCGGTCGCCGGGCCGCCGTTTGAAGGCTGAGTGGCTGAGCATGCCGCGCCTGAGTTCAGCACCAGAGGCTGTGAAGCCGGACATTGACAGCTCGTCGCGCAGCTCGCGAGGGGTCAGCGCGGCACGTCGGCGGGCGAGATGCCGAGCGGCGGCCTGTTCGACCGTTGGTCGTCCTGCGGGTTCAATGATGCGAAGTGCCCCGCGAGCTGCTTGGTGTTCCTCAAGGGCAACCGTCAGCCCATCCCGCAAGGGCTCCATCGCCTCGCGGAAACGATGCCAGCCCTCACGCCATCGAGCTGGATCGAGATAGCCGAAGCGACCGGCCAGTACTACAGCACCAGCAAGCAGTCCGATGGCAGGCACTGGGTAGCTACGAATGGCGCGGACGGCGGCTCCGCCGGCTGCGGCGACCGTACGAGCAGTCAGCTCCGCGAGCAAGGCAGCGTCACCCAACCGTGCTTCGAACCCGGCCGCCCGTAACAGGCCGTAGGCCAACCCGACCCAGGTCGCGGCGTCAGTGTTGGCGAACCCAAGTCGCGTGAAGACACTGTCGCTGCTGAGGATCACCGCCGGAGCAAGCAACTCGGCAAGCGCAGTAGTCCCGATGTCATCCGGGTCCCCCCGTAGCCGACGCGGCAACTCGCGGTCGATACAGAGCATCGTGCGCACGCGTGGGCTGAGGTAGTCGCGAATCGCCAGGTCGACGACAGGGACCCCCGGCATGATTTCGTTCCACAAGACCCCTGATGCCTCCGACACCGGGACGTCACTTGACGCGGCGATTGCCGGCAGGTGCTCGACAAGTTCCTCAGGTACGTGCGCAGAGACATAGATGTTTGACCGGCCGTTTCCCGCCAGCCCGCTGAAGAGCTCCTCGTTGCGGCCTCTGCGGACCGCATTGCAGGCACGCGAAGCCAGGACGTTAGTGTCGGCAACCACAACCAATGCCGGCCATGGCGCTGCAAGAGGGCGCAGTGTAGGGCCGACGCGAGGAAGCGCCGACGCCCGGAGTGCCTGACTGTGCATCCGTCTAGTTTGCGCGCCGGCTGGGTGGGATTACCAGCATGTATCCGGCGGCTGACGCGCCTCCATTGCCCAGAGCGGCCGTCGCCCTCGCAGCCGGGCATGACCACCGTCGGGGGGACGCGGACCCACGTTGTCGGCTACTGCCAACGCCTGGCACCCCGCGTCGACGAACAGGTGCCGAGGGCCAAACCTTGACGCTCGGGGCCGATCTACATCTACGCTCGCGCTGCCTACTTGCTGCCTCGCCGCCTGTCGCGTCGCTTACAAGCTCGGTGTAGTGCGCGTCTGCACACGCCCGGGAACGACAGCATTCTCGGAATCTCGTTCATGTCAGCGTGCCCCAGCCTGCCGTCTCCGTCGTCGTGGCCGTTCGGCAGCCCGTGGCCAGCGGCCTAGGCCGACATCGCTGCGGTAACGAGCCAAGCAGCGAAGTCAGCAAGTTCCCAAGAGGTTGATCTACCGGCCAACATGTGCTGCTGTTAACCTGCACTACTTGCACCACCGGCAGCAGAGGGCTGCTTCGCTCGATCGTCGTGGCTGTCTCCTCGACAAGGGTGGTCGTACGTAGACTTGGCCAACACGTGGCGGGGAGACCGGGTGACGGGTACCAGAGCCGGTCAGCTCACACACCAGCCGGCCCTGCCAAATCTAAAGGTCCCTTCGGCATCCGGACCGAAGGGCTCTCCCAAGCGGCCACGCGAGGAGACGGCCGGCTTGGCGGATGTTTTTCCCTACTATGCGGGGTTTTCGTTCGAATGGGCACGCGATCAGTTGAGTGTCATCGCGCCCAATGACGACGACGTGGTCCTTGATCCCTGGAACGGCAGTGGTACAACCACGCTGGCAGCGACTTCAAATGGGCACCGATCCGTAGGCATCGACCTCAACCCGATCGCCAACTTAGTAGCAAGCCTGCGTGGAGGTGTCCACGCCGTTACCGAAGCATCGGATCCACCCCCTAAACCGTCGGGATCATTTTCGACGGCAACGGATCCGCTTCTCTCTTGGTTGTCTCCCCAGACTGTGCTTCGTGTTCGCCAGTGGACGAATCATCTGCAATCCCAAGCAAAGCCCGTATCGGCGCTGGGTTACGTCTCGCTGTTCCGGGTCGTGCGCAGACTGACAGAACGCTTCGAGGGCAGCAACCCAACATGGGTTAAGCGGGCGGCGTCACCCGACCAATTGGTGCATGTAGAAAGCGATCAACTAGATGTGCTGTTGGTCGCGGATCAGCGGTACATCCTCAATCGCCTTCGCAGCAGTGACGAACTTGGCGGAATACAAGCCACCTTAATCACGGCGTCGGCGAACCGTTTACCGCTGGCAAATCGCTCGGTTGACGTGGTACTTACATCTCCTCCCTACCTAACCCGAATCGACTATGCGGTCGCGTATGCTCGGGAGCTTGCGGTTGTGGGAGTCGACATCGCCAAGGATCGGTCGCTTAGATCGAGCCTGATGGGAACAACTCTAATCAGGCCCGGGCAGACAGCGAATGTTCCCAGCTACCGGACACTTGCCACCAGCCTCGTCAATGATGTCTCTAAGCACAAGAGCAAGGCGTCGGCAGGCTACTACCTGAAGCAGGTTCGGCAGTATCTCGACGACCTATCCTCGAGCTTTGACGAGATAACGCGCGTGACCAAAGACGAGGCAACACTTACCCTAGTCGTTCAGGATTCTTATTACAAAGACATTCACATTCGGCTAGCTGAAATCTGCATCGAAGAAGCAGAGGCGCGCGGGTGGAAGCTCTATGCGGCGAGCCCAAAGGAGGTCACCCGCCTTCTTACCGCTGTGAACACAGCCGCTCGCAAGTATCCCAAAGGCAAAGTCAATGAAACGGTAGTCACTCTGAAGAAGGGCTGATTATGGCGAGGCGCAAGGCCAATCAAACCATGCTTCTGGACCCAGACCAGCTAATCACTTCGGTTGACTCAAAAGTCAACGCCGTTCGCACACAGAGTATCGACTTCTCTTTTAACGAACTCGCGGATATGTATAAAGATCAGGAACTGATCATTGATCCCGAGTTTCAACGCATGTTCCGATGGCCAGAGGGTTCGCAGGCAAGGTTTATCGAGTCCCTCCTACTAGAACTGCCCGTGCCCCCAATCTTCCTTATTGAGCGCGAAGACCGGGTATATGAACTAATCGACGGACTCCAGCGAATATCGTCGTACCTCAACTTCCGCGGGCAGTTGAAGATCGATGGCAAGTTGCAGCCTCCCCTCGTGCTCGCCGACTGTGACATCGTAAAAGAGTTAAACGGCTTAACGTACCAAGACTTGCCACGTGCGATGGAGATCAAGCTAAAGCGCAGCTACATCCGGGCGGAGATTCTCCGGAAGGAAAGCGATCCTCGCTTGCGCTACTACATGTTTAAGAGACTGAATACCGGCGGCGAGACCCTCGAAGCGCAAGAGGTGAGAAATGCAACGATTCGCCTCCTGTCCAATGGCTTCAACAGTTTCATCTCGCAACTGAGCAAGGAAAGCAACTTCGCTCACTGCATTGATATCATTTCGTACAACCAGAAGAAGCAGAAGTTCGATCAAGAGCTCGTCCTGAGGTTTTTCTCTTACAAGAATGATGGCGCTCGGTATCGCCATGACGTCGCAAATTTCCTGACCGACTACATGGAAGCGGTCTCGGATCCGGTCGACCCGACAGAATTTGACTACAGTCAGGAGCGGGCAGTATTCGATAAGACCTTTCAGATTCTCCGCGTTGTATCCGATCATCTCGGCATCGACTCGAAGATCTTCGGCACAGTGGACCAGCGCTATCCTGAGCCCAGAAGTCAGTTCTCGGTCTACCACTATGAGGGCATCGTGCTCGGCCTGCAGCAAGTTCTTGACAAGGTCGATCCTGAGGACGCAGCCCAAGTCGAACGCCTTGGCCAGGCCGTGATGCGGGGGAAGTTCGACCGGAAGTTCCTCGATCACTGTGGAGGAGGAAAGAATTCGCGAAACGAGTTGAATGCCAGAGTTAAGTACTTTTCCGATGCCTTTAAGGCGGCGATCAGTTGAAACTCTCGGACCTCAGACTAGAACTGGAAGAGGATCTGTCTTGGCGGCTCGACGAACTGCGACATCTCCGCAATGAACTGTTGGCGAACCCTGACCCCGAATCATGGCCCGTCTCCGCACTAAGAGCTATCCTCGTGATGCAATACGCACACCTAGAAGGCTTCGCCAGGCACGCCTTTAGCTTGTACATCGATGCCATAAATGCCAAAGGGCTGAAGGCTATTGAGCTTAAGCCTCATCTCTTCGCGGCTGCGTGTATCGCCGAATTCGAGGCTTTACGAACAGGCGCCGGCCAAAGTGACGAGGGATCTGCGGACGATGGCATCTTGACGCGGCGCGCTGTACGACAGGTCAATTTTGTTCAGCGCGTGAGAGAGCTCAACGAAGCAACGATCACTATCGATCCGCAAGTGGCGGCCTCCATGGAAATGAACTTCGGGACCGACGTTTTACGTCGAACGCTATACCGATTGGGAATCCCAGAGTCGGAGGTCAGCCGTAGCTACTTCCACTCGCTAGAATTCGTAAGGCGCACCCGGAACGACATCGCGCACGGCAGCCGCAAGTCACGCATCGATGTTCGGCTGTTCAATGTCCACAGACGCAAGTGCGAGCAGTTTATGAACGATTTAGCGAGACTGATCACCTCGGCCGTGAGCCGTGAGTGGTTTCGTCCCTTTCCGATGCAGGGGATTCCGGAACCTCGAACGCCTGTGGAGGCCTGAACGGGCGTTGCACCCTGCTGCTCGCAGGAGTCGATCCCCGTCGATAGATCCCCTTTGTCTCGAAGGGATACTCAGTCGCGACTGAGCATGACGAGTGGGGACGCCTCGACTGCGGGAAAGGCCGAGGCTGCTTCAGCAGCGTCTGGTGGCAGTTCTCACTCGTCGCCCCCTGCCGGCGGCCCTGCGTCACACAGCCATCCGTTGGAAGCTGATTATGAGGAGAGCGTCCAGCTTCGAGGAGTGATCTGGGGGTCGCAGGGAGCAACATTTTCTAGCATCATTGCTACATGACTCACCCCAACGGGTACGCGATCGCCGAACGACTAGCGGTCGCCCCCTACGCAGAGGCCCCAACGATCGCCGGACGTGACCCCCGAGAGAATCTGCTTCTTCGCATGTACCACGCGCTGGAGGCGTCCGGGTTGGTCGTCGACGTCACGAGCGACCGTGACGCGCATGGCCACTGCCGCTTCTGCTCCCAGCTACGCGGCGAGCCACACGATGAACGGTGCCCGGTTCCCCGTTGCGTCGTCACCGGCCATCAACGGCTGGTGTGCGAGCAGAAGCACAAAGACGATCACGACTGCGGCGTCTCCCTTTGGGCTGCCGAGGACGACTGATGGCACCAAAGATGCAGCATGGCGGCGCCCCTGCCGAGGAAGGTCCTGCGGATGGCACTGACATCGTCCGTGACATGCTGATCAACGGCTGCCGCTGCACCGTACGAGTGACAGTGGATGGCGAGGCAGTGCAGGTGGGCTTCGACATCGACGACCAGGGGCAGGTCGTCGGCCTGATGACCGGCACTCTGCGCCGAGCCGACCTTCTTACGGCAGCGAAGGCGATCTCTGCCACGATCGCCGGTGTCGCGGTGGCGCTCGGGCTCGCAACGCCGAACGCCAATCCTGGCGTTGACGAGATCCGGAAGGTTTACCCCAACGCGTTCGAGCCGTGGACAGCCGACGCCGACCTTCGCCTGATCCGTCGTTTCCAAGAGGGAGCTTCCATGGTCGAGCTCTGCACCGAGTTTGGCAGGAACGTCGGCGGCATATCGTCCCGACTCAAGCTACACAAGCTCACCGTGGCAAAACCGACTCACTCAACGACTCGTAACGAGGATTACGCCGAGCCACCGAACGAGCCGAACGGCGAGGAGTGGGTCTAATACCCCTCCTGTCGTGACTGCCTTGTGGGTGACTTCGTGATCGGCAGTCGCGTCAAGGGCTCCTTGACGCATGGCCCCCGCGCGCCGGGATAGGGCGGTGCCGCGACGAGGCCGTGGTGGGGTTGCGGCGCGGCGGTGTGACGGCCGCCGCGTCCTGGCCGGCTGCCGGCCCACGAACTTCAACCACACTCGGCGCTACCGTCTGCGGCGGCCCGGGTTCCCGCTATCCGCGCCAGCCGATGGGCCTGGGCGTGCTGCGCAGCTTTGGGCTTGCCCGCTGCGCAGCGCGACGCCCAATCGGCGGCGCGTGCGGCCCGTCAAGGGCCCTTGAGGATGTACAGAAACTCCGCGCGGTCTGCGCTACCGGCACGCTTTCCGAAGCCGCTCGACCGCGACAAAGATCTGCTGTTCGGCACCAGGTCGACTCGGCCGCCACTCAGCGACTAGGGGTAGGACGGCATCGACGAACTCGGTGAGTTCCTCCGTAGTGGTCGGCTCGGGTACGGCGTCAAGCGCCGCGACTCCGGCCAGGGTCGCCTGGTGCCGATGGGCGTTCGTCGGTGTGTTCTGCCACGCGGATGAGTCGCGCCACTCCTGCACACGCTGGCGCACCTCGGCTGCGGCGGCTCGGATAGCGGCCGCCTGCTGGCGAGGTGTGAGTTCGGCGCGAGCGTGGAAATGGTCGGCGGGTTCCTGCGGCGGCGTGTCGGCGTCGCGCATGGCGGCGATCGTACCGGTGCCATGATCGGAATTGCTCGCGCTCGTACTGGGCGACCTGGGCCACTCAGCCGGCGATTTCGTTCCACTCTGAGGCGAGGATCGAGTAGAGCTGGGAGTCGCGCCAGGCCCCATTGGTGAAGACGTGATCGCGTAGCCGGCCTTCGTACTGCATCCCGAGCCGCTTGGCGACGCCGATGGAGGAAGCGTTGTCGGGGCCGATAGCTGCGGTGATGCGGTGAAGCTTCAGCTCTCGAAAGCCGTAGTCGATGATGGTTCGGGCTGCGTCGGTGGCGTAGCCGTGGCCCCAGTGATCGGCGCCGATGGCGTAGCCAAGCTTGGCGGCCTGGTGCCCGGTGAGTCCGAGGCGGGCGAAGCCGATCATCCGGTCCGAGGTGTCAGCGACGGCTAGGTAGTACTCAGTGCGCGGGTGGAGCTGCGCACGGCTTACCGCTCCCTCAACCATGGCGACAGTGGCGGCCTGGTCGCGGCTGTCAAACGAGAGCCACTGCGTGACCCGGTCATCACCAACGACCGTCAAAGCGTCGGCCGCGTCATCGGGTCGCAGTTCGCGAAGGGTGATGACGCGGCCCGGAATGGTGATCGGGTACATGTGCTGATGGTGCCTTATCGAGGAAGGGCGTTGGCAGGGGTGTGCGTGAAGTGCTCGATACCGTCGACGAGGTCACGAGCGTCGTTGGCGTGACCGGCACGGGTGATGGCTTGGTGGACACGCCGGACGGAGTGGATGACGCCGTTGATGCGCTGATCGGCGGGGAGATCAAGCACTGGCACGAGGGCATCAGCGGCGGCATCGAGTTCTCCGCTGGCGACACGGGCAATGGCCAGGTTGGTGTGGGAGCCGGCCTGGTCGCCGAAGGCCCATGCCGGGTCGTAGCGGTCGGAGTACGCGTGGACGGCACGCAGGGCGTATCGCTCGGTGGCGTCGGCTTCCCCGGGCATCCAGGCGAGAGCGTCGCTGGCGTAGTAGGCCGTGCGGGGCTGGTTGAAGGTGCAGATGCCGCCGATCGCGTCCATCTCGTCGGGGCGAACCCGGGACCAGGCTTCCTCTGCCTCGGTAATGGCGGCCTTGGCCTGTTCCGCATTACCGAGTGCGGAGTAGGCGCGTGCAGCGCTGACAGGCAGCCAGACAGCGGAGGTGCCACCTGCTCGGGTCGCGTACTCGCGTCCCGCCTCGGCGTAGCGGACCGCCTCGGCGTACCGGCCGGCCCAGTAGGCGACCAGCGATTGAAGTCCGCGGAGCCAGGCTTGCAACCCGGGGTGGCCGGATTGGTCGGCACAGAGGACGGCGGTTCGAGCTTGCAGCATGGCGGAGTGGGGGTCGGCCATGTCGTGCGAGACCTTGGCGAGTAGGCCGCTGGTGATGCCGGCGAGGAAGTGCAGGTCACGCGACTGGGTGGGCTGTTGGCGACGTTCGAGCAGCGTGAAGAGGGTGTCCTGAGTCTCGGCCAGGTCCGGCAGGATCTGGCTGACCGGTCGCTGCGGGTACGCCAGGGCGAGGCGTTGCACGTCCTCGGTGAGCTGGTCGATGGCTGCCGGGGAGGTGGCTTCGGCGGCGAGCATTGCGTACTGGCGGGCGCGTTGTGCGGCCATGGCGAGGAGGTTCCTTTCCGGGCCGGCGCCGGTGGGCTCGACGATGAGGTGTCGGGCCGGCGCAGGGGTCAACTGGTGGGATGCCCAGGGGCGCTGCAATTCATCGACCGGCTTGCCGAACATGGCCTGCAACGCGCGCCGGGTGGCGGGGTTTGATGAGGCCAGGTCCCGTTCGCCGCGTGCCAGCCGCCCGAGGTGCCGCGCGCTGATCGCCGCGCGGGAGTCCATGCGGCTGAACTCGTCGGCCAGTTCCTCGTACGTACGGTCGCTGCACTGGATCAGGTGCTCCAGGACGGTGCGGGGTTCGTGGCGGTCTCTGGCCATCGTCGACGCCTTCCTGATGGGCTATCTCCACGCTCACTTACGCGAGGTCCTGAGCACAACGCAGGTCCTCATGGTGTCCGCCCGAGGTCCGTCAAAGGTTCTGATTCGGTCCTCGATCGGTCTCCATCACCGGGTGTTCTATCTCCACCATGGACGTCTCACCCACCGCAATTGTGCATGTACTGAACGCTGAGATGCACGTAGCAAGACGGCGCTCGCCTGTTCGCACCCGCGCCAATCTGGGGTGCATTGCTTCGATGCCAATCCACTGATCGAGGGCGGACGGTGATGGTTCCAAAACCGGGCGACGTCCTGCACCTCGGCAGCGATGCGTCCGTGCAGTTCAGCGGCGACCGCTCCCTGATCTTCCGAGTCATCAAAGTCTGCGACCGGCCGACGTACGAGGGCTGGGTCTGGTTGTCCGGCTACTCACTCGATCGCGCGGGCAATGCCGTCGACCGGCGAGAGATCTTCGTGCAACGCGCTGGGTTGCGACTGATCGCTCCGGTCACTGCTCCCGCCACCCGGCGGATACCACCCGCTCCCCAAACCCGTGCCGGCCTGAGCCACGCGAGCCGGAAGACCCACACAACGGTTTCAACTACGAGGAGGTTGCGATGACCATGCATTCGGTAGGCGTCGTCCGGGCGGCGTCGCGCCTGGCCCGGCTCTGCCCCGAGCAGGTGAAGCGAATCCGCTTCCGTCGCACGAAGCTCGGGCGGCGCGGCCTGGCCGAGGAACAGGTCTACGCCTTCCTCCGCGCCGTCGTCGACGAACTGACCGCGCGGGATGGCGTGGAAGCCGGCCTTCGGGCGGAGAATGCCCGCCTGAAGACCGCTCTGAGGCGATGGCAGAGCAACTTCGCCCCAGGGCCGAGCCGGATGGCCAACGCGGCGCGAGGTGCGCGCCCGAGGGGCAAGCCGAGCGAATCCGGCTGACGTCTACCGACCTCGGCTCGACAGCCCGACAGCCGGGGAGAGGTGCCTCCCCCTGGCCGAGCGCGCTCCCACGGAAAAGGGACGACCCCCGTCGGGGGGAGACGGGGGTCGTCGGAGGTTCGGCTCCGGGGGGGTCGAGCCGAACCACTCAGCGGTCACGGGGGGTGCAACCGCTGAGGGTCTGCCTGTTTCGAGGATGTGAAAGCTCGTCGTACGGACAAGTCTGCCTGAGCGGGCCCGTCACGTCGAGTGGTGCCGACTCCACTCACTGCGAAAATCTCCTCGCAGAGTGTGAGCGTGATCACGCGGAGCGGAGATGGTGCTGCCAGCCCGCAGGTCTGGGGGAGGGCATGACCCCGGGCACCCGCCGACGATAGACCATCCGGCTAGACTTTCGCGCCGTGGGCCGAAGTGCCGCTTTCTTCGATCTGGACAAGACCGTCATCGCCAAGTCGAGCGCCCTGGCGTTTGGTCGGCCGTTCTACCGGGATGGGCTGATCACACGGCGTGACGTGGTCAAGTCGGCGTACGCGCAGCTGATGTTCCGGCTGGGCGGCACCGACGAGCAGACCATGGCCCGAACACGGGACTACCTGGCTGCGCTCTGCAAGGGCTGGCAGGTGGAGCAGGTCCGCCAGATCGTCGCGGAGACGCTGCACGAGCTGATCAACCCCTATGTGTACGCCGAGGCTGCCGCCCTGATCGTGGAGCACCAGGCGGCCGGGCGGGACGTGGTGCTGGTGTCGGCGTCGGGCGAGGAGATGGTCCGGCCGATTGGTGAGCTGCTCGGGGTGACTGATGTGATCGCCACCCGGATGACGGTGCGCGACGGTCGGTACAGCGGTGAGGTCGAGTTCTACGCGGCCGGGCCGAGCAAGGTCGAGGCGGTCACCGAGTTGGCCACCGTCCGGGACTACGACCTGGCTGATTCGTACGCCTACTCCGATTCGTACAGCGATCGCCCTTTGCTGGAGTGTGTGGGGCATCCGAGTGTGGTCAATCCGGACCGGCAGCTGCGCAAGCTGGCCTCGGAGAACGCGTGGCCGGTGCTGGAGTTCCGGCACCCGATCCCGTTGGGCCGGCGGTTGCGGGAGCGGCCAGCGGTTCCGGTGGCGGCGGCGGCCCTGGGGGTCGGGGTGGGAGTTGCCATCGGCATCGCCTGGTACGGCCGGCACCGGCGCACCCGAGCGGCCGCCACGGCCTGAACCTCCGCCCCGACTCACCGCTGAGATCGATCATGCAGGGGTGGTGGGCGACCAGGGCCTGTTCGCACCTTTTGCAGGGCACCACAACTGCATGATCGACGCGGTAGGGGCGGTCGCTCTGAGGGCGGCCGGACCGTCGCCGTTCAGGCGGCGGCGAGGATCTCGTCGCCGATGGTGGTGAGTTGGTCGGCGCCGACCTCGACGGCGGCCATGTAGTGACGTAGCCAGGAGCGCAGCCCGTCCGGGGTGCCGGTGGCGAACGCACCGGCTGCGCCCACGTACTCCGGCTCCCGCTCGCGGTGCCCGACGTCGACGGCCAGCAGGCCGCGCGGGTCGAGGCCGCTGGCGAGCAGCACCAGCCGGGCGGCCCCGCGGGCCACCACGCCGGACGGCCCGGCGAACGGGCGCAGGTTCAACAACTCCCCGTGTACGACAGCGGCGAGCACCAGCGGGGAGACCTTCGTGCCGCCGGCGACGAGGCCGGCCAGCCCGTCCAGTCGGGTAGCGACCACCGGGTCGGCGACCGGGCGGCCCAGTTCGGCTTCCGACACCAGGTCCCGGGCGGCGAGCACGTGCAGTTTGGCGAGCGCCTGGCGGGGCGCCTTCGGCCACAGCTCGCTCAGACCGGGCAGTGCTCCGGCGACCCGCAGCGCCCCCTGGAGCACCGGGTCGGTGACGGTGCCCGCCCGGACCGCCTCCCGCTCGTGCCCGGCCCCTTCGAGGGCCGCGCTGGCCACCGCGGAGCGCAGGCTGACCTCGGCGGCGACCTGTCCACCGTGCCGGCGCAGCGCCCGGTGCCCGAGCGCCTGGTCGAACCGTTCGCGGGCGTGCTCGACGGCGGCGGCGATGTCGGCGAGCGTGAGCAGGGGCGCGAGCGGGTCGGTGGTCACCCCGCCACGCTAACGACCCGTCCCGGCGCGACGGGCCGCACCCGCCTCCAACGCGACAGGGACCACCCGCCCGGCACGGCACCCAACCCGGACCCAGTCCCTCCGCCCGGAACGGGCGCAACCCCGGCCGCCCGGTCAGGCCGGCACCCGCTCGAGACATGGTCATCACGCGTTCCTTGAAGTCGGGGTGTCCGCCTGGCCTGGACACCGCGTTTTCAAGGAACCCGTGTTGATCAAGGCGCTCCGCGCCGGGCGCGGGCCGCCGGGCGCGCGGCGGGGGCCACTCGGCGCGACGCGGTGGGCAGCCGTGGCCGGTCGCTGGCCCCGCGACTACCCTCGTGCCATCGAGACCCAGGTCACCCCGAGGATGAGGAGTCACGGCATGAGCGAGGCATTGGCCAATCTGCTGAACGAGACGCGCCAGTTCCCTCCGCCGGCCGAACTCGCCGCGCACGCCAACGTCACTGTCGACGCGTATGCCGAGGCTGAGGCCGACCGGCTCGCCTTCTGGGCGAAGCAGGCCGACCGGCTGGCCTGGTCGAAGAAGTGGGATGAGGTGCTCGACTGGTCGAACCCGCCGTTCGCGAAGTGGTTCGTGGGTGGGCAGCTCAACGTCGCGTACAACTGCCTGGACCGGCACGTCGAGGCGGGCCGGGGCGACAAGGTGGCGATCCACTGGGAGGGCGAGCCGGGCGACACCCGCACCATCACGTACGCCGAGCTGCACGCGTTGACCTGTCGGGCGGCGAACGCGCTCACCGACCTGGGGGTGACGGCCGGCGACCGGGTGGCGATCTACCTGCCGATGATCCCGGAGGCGGCGGTCGCGATGTTGGCGTGTGCCCGGATCGGCGCCGCGCACAGTGTGGTCTTCGGTGGTTTCTCCGCTGACTCGTTGAGCAACCGGATCCAGGACGCGAGCGCCAAGGTGGTGATCACCGCTGATGGTGGTTACCGGCGGGGTAAGCCGTCGGCGTTGAAGCCCACTGTGGACGAGGCGGTGGCGAACTCGCCGTCGGTGGAGCACGTGCTCGTGGTGCGCCGTACCGGCGAGGACGTGGCGTGGTCGGACAAGGACCACTGGTGGCACGAGACGGTGGAGACCGCGTCGGCCGAGCACACCGCGCAGCCGTTCGACGCCGAGCACCCGCTGTTCATCCTGTACACCAGTGGCACGACGGCCCGCCCGAAGGGCATCCTGCACACCACCGGCGGCTACCTGACCCAGGCGTCGTACACGACGCACGCGGTGTTCGACCTGAAGCCGGAGACTGACGTCTACTGGTGCACCGCCGACATCGGCTGGGTCACCGGGCACTCCTACATCGTGTACGGCCCGCTCTCCAACGGCGCCACCCAGGTGATGTACGAGGGCACCCCGGACACGCCGAACAAGGGCCGGTTCTGGGAGATCGTCGACAGGTACGGGGTGAGCATCCTGTACACCGCTCCGACGCTGATCCGGACGATGATGAAGTGGGGCGACGACATCCCGGCGGGCTTCGACCTGTCGTCGTTGCGCGTGTTGGGCAGCGTCGGCGAGCCGATCAACCCGGAGGCGTGGATGTGGTACAGGGAGCACATCGGCCGGGGCGAGCTGCCGGTGGTGGACACCTGGTGGCAGACCGAGACGGGCGCCATCATGATCTCGCCGTTGCCGGGTGTGACGGCGGCCAAGCCGGGTTCGGCGATGACGCCGCTGCCGGGCATCGTGGCCGACGTGGTGGACGACCAGGGCCAGTCGGTGCCGAACGGTGGGGGCGGCTATCTGGTGCTGCGCGAACCGTGGCCGTCGATGCTGCGCACGATCTGGGGTGACGACGACAGGTTCATCGACACGTACTGGTCGCGTTTCCCGGGCATGTACTTCGCCGGCGACGGTGCCAAGAAGGACGACGACGGGCACATCTGGTTGCTCGGCCGGGTGGACGACGTGATGTTGGTGTCCGGGCACAACATCTCGACGACCGAGGTGGAGTCGGCGTTGGTGTCGCACCCGTCGGTGGCCGAGGCGGCGGTCGTGGGCGCTACCGACCCGACCACCGGTCAGGCGATCGTCGCGTTCGCCATTCCGCGGGGCAGCACGGACATCGCCGGTGACGCGGGTGAGCAGCTCATCTCCGACCTGCGTAACCACGTCTCGAAGACGCTCGGCCCGATCGCGAAGCCGCGGCAGATCATGCTGGTGGCGGAGCTGCCGAAGACCCGTTCCGGCAAGATCATGCGCCGGCTGCTGCGGGACGTGGCGGAGAACCGGTCGCTCGGCGACGTGACCACGTTGCAGGACTCCTCGGTGATGGACCTGATCTCGTCGGGGATGAGCGGTACGAAGTCCGACGAGGACTGACGGTAGGCGTACTCAATGGAGGGTGGTGGTCCGTGCGGGCCGCCACCCTCCGTCATGTCTTACGACTACGGTTCGCGCCGCCGCACCGGTGTCACATCGGTCGGTCGGGGGAGTCGGGGAAAGCTGAACGGGCACAGGAGTCAGCCACCGCTGTCCTTTCGGCCGGTTGTGCTTTAGGTTCACGCAGGTTGGAAGAGTTCGATACGCATCGCTTCGATGGTCGACCATGCCAACGTCCTTCTCCCCATGCCCGAGAAACGGAGCGGCATGAACCACAAACCGCAGTCCAGGGCGCGGCGACGACTACTCGTCGCGCTGCCCGTCATCGCCCTCGCGGCCACGTCACTGACCGTGAGTGGCAGTGCGGCGGCCCAGCCGCGGTCCGCCACCCCCCAGGCGGTGATCGGGGCCGACGAGCACTACATCAACTACGCCGAGCCCGAGGTGCAGCCGGACACCACCGGTCGTGAGGTGAAGGGCAAGGGTGGCGTGTACACCCCTGCCGCGGAGGCCGCGCGCGCGTTCGACCAGAAGCACGCCCGGGGTAACCCGGTGACCGCACGGCAGCTGGCCAAGGACGAGGCCAAGTCGCTGAAGACGGGTCAGAACCCCCGCAAGTTCAAGAAGGCGCCGACCACCCAGACGGCGAAGCTGCTGACGCTGCTGGTGGAGTTCAACGACAAGGCCAACGACGACTTCACCGGCGTGATGGTCCCCAAGACGGTGTTCGAGGACCGCACCTGCGTCCCCGGCACGGTGCAGAACGGCCCGAAGCACAACAAGATTCCGGACCCGGCGCGTCTGCCCCACGAGGACAACAACTCGATGTGGGTGCCGGACTTCTCGCCGCAGCACTACAACAAGATGCTCTACAGCAAGAAGGGCATCACCGAGCGGGTTCGCACGGATCTGAAGGGCCCGGACGGCAAGAAGGGTGTCGACCTGTCCGGTCGCACCATGCACAACATGTACCTGGAGATGTCGAAGAACGCGTACACGGTGGACGGGCAGTCCAGCCCGTGGATCACCGTGCCGCACTCGGAGGGCTGGTACGCGGCCAACCGCTGCTTCCAGGACGAGACCGGCGCGTGGGTTCCCGGCCGTGAGCAGTCGATGAACGGCCACCCGGACAACCCGGCCGGCGCGGGTCGCCTGGCGACCGACGCGATCGACGCGCTCGTCGCGAAGGACCCGACCTTCCCGTGGGCCGACTACGACATCGAGGACCAGGCCGACCGCGACGGTGACGGCAACGTCTTCGAGCCGGACGGCGTGATCGACCACCTCGTGCTGGTGCACGCCGGCCAGGGCAAGTCCCGTGGCGGCGGCGACCAGGGCGTGTACGCCGTGTGGGCGCACTCCTCCACCGTTGCCGGTGGTTACACCATCCCGGGCACCAACCTGAAGGCGTCGAACTACATCGTGCAGCCGGAGGACGCCGGTGTCGGCGTCTTCGCCCACGAGTTCGGCCACGACCTGGGCCTGCCGGACCTGTACGACACGTCCGGCAACGCCGACTCCGACGTGGACTTCTGGGACCTGATGGCCTCCGGTTCGCACTCGGGTGAGATCTTCCAGGCGCTGCCGACGCACATGGGCATCTGGGACAAGTGGGTGCTCGGTTGGGCCGACCCGCTCACCATCCGCCCCGGGTCGAACCCGCGCGAGGTGAAGCTCGGCCAGACGTCACGCACCCCGATCGACTCCGAGGACGGCATCAAGGTCGACCTGCCGGACAAGGTGACGACGCTGGCGACCCCGCACAGCGGCACCAAGATGTGGCACAGCAACAACGACCAGGAGTGGGCCGACGTCAAGTTGAGCCGCTCGGTCGACGTGCCGGCTGCCGCCGACTCGAAGTTCTGGATGTGGAACAACTACATCATCGAAGAGGACTGGGACTACGGCTTCGTCGAGCTCTCCACCGACGGCGGCACGACCTGGACCGAGCAGAAGGTGTACGACGAGGGCGGCGCTGTCGTCACCACGCCTGACGGCTACCCGGACCCGAACGGCCGGATGAACGACTTCGGTGGCAAGAAGTACGGCCTGACCGGCAGCACCGACGGCTGGCGGCACGACTACGTCGACCTGTCGGCGTACGCCGGGACGACGGTGCAGGTGCGGTTGCGCCTGGCCACCGACGAGGCGTTCGAGGAGCGCAACTGGTTCGTTGACGACTTCTCGGTCACCGGCGGCGGCGCCACCACCTGGAGTGACGACGTCGAGGGCGGCGCCAACGGCTGGACGGCCACCGGCGGCACCTTCGTCGACACCACCGGCGCGGGCTGGAAGGTCTCCAGCGGCACCGAGGTGCACGCCCAGTTCTACCTGGCGGAGTGGCGCAACTTCGACGGCTTCGACAAGGGCCTTCAGTACGCCTACGACACCATCTACTCGCACGAGGCGTGGATGGTCGACCGGATCTCCTACAACGCCCCGGGCATGCTGGTCTGGTACCGGGACACCGCGCTCGGCGACGTCAACCACGTCACCGGGCAGATGACGGCGCTGCCCAGCTACGGTGCGAAGGGTGGCCTGCTCATCGTCGACTCGCACTTCGACCCGCTGCGGCGCACCGGCGAGGCGGCGGTGAAGGACCCGTCGGTGACCGACAACCTGCCGAGCCGCCCGCAGTCGTCGAACGCGGCGTTCACGCTGAACCGGACGTACCCGTTCACCGAGTGCCTGGAGGCGGCGGACGAGCCGTACAGCGCGTACTGCACGAAGTTCAAGGGGCTGCCGCCGGTCAAGGCGTTCACCGACGCCAAGGGCTGGTACCCGGGCATCGAGATGCGCGACGGCTCCCCCTACGCCCGGGACAACGACGCGTCGGTGGTCCTGCCGTCGCGCGGTAACGCGCCGTACACCACCCGGGTCACCCACCCGGACGGTAGCCCGGCGCCGGAGTTCTACGGCGTGACACTCGGCGGTGGCGCGATCGTGCTGGGCACCGGCAACCCGGGCGACCAGGGCGTGAACTACGGCGTCTCGCTGACCATCAAGAAGGCGGCCGGGGACAACTCGTCGGCCCAGATCTACGTCACTCCGGCGAAGAAGTAACGGTTTCAGGCACCAACAACTGACTGAGGGGCCGGTGACGGAGACGTCACCGGCCCCTCAGTCGTACATCGATCAAATTGATCGAAATGGGTCGCTGTATACGGGAGTGGGCCGATCATCGCTGGTCAGCGTGGCTGATGAAGACCTGGTGTGTGACGGTGAAAAGCATTCCCAACAAAATCTTGCAACAAATCGACGCGTTCGTCTTCCCACCCGTCCCGCCAGTAACTATGTTCACCAATGGTCCCACTCGTGGGATCGATCTCTTACCGGCCCGTACCCCCGTTGGGCCGGTTCCCTCACACCGGAGGTACCACGTGCGCAAAGTCGCAGTGGGTCTGCTCGGGCTCTCACTGACGGCGACAGGCCTGGCGTTCGGCCCGTCCGCCTCGGCCGCCCCGCAGCCCAAACTGCCGGCAGCAGCTCCGGCCGCTGCCGAACCACAGGCGCTGAAGGACGAACTCCCCGACAAGCTCGAGGACAAGCGCCGCGAGCTGCGTGAGCAGGGTCTCGCCGACGTGCTGAGCGGGCGCAGCAAGCCGATCGAGCGCAACGGCAGCACTGTCGTCAAGGTCGGCCAGATCGGTAAGACGGCCACGAACGCCAACGCGCGCTCCGCCGCGGGCGCCCAGGCGACGAAGGACCAGTACGTCGAGCTCAAGCGTGAGCGGACCGACAAGATCTTCGTGATCCTGGCCGAGTTCGGGGACGAGCGTCACCCGTCCTACCCGGACAAGGACATGAACCCGGACATCGCCGGACCGTCGACGTTCCAGGGTCCACTGCACAACAAGATCCCCGAGCCCAACCGGGCCGTGGACAATTCCACGATCTGGCAGCCGGACTTCAGCCCGGAGCACTTCCGCCAGGTTTACTTCGGCACCAACCCGGGCGACGAGTCGCTCAAGCAGTACTACGAGGCACAGTCCTCGGGTCGCTACACCGTCGACGGTGAGGTGACCGACTGGGTCAAGGTCCGGTACAACGAGGCCCGCTACGGTCGTTCCGACGACCCGAAGGCCGACGACGACCTGACCGGCGACCCCGCCGTCTGCGCCGACAACGTCTGCCCGAACACCTGGAACCTGATCCGCGACGCCGCCAACCAGTGGGTCGTCGACCAGAAGGCCAAGGGCAAGACCGACGCGCAGATCGCCACCGAGATGAAGTCCTTCGACCAGTGGGACCGCTTCGACTACGACGGTGACGGCGACTTCAACGAGTCGGACGGCTACATCGACCACTTCCAGATCGTCCACTCCGGCGGCGACCAGGCCGACGGTGACCCGCAGCAGGGTGAGGACGCGATCTGGAGCCACCGTTGGTCGGCGTTCAACAGCTCGCCCGTGGGCCCGCCGAACTTCCCGATCGGTGGCACCCAGATCGGCAACACCGGCGTCTGGATCCGCGACTACACGATCCAGCCGGAAAACGGCGGTCGTAGCGTCTTCTACCACGAGTACGGCCACGACCTGGGCCTGCCGGACGACTACGGCCCGGCGGACAACAACAACGAGCACTGGACCCTGATGGCCCAGAGCCGGCTCGGTGCCAAGAACGACGTCGGCATCGGCGACCGGGGCGGCGACCTCGGCGCGTGGAACAAGCTCCAGCTCGGTTGGCTCGACTACGAGGTGATCGTGGCGGGGCAGAAGCGCTCGCTGGAGCTGGGCCCGCAGGAGTACAACTCCGAGAAGGCACAGGCCGCCGTTGTCGTCCTTCCCCAGCGGGAGTACACGTTCAACTACGGCGCACCGTTCGAGGGCTCCAAGCAGTACTTCTCCGGTAACGAGGACGACCTCGACAGCAAGATGACGAGGACGTTCGACCTGACCGGCAAGTCCACGGCGGCACTGTCGCTCAAGGGCAAGTACAGCATCGAGGAGACCTACGACTACCTCTACTTCGAGGCGTCGACGGACGGCGGTCAGACCTGGGCCGACCTGGACGGCACTGTCAACGGTCAGCCGATCGGCGTCGACGGCGCCGGCCGCCCGGCCCTCGACGGCAGCAGCAACGGTGCGTGGGCCGACATCAACATCCCGCTCACCTCGATCGCCGGCAAGGTGGCGCAGGTTCGCCTGCACTACGTCACCGACGGTGGTGTCTCCGAGGGCGGCTTCTTCGGTGACGCGATCACCGTGACCGCCGACGGTCAGACCGTGTTCAGCGACGGCGCCGAGACCGACGCCGGTTGGACGCTCTCGAAGTTCGAGGTGGTCGGGGCGACCTACACCCGCCTGTTCGACAACTTCTACATCGCTGGCAACCGGTCGTACGTCTCGTACGACAAGTACCTGAAGACCGGCCCGTACTTCTTCGGCTACGCGAACACCCGCCCGGACTGGGTGGACCACTACGCGTACCAGGAGGGCCTGCTCATCTCGTACTGGAACACCCGCTTCTCCGACAACAACACCGCCCCGGCGTCGCCGTCCAACCCGGGTGGTCACCCGGGTGAGGGTCGCAACCTGTACATCGACGCGCACCCGCGCCCGATCTACAACCTCACCGGCGCTCCGTGGCGGGCCCGCATCCAGGTGTACGACGCACCGTTCAGCCTGAACAAGGCCGACTCGTTCACCCTGCACCTCAACAGCCAGCCGCAGTACATCCGTGGCCAGGCCGCTGAGCCGCTGTTCGACGACACCAAGCAGTACTTCTACGCGGAGCTGCCGAACCACGGCGTCAAGCTTCCCGCGACCGGTGTCAAGATCAAGGTTCTGGAGCAGGACGGCACCTCGATGAAGATCCGGGTCAGCTGACCACTGATCCCGCACCACCACGCGACGCCCGGGCAGGCCATCTGCCCGGGCGTCGCCCTTTGTGTGTCACCCTCCCGGTTGGCCGAGCCCCGCTTCTGCGGGGACGGCCGAGCCGACTCCCCCGGTCCCGGGTCCGGGGCAACCCGGGGCTTTCCCCTGTTCAACGCGACCACCACGGTCGCCTGCGACAACAGGGTCCTAGGCTGTCTGCCATGACCGACCAGCGCGGCGGGGCCGTCGACGAGTCCTGTGTCCTCACCGAGGGGCCGTGGACGCACCGCTTCGTCGGCGCCAACGGCAGCCGGTTCCACGTGGTCGAGGCCGGCACCGGGCCGATGGTGCTCTTCCTGCACGGCTTCCCCGAGCACTGGTGGGCCTGGCACCAGATGCTGCCGGCGGTCGCCGACGCGGGCTTCCGGGCGGTCGCCGTCGACCTGCGCGGCTACGGCGCCAGCGACAAACCACCCCGGGGGTACGACGGTTACACCCTCGCCGCCGACATCGCCGGGCTGATCCGCGCACTCGGTGAACGTTCCACGACGATCGTCGGCGCCGGCCTCGGCGGCATGGTGGCCTGGACGGTGGCCTCGTTCCACCCGTCCCTGGTCCGCCGCCTCGTGGTGCTCGGTGCACCGCACCCGCTGCGACTGCGTACCGCCATCTTCGCCGACCCGCGCGGGCAGTTCACCGCTTCCACCCCGGCGTTGAAGTTCCAGCTACCCCGCTACGAGCACGTGCTGACCCGCGACGGCGCGGCGGCCGTCGGCGAGATCATGCGCCGGTGGAGCGGGCCACAGTGGGTGGCCGGGTCGACATTCGAGGCGTACGCCGAGCGGTGCCGGGAGGCGATGTGCATCCCGCAGGCCGCATTCTGCGCGCTGGAGGGTTACCGCTGGGCGTTCCGCTCGCTGCTGCGCCTGCACGGCTACCGGTTCGTCCGCCTGATGCAGAAGCCGCTGACCACACCGACCCTGCAACTGCACGGAGCCCTGGACAGCGCCTCCCTGCCGCGGACCGCGTTGGGCTCCGGTCGGTACGTCGTCGCGCCGTACGAGTGGCGGCTGCTCGACGGGGTGGGGCACTTCCCGCACCTGGAGGCACCGGAGCTGGTGCTCGGCGAGATCCTGCGGTGGGCGAAGACCTGACCGGTCAGACCCGCTGCTCCCGCAGGTCGGTGACCTCGGCGGCGGGCGCCCAGCCCTGGTAGACACCGAAGTCGAAGACCTCCAGCCGCATCGCCTCGGCCACCGGCCAGCGACCGCCCGTGTATTCCACCCGCAGCCACGCGTCGTGCTCGCCGAGCACGATGAACGGCTGCCCCTTCCAGGTGCAGGTGGTCCGCACGTACGCCAGATCCTCGATCTCGCTCGCCGGGAGCACCCGGACGTGGCGGCCTGCGCGGATCTCCTCGAAGCCCTCGCCCGGCTCGGGCTGGTAGAGACGGATGTCGTCGCCGTCCGGGCTGGCCTGGTATTCCCGGCCCCGCCAACGGGCCACGTAACCGTCACGCATCACGCCTCCCCGACCCGCAGCCAGGTGACCGAGTCGGTGTTCAGCTCCGCGACCACCCGCTCGGTGCCGTCGGCGCCGATACGCCAGAGCTGGGCACCGTGCGGCAGCCGGGCGCTGTCCACCTTGAACTCCGCCACCACGTCGCTGCTCTCCCCCGGGGCGAAGCCGTTGCCCCGGAACGGCGGACGTTCGATGACCCAGCCCTCCATGGCCCGCATCGCCGGCTCGTTCTGACCGCCAAACGGGATGCGGTAGAGGCTCGGCCGATGCGCCGGCCAGCGCAGCACGTAGATCTCCTCGGCATCCGGGGCGAACGGTGAGCCGGGGTAGCTGAGGCCCAGCGCCTCGTGCAGCTGAACCGGTGTGGTCAGGTGGGACAGCTCACCGGCCCGGTGCACGAACCCGGACACCCGGTCGTATCCACGATCCAGGTAGTACGCGAGCTGGCTGGGCGCCACCGCCTTCTGCATGACCGTCGGTCTGGTCGGGTCGACCGCCGCGGGGGCGTACCGGGGACGGGCGGCGGGTTCGGCCGCGGCCGGCGCTTCGACCTGGTCCACTTCCAGGTCGTCGCCGAGCCCCACCTCCGCGGCCCAGTTGGCCAACGCGACGATCTGCTCGCCGGGCAACTTGGCACCGACCGGGGTGCCCGGGTTGACGGCGAACGACCAGTCCTCGTCGGGCCAGCGCCTGATCAGTTGGGCGAACTTCACCCGGACCGTGTCGACGTCTCCCTCGACATGGTCGGCGAGGCGCTCCGCCGAGGTGTAGACCACCACGTACGTCTCGCCGTCGAGCTGCCCGGTCCGCCAGACGAAGCCGGGGTCTCCCGGCCTGCTCCGGGGCGCCGAGTCCGGTGCCGCCGGCAGCAGCACCCGGGCCAGCAACAGGGTGGACAGGAAGGTGTCGGTGCTGCCGGAGCCGGCGGCGTTGAGCAGGTCCTCCTCGACCGTGTTGGCCGGTTCGAACTCCACGACTGCCGGCTCGTCGACAGGCGGTCGCGGACCAGCGCCCGGGATCACGCTCTCGCCGCTGCCCGCACTGCCGGCCCGGTCCGTACCGGTCTGACCGGCCGTCGAACCACCGTCGCCGCGTTCGTCACCGTCCGGAGCGCCGACTGGATCGGCGGTCCGCATTCCGGTCACACCGGTGTAACCGGCATCGGTCAGACCGGCGGGCTGCGGGGCGGGCGGGCTCGGGACGAAAGGGCTCGGCGCGGGCGGGCTCGGGACGTGGGTGCTCGGCGCAGGCGGGCTCGGGACGGGCGGACCGGGGTCGAACGACACCGGCCCGGATGGGCCCGGCGTGGAAGAAGGCGGACCGAACAGGCCGGGACCGGAGGGGGTCGCGCCGAACGGGGGCGAGGCGGCCTCGGCGGGGCTGGGCCGGCGGGGCGCTTCGACCGGAGCACTGCTCTCGACCGGGTCGGTGAGGTCGCGGGACTCGATGACGGTGCCCTCGATGACGATGGGCGTGAAGCCGCGGCGCGGCGCGGGTGGCCCGGAGACCGGTTCCGCCGCGGAAACCGGTAGATCCTCAGCGGGCCCGAACCGGCCCGGCCGGTCCTGCGGGATCGCCTGCGTCTCCTCCGCCGAGAAGCCGGGACGCTCAGGTGCAGCGGCCGGTGGACGCTCGCCTGTCATCCGGAACGCGCGGGTGGGCTCCTCGGCCAGCGGGTTGTGCCGGCGCGGAGGCAGCGGCTGGGTGACCTCGTCCCCAGAGGGCGGTACGCCCATCCCACGGGACGCGCCGAAGCCGCTCTCCGGCCGGCGGGTCGGCGGGGTGGCTGCCGGGTCCGCTGACATCGGGAACGCCCGCGTCGTGGTCTCGTCGCCCGGCGTATCGGCTGGGCGGCGGCGGGGGAAGGGCTGGCTGCCTCGCCCGAACCGGGTCGGAGGGGCCGCCCGGTCACCGGGACGACCGCCGCCCGGGGCCGGGTCGCGGGCCGTGTTGGGGTCGAAGAAGGAGCGCCGAGGTGCCGCCTGGGGGCCACCGTTGCCGTTGCCCGCGGCGGGGCCGTCGGCGTCGCCCGGCCGGGTCGCTGCCGGCCAGCCCAGGCCCGGTGCGGGCTGGTCGGTGGCGGGGCCGGCGGTCGCCAACGGGGTGAACCGGGACGGCCGGCTGCTGCGGGGCAGGGCTTCGGTGGCCGGCGCGGGCCGGGGCGGCTCGGTCGGGTGTAGCTGACCGGCAGCGGGCAGGCCCTCGTCACCGGGTCGGCGCGGCGGCTCGGCGGGAACGGGGGGCCGGGGCGCCGGGCCCGGCGGGGGACCCACCCGGGGGGCGGCGCTCCGACTGGGCCTCCTGGGTGTGAGCGGGGAACTCTCGGGCGCGGACGAGGCCGCACCCGTCGCCGGCGGCGATCCAGCGGCTGGCGCGGAGTCCCGACCCGGCATGCCGGGTCGGGTGCGTGCCAGGGTTTCGGCCCGCTCCAGGCGAGCGCGCGCACCCATGGCGCGGCCGGGCAGTCGCACGTCGCCCCGGGACAGCTGCGACACGAACCAGGCCGGCAGGTAACCCTCGACCGGCAGGCCCGGATTGACGGCGAGCCACCACTCGTGGTTGGGCCAGTTGGCCGCGAGATCGGCGAAGGGGATGCGTCGGTTGCTGCCGGCGTGATCGCCGAGGCAGGCGCGCAGGGCGGCGGCGGAGGTGAAGGCCAGGACGTGGGTCCGGCCGCCGGTGGTCCAGGTGCCCCATCCGGCGGGCGGCTGACCGGGTTGGGCCGGGGCGGAGACCGGCAGCAGCACATCGGTGCGGGACAGGAGCCGGAAGTAGAGCTCCTGGTCGTTGGCGCGCAGCGCGTCGCGCATCGCCACCTCGGCCTCCGTGGCCGGCTCCCATTCGGTCACGGCCACCTCCCCTTCCGAGAACAGGCCACAGGTATCGCGTACAACCTACAAGGTGGTACCAAGATCACAATGGCTGGCCGGTGGCGGCCCGCCAGGGCGCGGAGGAGGCGATAACATCCCGTTCCGGAGCCGACACGATACGGAGGGTGCCGATGTCCCGATCCATCACGCGCCCGGTGCTGGCAGGTCTGGCCGCCAGCCTGTTGACCGTACCGGCCCTGCCGACCGTCGCCACCAGCGCCGGGCTCCGGGAGGCACCGGCCTGCACGACAGCACTCGCCCCGGCCCGGCCGGTTGCGGCCACACCCTGGCCACAGCAACGGTACGACCCGGCGCGGCTCGCGCCGCTGGCCACCGGCGTCGGGGTGACGGTAGCCGTGATCGACTCCGGGGTGGACCGGGTGCACCCACAACTGGCCGGGCGGGTGCTGGCCGGCGCCGACCTGCTCGACCCCGGCGGGGACGGTGGTCGGGACTGCGCCGGGCACGGCACGGGTGTGGCGAGCATCATCGCGGCGGCACCCCGCTCCGATGTCGCCTTCCGCGGTCTGGCGCCGGGTGTCCGGATTCTGCCGGTGCGGGTGAGTGAGCAGCAGGTGGTGCAGGGGCGGGAGTCGGGGCGCACGGTGAGCGCCGACGAGTTCGCCAGGGCCATCAGGTGGGCCGTCGACAATGACGCCGACGTGGTGAACCTGTCCGTGGTCCTGTACGCGGACGACCCGGAGGTCCGTTCGGCAGTGCGTTACGCACTCGACCGGGACGTGGTGCTGGTGGCCGCCGCCGGCAACCTTCACGACAGCGGGGACCCACGGCCGTTTCCCGCCGGCTACGACGGGGTGCTCGGCGTGGGCGCGATCGGGGCGGACGGCGGGCTGGCGAGTTTTTCGCAGACCGGCCCGTACGTCGACCTGGTGGCACCGGGCAGCACGGTGCTGACCGCAGCACCCGGTGCCGGCCACCACCGGGTCGAAGGCACCAGTTACGCGGCACCCTTCGTGGCCGCCACCGCCGCGTTGCTGCGCGAGTACCGGCCGGAGCTGACCGCTGCCCAGGTGGCGGAACGGATCATCGCCACCGCCGATCCGGCGCCGGGCGCGGGCCACGGCGGCGGGTACGGCGCCGGGGTGTTGAACCCGTACCGGGCGGTCACCGAGACCAGCGGAGGCCGTGCGGCAGGTGCACGGCCGGTTGCCGTGCTCGCCGACGATCGGGCCGACCCGGCGCAGCTCGCCCGCCAGGCCCGCCGGGCCGCCGCGCGGGACCGGGCCCTGCTGGTCGGCGCGGTGGCCGGCCTGACGGCGGTCACAGTGGCGCTGCTCGCCCTGGTGCTGCCCCGGGGTGCGCGTCGACGTTGGCGCCCGGCTGGCCCGGCCTGAAACCGCCCGCGCGCGGCCCACCCGCGCGCGGCCCTGACCTTCGGCCGGCTGCGGGCGGGGCGCTGACCCGGACACGGTCAGCGCTCCCGGCCCACATCGCTCACTGGAACAGCCCGGTGTTCTTCTTCTCGGTGTCCAGGTAGTCGGTTGCGGAGTCGTTCACCGCAAGCCTGATGTCACGGAGCATGCCCTGCAGATCCTGTGAGGCGGAGCGCCACTTGGCCTGCCGCTGCTCGTAGGCCTGCCGCGCCTCGCCCGTCCAACTCGCCACCAGCGGGGCGGCGTCGCGTTCGAGTTGGCCGAGTTGCGCGTCGAGGGTGTTCAACGCCTTCTGAATGTCGGCGCCGGCCTGCTGAAGCGCGGCGAAGTTGACGACCAGCACACCATTGTCCATCGGATTCCCCTCCCCGGCGGGATCAGAGCGGCAGCTGGATGCCGCCGCGATTGGTGCCGGCCACCCGGCTGGACACCTCGTCGTCGGACACGTCGTACTGGCGACCGGCGCTGCGGATCGCACCGGCGGTCTCCCGCAGCGCCCGGTGCAGCGCCGCCTGGTCCTGTGACCACTGCTGCTTGACCTGCTCGAACGAGCGGCCACCAGCGCCACGCCAGGCCTGCTGCAACACCTCCAGCTCGGCCAACAGGCCGGTCAGCATGGATTGCAGCGACTGGTCCACCTGCTCGAACTTCGCGGCGGTCTGCTGCATGACCGCTGCTTCTGCCTTGGTTTGGGACATCCGGACGTCACCTCGTCTCTCGGATCGCACCTGGCCGTCGACGCGCCCACAGTGGGCGACGCGTCGTCGCTTGGCCCGGTCGTCGAACACTGAGACACGGGTCAGCGAAGGACTTCGTGGCTGACGGTAGCGACCTCGTAGCCGTTCTGCTACCCCACCGGCCTCCCCTGTGGACAACCGGAGCGGCCATCTGTCGCTTACGATGTGCCGCAGCCACGTCGCGGCGCGTGACGGGCCGCCGACGGGCGGTCGGCCGCCCGACCCGGTCCCCACTGGTCGAGGAGGCACGGTGCCGGCGATCACCACCGGAGCGCCGCCCCCGGTCGGCCCCGAGGCCGACGCCCCGGCACTGGCGCTCGGGGCAGGCCGGCCCACCGACCGTGTCGCGGGGTCGGCCGGTCAGCGCACCCGGTCGCCGGTGGGCCGCTGGATCGCGCTCGGCCGTCGTCTGGGCGCTGGGGCGCGAGCCGGCCAACTTGTCGCCACACAGGTCGCGGCGACGCTCGTCCTCGTCGCCCTCGGCCGACCGGCACCTGTCGTCGCGGCAGCCGGACTGGTGGCCGTGCTGCTGGTGGCGGCCGCCTGGGTGCCGGTTCGGGGGCGATGGCTCTTCGAGTGGTTGGGCACCGCCATCGCACATCTCACCCGCCGACGGGCGCTGATCGGGCCGTCCGGCGCGGCCGAGCTGCTCGACCTGGTCGCCCCGGGCACCGTCGTCCACTCGACGGAGCTGACCGGCGGGCCGGCGGCCGTCCTGGAGGACACCACTGGCATGGTCGCGCTCCTGGAGCTTGGCGACCCCGGTGACCTGCTGGGCGACGTGGCCCAGGCGGTTCCCGCCCCGGCGGCGTTGCTGCCGTCGGCCGGGCCGGACCATCCCCCGCTGGTGGTTCAACTGCTGCTCGCCGGTACGCCGGCACCGGTGCCGAGCGCCGGCGGCACTGTCGGCACGTCGTACCGGCAACTCACCGACGGGCGGCTCGCCGGGCGCGAACGGGCCGTGGTGGCGGTCCGGGTGCTGCGGGTCAACGGTTGGTCCGAGGAGGACCTGCACCGGGTGCTCGCCGGCACGGTCCGTCGGATCGTGCGCCGGCTCGGGCCGCTGGCGGCGCGGCCACTCGGGGTGCCCGCGGCGCTGCGCGTCCTGGGCGAACTGGCCCACCACGATGGCGAACCGGTCCGGGAGTCCTGGCCGGCGATCCGGTCCGGCGCCCTGATCCAGGCCACCTTCCGACTGATCCACTGGCCCGAGGCGGGTGCCGCGGCCGGACGCCGACTGGTGCCCCGCCTGCTCGCGCTGCCGTCGACAGCCACGACGGTGTCGATCTGCTCGGGTCCGTCAGCGACCACGTCGACGGCGTCGGGTCCGCCGGCGACCACCGGAGTGCCGACCGAGCTGACCGTACGCCTGGCCGCCGCGACGGCGACCGAGTTGGTGGCGGCGACCGAGGCGCTGATCCGCCTGGTGACCGACCTCGGCGGAGAGCTGCGCCGACTCGACGGCGCCCACCTGAGCGGGCTGGCCGCCACCCTGCCGTTGGCGCTGCTGGCACCCGGGGCCCCACCCCGCTCACCGGCACCGGGGGCGCAGCCCGGCCCTGGGGTAACCGACTGGGAGCTGTCGCTGGGTGACGCGGGCCTGATGGTCGGCACCAATCGGCACGGCCGAGCCGTCACCGTGCGACTCTTCCGCCCGGAGAGCACCCGCGTGCTGCTGGTCGGCGGGGTGCGCGCGGCCCAACTGGTGGCCCTGCGCGCGTTGGCGCTCGGTGCCCTGGTGGTGGTGCAGACCGCCCGGCCGCGCGCCTGGGAACCGTTCATCAGGGGGGTTGGCGCGCCGGGCGGCACGATCCCGTTGCTGCCGCCCGGTCGGACGGTCGCCGACGGGGTGGGCACCGCGCTGCGTCCGTTGCTGCTGATCGTCGACGCCGGGCCGGTGACGGCCGAGGCCGCGCCGGGCCCGCCGTGGCGGGCCACCCTCGTGGTACGCGACGAGCTGACCCCGGCCGACATGGACGCGTTGAGCCGCGCCGACCTGGCGTTGCTCCAGCCGTTGACCGCCGACGAGGCGACAGTGGCCGGAGCCGCTCTGGGGCTGGGCGGCTCGGCCGAGTGGCTGACCCGGATGCGGGAGAACATGGTGGCGGTGGTCAACCGGCGGGCGCTGCGCTGGGCACTGCTTTCCCCCACTCCGATCGAGGCGCAGCTGATCGGGCCGCCGACGCGCGGCTGATCCGCCCGGATGGGTCGGCCGGCGGGTTACGTCGGTGCGGTGTCCGTGGCACGATCCCCGCCATGGGTTTTCTGAAAGGTCTGCTGATTCGGCTGGCCAGCACAGCTCTGGCTTTCTGGCTGGCCACGCTTCTCATCCCGGGAATCTCCCTGGATTCGAACTCCGCCACCGACACGGTGACCACGCTGCTCCTGGTGGCGGTGATCTTCGGCGTGGTCAACGCGGTTCTCCAGCCGATCATCAAGACCGTCGGTTGTGGCTTCTACCTGCTGACCCTGGGTCTCATCGCCCTGGTGGTGAACGGGCTGCTGTTCCTGCTCACCAGTTGGATCGCCGACCAGGCCGGGCTGCCGTTCTCGGTGGACGGTTTCTGGCCGGCAGCCGTGCTCGGCGCCCTCTTCGTGAGCATCGTGACCTGGATCCTCGGCGCCGTTCTCGACCGGGACTGACCGCCGCCGGTCCGCACCGACCCGGCCCGTCCGGGGCTCCGACCTGAGCCGGGGCCCCGGGCGGGCCGATGACCAGACTTCGGGAATGCGGCGGCCTGACCGCCCATCTCGACGGTTAGCGTCGCGTGATGTTCTCGCTCACGCACTCCGACGGCCACCTTCTCAGCACCGATCCGGCGAGGATCGACCTGGACCTGGTGCACCACTGGTTGTCCACCGACGCGTACTGGGCGCTCGGCCGAGACCGGGAGACCACCGAGCGGGCGTTCGCCGGCTCACTACCGTTCGGCATCTACCGGCCGGACGACGGCCGTCAGGTCGCGGTGGCCCGGGTGGTCACCGACGGCGTCACCTTCGCCTGGCTCTGCGACGTGTACGTCGACCGGGCCGCCCGGGGTCGCGGGCTGGGCGGGTGGCTGGCCGGCGCGGTCCGCGACCACCTGGACGAGCTGGGCGTACGCCGGATCCTGCTCTGCACCAACGACGCCCACCAGGTGTACGCGGGGGTCGGCTTCACCCCGCTGGACGCGCCGCAACGGTGGATGCAGCTGGACCGGCGGCCCCCGGTGACCCCGATCACCGGAAAGGAACAGAGCAGCACTACGCCCCTTACGGTGGACTCGTGACGCCACTCCGTCTGGGATACCTGTACGGCCTCGGCGCGTACCTGCTCTGGGGTTTCTTTCCGCTCTATCTGAAGCTGCTACGACCCGCCGGCCCGCTGGAGATCCTGGCCCACCGGATCGTCTGGTCGGTGGTGTTCGTGGCGTTGCTGCTGGCGGCGTTGCGCAACGTCGGCTTCCTGCGGGCAATGCTGCGCCGGCCGTGGGCGGTGGCGGGGATCGTCGCCGCCGCCGCGTTCATCGCTGTCAACTGGGGCACCTACATCTACGGGGTCAACTCCAACCGGGTGGTGGAGACGGCGCTCGGCTACTTCATCAACCCGCTGGTAGTGGTGCTGATCGGAGTGGTGGTGCTACGCGAGCGGTTGCGGCCGGCGCAGTGGGTGGCGCTGGGGATCGGCGCGTCCGCTGTCGTGGTGCTCACTGTGGACTACGGCCGGCTGCCGTGGCTGGCGATGACGCTGGCGATCAGTTTCTCCGGCTACAGCCTGGTCAAGAAGCGGCTCGGGCTGCCGGCGGCGGAAGGGCTCTTCGTCGAGTCGGCGGTGCTGGCGTTGCCGGCTCTGGGCTACCTGATCTGGCTGACGGCGAAGGACGACCTGACCTTCGGGCACGTCTCGGCGGGACACACCACTCTGCTGGTGCTGGCCGGCGCGGCCACGGCGATTCCGCTGCTGCTGTTCGCCGGGGCGGCCAACCGACTGCCCCTGAGCAGCCTCGGCATGATCCAGTACCTGGCACCTGTCCTTCAGCTCGGCTGCGGGGTGCTGATCTTCCACGAGCCGATGCCGCCGGCCCGGCTGGCCGGCTTCGCGCTGGTCTGGCTGGCCCTGATCGTCTTCACCGCGGACGCCGTCCGAGCCTCCCGCCGCACCCGCCAACCCAGGGCGATCCCCACCCCCCTCCCCACCCCCTGACCCCGCAATCCACCCCGACCCCGCGATCCACCCCCGGACCCCGCGATCTTGCAGTTTCTGTTGTCGATATGTCCTCGACGCCCGTTATGGACGGACAGAAAGTGCAAGATCGCGGAGGACCTCGGGGCCTTGGGACGGGTGCGGGCTCGTTACGGGACGGCGTAGGTGAGGAGGGGGGTGCCGTCGGCTTTCTGCAGTTCGACGCTCACCAGCTCGGCGTCGGTGAACCTGGTGGCACCGGTGAAACTGAGGTCGTCGCCGGGGGCAGCCAGCCAGGAGCCGATCTGCTCGGTGGCGCCGTTCGGGCCCCGTGCCACCAGCCGGAACGGGTACGCCTTGCCGTAGCTCGTCCGCGCGTCGTACCCGCAGCGCATCGTCACCTCGGTGCCCCACTTGGTGCCGGTGAGCCCGAGATCGGCGTGCACCGGCCCGGCGGCGACCGGGCGCATGGCGACCATCGACACCCGCGGGGCGGGAGTGCCCTGCGCACCGGGCGGCCCGGACGGGTCGACAGGTCTGGGCAGCGCCACGGCGGTGCCCACGCCGACCAGCAGCGCCAGCCCTGCTGCCGCGAGTGTGGTCAGTGCGTACCGTCGCCGGTCCGCGGCGCGTTCCCGACGCCGGCGCTGGCGGGCCTCGTCGAGCAGCGCCGGCACCCGGGGCGGGGCCGGCGGCGGCAGGATCTGCTCCAACCCGGCCGGGTCGAGGCGCCCGAGCAACCCGGGCAGGACGGCGATCTCGGCGACCGCCTCCCGGCACGAGGCGCAGCCGCCCAGGTGCCGCTCGTAGGCCGCCCGCTCGGCGGGGGCCAGGGCGCCCAGCACGTACGCGCCGTCGTCGTACGCGAACTCGCACCGGGTCATCCCGTCACCCCCATCTCGGCCAGGACCAACCGTAGAGACCGCAGCGCGTAGTGGGTGCGGGACTTCACGGTTCCCGGTGGTACGCCCAGGCGGGACGCCGCCTCGGCCACCGAACGCCCCTGGTAGAAGCACTCGACGAGCACTTCCCGGTGGGTCGGGCTGAGCCGGTTGAGCGCCTCGGCGACGGTCCACGCCTCCACGGCCCGTTCGGCCTCGTCGATCACCTCGGGCGGTTCGGGCAGATCGTCGGTGAACACCTCGCCGACCCGCGTGGACCGCCGCCGCCAGGCGTCGATGGCCAGGTTGCGGGCTGTGGTGAACAGCCAGGACCGCACCGATCCACGCCTCGGGTCGAGTGACTCCGGATGTCGCCAGGCCCGCAGCAGCGTCTCCTGCACCAGGTCCTCGGCCCGCTGCCGGTCCCCGTTGACCAGCCGCAGGGCATGGGCGTACAGCGCCTCCGCGTGCTCGTCGTGCAGCGCGCGCAGCAGTTGGGCGTCGTGGTCGCTGATGGTGGTCTCCTCGCTTCCGGCGCGCGTCCGGCGGTGCGTCCGCTCGGGAATACGTGCCGTCACGCCGATCGGTTCAGACCGAGGTCAGCCCGGTTGCCTGGTGGCACGACCCGGAAAGGTGTTCACGCCCGGTTCACATCGTGGCCGACGGGCGCTCACCGCGTCCTCCTAGCGTCCGGCTGGTACGCCGCCTGTCGTGCCACCGACTTCCCTGGAGGCCACTCCCATGAGCGACCGTCCCCGGCTGCTCCCCCTGTTGAACGCCACCCGCCATGGCACCCGTGACGCCATGACCTGCCTGTACCGGTGCGGAAACGCGTGTGACCACCCGGTGCCGAACACCTCCGACAACGCGTACTTCGGTGACGTGGTGAACGCCGAGGTGTCGCGGCGTGGCGTGGTCCGGGCCGGCGCGGTGGGCGCGCTGGTGCTCGGTTTCGGCGGTGCGGCGGCCGGTGCGCTCGCCGGCGCGGCCCCGGCCATGGCGGCCCCGACCACCCCGGACGTGCCGGAGGCCTTCGGTTTCGGCCGTCCCGGGACCGGTGTCGGCAGCGGCGCGCTGACCTTCAAGCCGATCCCACCGAACAAGCTGGACACCCTCGTCGTGCCGAACGGCTACGACCACGCCGTGGTGATCAAGTGGGGTGACCCGGTGCTGCCGGGCGCGCCGGAGTTCAACCTGCACCACCAGACCGCTGCCGCGCAGTCCAAGCAGTTCGGCTACAACAACGACTTCGTGGGCGTGCTGCCGCTGGACAAGCAGGGCAGGCGGGCGCTGCTCGTGGTCAACCACGAGTACACGAACGAGGACCTGATGTTCCCGGGCTTCCCCGGCCTGGACGGGCTGTCGGTGGAGCAGCTGCGCACCGCCATGGCCGCGCACGGCATGTCTGTGGTGGAGCTGGAGCGGGTCGCCGGCACCGGGCAGTGGAAGCCCGTCGACAAGGGCCCGCGCCCGTACAACCGGCGGGTCACCGCGCTGAGCACCAAGTTCGACCTGACCGGCCCGGCCGCCGGCTCGGCCTGGCTGAAGACCGCCGCCGACCCCAAGGGCCGCACCGTCGTCGGCACGCTCAACAACTGCGCCGGTGGTGTCACCCCGTGGGGCACCGTCCTCTCCGGTGAGGAGAACTTCAACCAGTACTTCGTCGGCGCCGACGGCGCCCCGGCCGAGCTGAAGCCGAAGTTGGACCGCTATGGCATCAGCACCGCCAGCCGGTACCCGAGCGGCAGCCGCAAGTGGGAGCGCGCGGACGAGCGCTTCGACCTGTCGAAGCACCCCAACGAGGCACACCGGTTCGGCTGGGTCGTCGAGATCGACCCGTTCGACCCGGAGAGCCGCCCGCGCAAACACACCGCGATGGGCCGGTTCAAGCACGAGGGCGCCAACGTGATCGTCGCGAAGGACGGCCACGTGGTCGCGTACATGGGCGACGACGAGCGGTTCGACTACCTCTACAAGTTCGTCTCGGACAAGAAGTTCATGAAGGGCAACTCCTGGGCTGCCCGCAAGCACAACCTGACCCTGCTGGAGTCCGGCACCCTCTACGTGGCGAAGCTCGACCAGACCAGCGCCGCCGAGATCGACGGCTCCGGCAAGCTCCCCACCGATGGCGCATTCAACGGGCGGGGTCGCTGGGTCAAGCTGGTCAGCGGCAACCGGTCGTTCGTCGACGGGATGACCGCCGCTGACGTGCTCACCTTCACCCGGCTCGCCGGTGACAAGGTCGGGGCGACCAAGATGGACCGCCCCGAGGACGTCGAGCCGAGCCTGCTCACCGGCAAGGTGTACGTGGCGCTCACCAACAACACCAACCGCGGTGTCGGCAGCAACCCGAAGGCGGACGAGGCCAACCCGCGTATAGCGAACAAGCACGGGCAGATCCTGGAGCTGGTCGAGGACCGCAACGACAACGCCTCGGAGACCTTCGCCTGGTCGTTGCCGATCGTCTGCGGCGATCCGACCGACGCGTCGACCTTCTTCGCCGGGTACGACAAGACCAAGGTCTCCCCGATCTCCTGCCCCGACAACGTCGCGTTCGACGCCACCGGCAACCTCTGGATCTCCACCGACGGCAATGCGCTGGGCAGCAACGACGGCCTGTTCGCCACCGCCGTGGAGGGCCCGGAGCGGGGTCACCTCAAGCAGTTCCTGACAGTGCCGCTCGGCGCGGAGACCTGCGGCCCGTTCATCACCGGCGACAACCGCTCGGTGTTCGTCGCGGTGCAGCACCCGGGCGAGATCACCGGGGCCTCGGTGGAGAACCCGGCCTCGAACTGGCCGGACGGTGACTACGCCAAGCCGGGCGTGGTGGTCACCTGGCGCCTCGACGGCGGCCCGGTGGGTAGCTGACGTTCCACCGGGGGCCGAGAGACCGCTGACGTTGCTCTGGCGGTCCGGCGCTGGACCGCCCCGAGAGGCCCTCTCCCAGCCTGGGAGAGGGCCTCTCGGCGGTCAGTTGTCGGAGGCGATGCCGTCGGCCACGCTGCGGGCCACTGTGAGCAGCTTGGCGCGTACCACCCGGGCGGAGGTCATCATCTCGCTGGCCGGCAACGCGCAGGCGAGCACGACGCGGCGTTCCATGTCCTTGTCCGGTGCGACGAGCACCGCGGCACAGGCCACCCCCTGCCGGAACTGCCCCATCTCCAACTGCATGCCGCGTCTGTCGCCGGCGGCCAGGTCGGCCTCGAAGCTCTCGGTGGTGGTCAGCGTGGCGGTGGTGAACGGGCGCATGCCGTACTCCCGCAGGTAGCGGTAGCGCTGGTCGGTGGTCAGGGTGGCGAGCAGCGACTTGCCGAGCGCTGTCGCGTGCGCCCCCTCGTCGAAGCCGGGGACCAGATCCTCCAGGTAGGGCGACCGGTGCCCCTCGGCGACCGCGGTGAGTGCCACCTGACCGCCGACGAACCGACCGAGGAAGTGGCTGTAGCCGCTGTCAAGGGCGGCCCGCCGCAGCGTCTCACCGACAGCGGGCGGGCCGCGGAACGCCGTCACCAACTCCCGGTACCGGTCGGCCACCTCCAACCCCACGATGTACGTGCCGTCCTCGCGACGGATCACGTAGCCCTCGTAGGCGAGGGTGCGGACCAGATGGTAGGTGGTGGCCACGGTCAGCTCGCAGCGCCGGGCGATCTGTTTGACGGTCAGGCCCTTCGGGGCACGACCGACCGACTCCAGCACCCGTAGCGCTCGGGACACGCTGCGAATCAGGTCCGAAGGTTCTGCCAAGGGGTCGCGCACAACCACCTCCGCCGCCGTGGACTTACACCATATGAAAAACAGGCCCGGTGCGAAATGCCTGTTCGGGTCGAGGATGCCAGATCACCATCCACGGGCAGTGCCCCGCCGGTCACCAGGAGTGCTCTGAGCGGGGTTCACGTAGGTTTGCCGAACGATGACCGACACCTCCCACACCCCCGATCCGGCGATCGCCCGACCCCGCCCGGTCCGGGCCAGCGCCGGCGCAGTCGTCACCACTGTCGCCTGCGTACTCCCCGTCTTCCTGCTCGGTGGTCTCGCCGTGCAGATGGGCACCGACCTCGGCTTCTCCCCGGCCGGGCTGGGCCTCGCCGTCTCTGTCTACTTCGGGGTCAGCGCGCTGGCCTCGGTGCCTTCCGGCCGCCTCGTCGAGCGGTACGGGCCGGCAGTCGTCGCACGCTGCGGCATCCTGCTGGCCGCCGGGTCGATGCTCGCCGTGGCCGCCGTCGCCCGGTCGTACCCGGTGCTGGTCGGCCTGCTGGCGCTCAGCGCCGCAGCGAACGCGCTCGGCCAGTTGGCGAGCAACACCGCGCTGACCCAGCACGTGCCGGCCCGGCGGCAGGGGCTGTCGTTCGGTGTCAAGCAGGCCGCCATCCCGGTCTCCACCCTGCTGGCCGGGGTGGCGGTGCCGACCATCGCGCTCACCGCCGGCTGGCGCTGGGCGTTCGTGGCCGCCGCCGTGGCCGCGCTGACGACGCTGGCCGCCGTACCCCGGGAGGTGCCCGGCCTGGCCCGCCGGGCCGGTGCCGCCCGTGCCGGGCGGGCGACGTCGGCGCTCGTGGTGATCGGCGCGGCGGCGACGTTGGCGTCGGGCGCGGCCAACGCGCTGGGCACGTTCCTGGTGGACTCCTCGGCGGCCCGTGGGCTGTCGCCGGGCCTCGCCGGCCTGACCCTGACCCTGGGCAGCGCGGTCTGCGTTGTCGCTCGGGTGGGTGCCGGCTGGTTGGCCGATCGCCGCGAGAGCGGCCACGTCGCCCTCATCGCCGCGATGCTGCTCGTCGGTGCGCTCGGGTTGGGCCTGCTCGCGTTCACCGGCTCGGTGCCGCTGATGGTCGGCGTGGTGCTCGGCTTCGGCCTGGGCTGGGCGTGGCCCGGCCTGATGAACTTCGCCGTGGTCCGGCTGCACCCACAGTCACCGGCCGCCGCCACCTCGATCACCCAGACCGGGGTGTACGCGGGCGGCTGTCTCGGCCCGCTGAGCCTGGGGCCGCTCGCCGCCCACCTCGGCTATCCGGTCATGTGGACCACCGCGGCGGTGGCGATGCTGCTCGCCGCCGCCCTCATGCTCGTCGGCAGCCGCCTGCTGACCCGTGCCGCCGCCACGGCGGGCCGGGGTGTAAATCAGCTGGTGCGGTCGGCGATGTAGTCGCAGAGCGACTCGAGCGCGCTGCGGGACGGGCCGTGCGGCAGCAGGGCGAGTTGCGCGCGGGCATCCTCGGCGTAGCTACGCACTGTCTCCCGGGCCCGCTTGAGCGCTGGGCTCTCCCGGAGCAGACCCAACGCCTCGGCGTGCAGAGCGTCGTCGGTCAATGGGCCGGTAGCCAGGATCTCCCGCAGTCGCACGGACGAGGCGTCGGAGTCGTCCGCCTCCCGGGCGTAGAGCACCGGCAGCGTCGGGACACCCTCACGCAGGTCGGTGCCGGGGGTCTTGCCCGACTGCACCGACTCGGAGGCGATGTCCAACAGGTCGTCGGAGAGCTGGAAGGCGACGCCGATCGTCTCGCCGTAGCCGGCGAGAGCCTCCACGTGCTCCGGAGCCGCGCCGCCGAACATGCCGCCGAAGCGGGCCGACGTGGCGATCAGCGAGCCGGTCTTCTCGGCGATGACGTGCAGGTAGTGGGCAACCGGGTCGTCGTCGGCGCGCGGCCCCACAGTCTCCGCGATCTGGCCGTGCACCAGCCGGGCGAAGGTGCGCGCCTGCAACCGGACCGCCTCGGGGCCCAGATCGGCGGCGATGTCCGCCGCGCGGGCGAAGAGGTAGTCGCCGACCAGGATGGCGACCGAGTTGGTCCACCGGGAGTTCGCGCTCGGCGCACCCCGGCGGACGGCGGCCTCGTCCATCACATCGTCGTGGTAGAGGGTGGCGAGGTGAGTGAGCTCCATCACCACGGCGGCCGGGACGACCATCTTGGCGGTCGGATCACCGAACTGGGCGCCGAGTGCCACGAGCAACGGCCGGAAACGCTTGCCGCCGGCCTCGACGAGGTGCCGGGCAGCCTCGGTGACGAACGGGTCGGCGCTGGCCACGCTGGCCCGCAACTCGACCTCGACCGTGTCCAGCAGGCCCAGCACGGACGCCTCGACGCGGGGATCAGCGAGGCTGAGGCCAAGCGCGCCGAACTGACTCGTGCTCGCCCGACCCCGCCGACCGCCGGAGCCGGAGGCACCTGAACGCTCGCCCGCCGGATTCACCACGCTATCAACCATGCCACACCCGTTCGACCTGCTCCGGCCCGGGGATACGCACCGGGGGCCGGCACGTGAACACGCGCCGACCCCCGGTGATGGAACAGTCGTTCATCTTACGAATTCAGCGGCTCCGGCAGCCAGATCGAGCAGCGGCGCCGGCGCGACGCCCAGGACCAGGGTCGCCAACACACCGATCATCAGCGCGGCGGAGGTGAGCCCACCGGGCACCGTGACGGTGGGAGTGGACTCGCCCGGCTCGGAGAGCCACATCATCACCACGACCCGCAGGTACGGGAACGCGAGCACCATGCTGGTCAGCACACCGGCGATCACCAGCCAGGCCTGGCCACCGTCGAGCGCCGGCCCGAAGATGGCGAACTTGCTGGTGAACCCGCTGGTCAGCGGGATACCGGCGAAGGCGAGCAGGATGAACGTGAACAGCGCGGCGAAGAACGGCGACCGTCGGCCCAGCCCGGCCCAGCGGGACAGGTGGGTGGCTTCGCCGTCGTCGTCCCGCACCAACGTCACCACGGCGAACGCGGCAAGCACCGAGAAGCCGTACGCCACCAGGTAGAACATCGTCCCGGCGAGCCCTTCGCGGCTCGGCGCCAGCACGCCCACCAGCAGGTAGCCGGCGTTGGCGATCGAGGAGTACGCGAGCAGCCGCTTGATGTCGGTCTGGGTGACGGCGAGCACCGCACCGATGAGCATCGTCAGCACCGCCACCGCGCCGAGGACCGGCGTGAAGTCCCAGTTGGCGTCCCCGAAGGCGACCTGGAAGACGCGCAGCAGGGCACCGAACGCGGCAACCTTGGTGCAGGCCGCCATGAACGCGGTGACCGGGGTCGGCGCGCCCTGGTAGACGTCCGGGGTCCACACGTGGAACGGGGCCGCCGCGGCCTTGAAGAGCAGACCGATGGCGAGCAGCGCCATGCCGGCGAAGAGCAGCACCGGACTGGCCGGCGACTCGCCCACCGCCGCGTGGATGGTGGCGAAGTCCACGCCGGCCGAGCGACCCGGGATGCCGGCGGTGAAGCCGTAGATCAGGGCCACGCCGAACAGGAAGAACGCGGAGGCGTACGCGCCGAGCAGGAAGTACTTCATCGCCGCCTCCTGGCTCAGCAGACGCCGGCGGCGGGCCAGCGCGCAGAGCAGGTAGAGCGGCAGGGAGAAGACCTCCAGCGCGATGAACATGGTGAGCAGGTCGTTCGCGGCCACGAAGATCAGCATTCCGCCGATCGCGAACGTGGTGAGCGGGTAGACCTCGGTGAGACCGTTGCGCCCCTCGGCCTGCCGCCGGTCGTCGGCCGACTCGGCGGTCACTGCGGCCTGAGCGACGAACGCCCCGCCCCGCTCGACCGAACGGTCACCGATCAGCAGCAGCGCCATCGCGGCCAGCACCAGGATCGCGCCCTGGAGGAACAGCGTCGGGCCGTCGATAGCGAGGGCCTGGCCGGCGGTGATGATCCGCTCGTCGGCGTTGAGGACCACCATGGTCAGTGCCGCGAGCACCGCGAGCAGCGCCAGCGTCAACTGCACCACGTGCCGCCAGCGCCGGGGCACCAGGGCCTCGACCAGCACGCCGAGCAGCGCGGTGCCCAGCATGATCAGGATCGGACTGATCGCCGAATAGTTGATCGACGGCAGGTTCAGCTCGGTCACAATGCCGACCTTTCGTTCGCGACTGCGGGGCTCGCAAGCTCACTCCTCGCGCTCACCGAGCTGCCTCCTGGACGGTGCCACCCACGGACGGGGCCGGGTCGGTTCTGCCGATGTCGTCCATTGTCGCCTGGACGGCCGGGTTGATCACGTCAGTGACCGGCTTCGGGAAGAAGCCGAGCAGCACGATCAGCGCGATCAGGGGAGCGACCACTACCTTCTCGCGCAGGTTGAGGTCCCGGCGCATGCCGTCGACCTCGGTCAGCGCCGGGTTGAGAGTGCCCTGGGTGGTGCGCTGCACCATCCACAGCACGTACGCGGCGGCCAGGATGATGCCGAGCGTGGCGATGACCGCGACCGGCTTGTTCACGGTGAAGGTGCCGATCAGCACCAGGAACTCGGAGATGAACGGCGCCGTACCGGGCAGCGCGAGCGAGGCGAGACCGGCGAAGAACAGCACCCCGGCGAGCACCGGGACCAGCTTGCCGGCACCACCGAAGTCGCTGATCAACGACGAGCCGCGCCGGGAGATCAGCATGCCCACCACCAGGAAGAGCAGGCCGGTGGCCAGCCCGTGGTTGAGCATGTAGAGCACCGCGCCGGTGCCGGCCTGGGTGGTGAAGGCGAAGATGCCCACCCCGATGAAGCCGAAGTGCGCGATCGAGGTGTACGACACCAGCCGCTTCAGGTCGTTCTGGCCGACCGCCAGCAGCGCCGCGTAGATGATGCCGATCACGCCCAGGGCCAGCGCCCACGGCGCGAACCACTTCGACGCCTCGGGGAACAGCGGCAGGCAGTAGCGCAGGATGCCGAAGGTGCCGACCTTGTCCAGGACGCCGACGAGCAGCGCCGCCGCGCCCGCCGGGGCGGCACCACCGGCGTCGGGCAGCCAGGTGTGGAACGGGAAGAACGGCGCCTTGATGGCGAACGCGAGGAAGAAGCCGAGGAACAGCCACCGCTCGGTGCCGGTGCTGATGTCGACCTGCGTGAGCGCCTGCCAGTCGAAGGTCTTGCCGCCGACCACCCAGAGACCGATCACCGCAGCCAGCATGAACAGACCGCCGACGAGCGAGTAGAGGAAGAACTTCACCGCCGCGTACTGCCGCTGGTGGCCGCCGTAGCTGCCGATGAGGAAGTACATCGGCACCAGCATGACCTCGAAGAACACGTAGAACAGGAAGACGTCGGCGGCCGCGAAGACGCCGATCATCGTGCATTCGAGGACCAGCAGCAGCGCGAAGTAGACGGGCACCGACCGCTTCGACGAATCGGCGTCGTGCCAGGACGCCAGGATCACCAGCGGCACCAGCACCGCGATGAGCATCAGCATCACCAGCGCGATGCCGTCGGCGGCGAAGGTGAAGCTGACCCCCCAGTTCGGGATCCACGAGTACGACTCGCGGAACTGGAACCGGTCACCGCCGGCGTTGAAGCTGACCCACATCACCACCGAGAGCACAAGCACGAGCAGCGACCAGACGAACGCCACCTGCTTGGCCAGCTCCGGGCGGTGGCGCGGCAGGAAGGCCACCACCAGGGCGCCCACCAGCGGCGCCACGGTGAGCACCGAGAGGAACGGGAAGTTGGACATTATGCGGCCTTACCTCCGTCGTCACTGCGTGGTCCGCCGGCGGGGGCGGGCGTACTGAGGTCGATCACGCCAACCACCCCGCCTGCACCGCCAGGAACGCCGCCATCACCAGCAGCGCACCGGCCAGGATCGAGGTGGCGTACGAGCGGACAAAGCCGGTCTGCATCCGGCGGAGGCGACCCGAGCCCCCGCCGACCGCGGCGGCGAGCCCGTTGACGAGCCCGTCGATGCCCCGGTTGTCGAGGTACACGAGCGCCCGGGTCAGGAAGATGCCCGGCTTCTCGAAGACCGCCTCGTTGACCGTGTCGGTGTAGAGGTTGCGCCTGGCGGCGGTGACGAGCACCCCGGCCGGCTGCGGCGCGGTGGCCGTACCGGCCCGGAACAGGAACCAGGCGAGCCCGGCACCGAGCACCGTGACGAGCAGCGACAGCACGGTGATCACGGAATGCGAGAGGACCGCCTCGTGCTCCGCGTGCTCGCCACCCAGCCCGGCGGTCTCCGTCAGCCAGTCCGGAACGGAGGTGGAGAGCAGGAAGCCGGCGCCGACCGACCCGACCGCCAGGAGGATCAGCGGGATGGTCATCAGCTTCGGCGACTCGTGCGGGTGCTCGATGTCCTCGGTCCACCGCTGCGGGCCGTGGAAGGTGAGCACGAACAGCCGGGTCATGTAGAACGCGGTGAGTCCGGCGCCGAGCAGCGCCGCCCCGCCGAAGAGCCAGGCGGTCCAGTCCTCCCGCTCGAAGGCGGCCACGATGATCGGCTCCTTCGAGAAGAAGCCGGAGAACGGGAACATGCCGATGATGGCCAGCCAGCCCATCATGAAGGTCAACCAGGTGATCTTCATGTACTTGGACAGCCCACCGAAGCGGCGGATGTCGACCTGGTCCTTCATCCCGTGCATGACCGAGCCGGCGCCCAGGAACATGTTGGCCTTGAAGAAGCCGTGCGCCAGCAGGTGCACGATGGCCAGCGCGTACGCCGCGCCGCCGAGGCCGACACCGAGGAACATGTAGCCGATCTGGCTCACCGTCGACCAGGCGAGCACCCGCTTGATGTCGTCCTTCGCCGCACCGATGATGCAGCCGATCAGCAGGGTGAGCGCGCCGACACTGACCACCACGAGTTGCAGCGTCGAGTTGGCGGAGAAGATCGGGTTGGACCTGGCGATCAGGTAGACGCCCGCGGTGACCATGGTGGCGGCGTGGATGAGCGCCGACACCGGGGTCGGGCCCTCCATCGCGTCCGGCAACCACGCCTGGAGCGGGAACTGACCCGACTTGCCTGCCGCGCCGAGCAGCAGCAACAGGCCGAGGACCAGCACCGTGGTGCCGGTGAGCGCGCCGACGCCGTTGAACACCTCGTCGTACTGGGTGGTGCCCAGCGTGGCGAACATGATGAAGATGCCGATGGCCAGGCCCGTGTCGCCGACCCGGTTCATCAGGAACGCCTTCTTGCCGGCGGTGGCCGCGCTCGGCCGCTCGGTCCAGAAGGAGATCAGCAGGTACGACGCCAGACCGACGCCTTCCCAGCCGAAGTACAGCATCACGTAGTTGTTGCCGAGCACCAGCAGCAGCATCGCCGCGACGAACAGGTTGAAGTACGCGAAGAACCGACGACGACCCGCGTCGTGCGACATGTACTCCACCGCGTACAGGTGGATCAGGAAACCCACCCCGGTGATCAGCAGGACGAAGACCGCGGCCAGCGGGTCGAACAGCAGGCCGAAGTCGACGCGCAGATCACCGACGGCGATGAAGTCCCAGAGGCTCAGCTCGACGGACTTGTTCTCCAGGCCCCGTAGCTGGAAGAAGAAGCTCAGGCCGAGCACGAACGCGACGCCGATGGCGGCGACGCCCAACCAGTGCCCCCAGCGGTCGGCCCGGCGGCCGAGCAGCAGCAGGATGGCCGCGCTGAGCAGCGGGATCGCCACCAGCAGCCAGACGCCCCCGAGCAGCCCCGTGGCCTGGGCGTATTCCACAGTCTCTTCCACCGGTGGACCCCTCTAGTACTTCAGCAGGTTGGCGTCGTCGACACTCGCCGAGCGTCGCGTCCGGAAGATGGACATGATGATCGCGAGCCCGACCACGACCTCGGCCGCCGCCACCACCATCACGAAGAACGCCATGATCTGGCCGTTGAGGTCACCGTTGATCCGGCTGAAGGTGACCAGCGTCAGGTTGGCCGCGTTGAGCATCAGCTCCACGCACATGAACAGCACGATCGCGTTGCGCCGGACGAGCACCCCGGCGGCGCCGATGGTGAACAGCACCGCCGCGAGCACCAGATAGTAGTCAGGCGTCATGAGTCAGTACCTTTCAGCGTGGTCTCCTGCGCGGTCAGCTCCCGCACCGGCAGGATGTCCGGCGTGCTCCGCTCGGAGAGCCGGCCGTCCGGCAGTAGGGCCGGGGTGGCCACCGAGGACGAGGTCGCGAAGACGCCGGGGCCCGGCTTGGGGCCGGGGTAGTTGCCCGGCGCGAAACGGGCCCGCATCGTCGACACCTGGTCGACCTTGTCCTCCTTGCGGCGCTCGATGTGCGCCAGCACCATCGCACCGACCGCCGCGGTGATCAGCAGCGCCGAGGTCAGCTCGAACGCGAAGACGTACTTGGTGAAGAGCAGTCGGGCGATGCCCTGCACGTTGCCCTCCGCGTTGGCCTGCTCCAGGCCGACCGCCGTGGTGCCGTCCAACGCCCGGTAGAGCGCCCCGCCGACCAGGCCGGCGAAGCCCAACCCGAGCACGATCGCGGCGACCCGCTGGCCGCGCAACGTCTCGATGAGCGAGTCGGTGGAGTCCCGGCCGACGAGCATCAGCACGAAGAGGAAGAGCATCATGATCGCGCCGGTGTAGACGATGATCTGCACCATGCCGATGAACGGCCCGGCCTGGAGCACGTAGAACACGCCCAGGCAGAGCATGGTGAGCACCAGCCAGAGCGCGGAGTGCACAGCGTTGCGCGCGGCCACCATCCCGATCGCGCCGATGAGCGCGAGCGGCCCGAGGATCCAGAAGGTGACCTCCTCACCTCCCGACACCGCACCCGCCGCGGCCAGCACCGTAGACGTGGTCATGCTTCCTCTCCCTTGCCGGCCGCGACGCGCTGGGCGGCCTGCTCGGCGCCCGGGAACGTCACGCCGGGGTGCTCCTCGACCTGGTAGCGGCCGGGACCCATCGGGGACGTCTCCGCACCGGCGGAGGTGCCCGGGTTGTTAAGCGCGCCGACGTAGTAGTCCTTCTCGCTGTCACCCAGCCGCATCGGGTGCGGCGGCTGCTCCATGCCCTCGAGCAACGGCGCGAGCAGCTGCTCCTTGGTGAAGATCAGGTCCTGCCGGTTGTCCCGGGCCAGCTCGTACTCGTTGCTCATCGTGAGCGACCGGGTCGGGCAGGCCTCGATGCACAGCCCGCAGAAGATGCACCGGGCGTAGTTGATCTGGTAGATGCTGGCGTACCGCTCACCCGGCGAGAAGCGCTGCTCGTCGGTGTTGTCGCCACCCTCGACGTAGATCGCGTCCGCCGGGCAGGCCCAGGCGCACAGCTCGCAGCCGATGCACTTCTCCAGGCCGTCCGGGTGCCGGTTGAGGATGTGCCGCCCGTGGTAGCGCGGCGCCGACACCGGCGGCTTGAACGGATAGTCGGTGGTGACGACCTTCCTGAACATGTGCGAGAAGGTGACACCGAATCCCTTGAACGTTCCGGTGATCGCGCCCACGTCACACCTCCCTGGAGTCCGAGCCGGCAACGATGTTTGCCGGCTCCCGCTCGGCGACCACGCGCGTGATACGCGGGCTCGGTGGTACCTGAAGATCCATCGGCGGCAGCGGGAAGCTCCCGTGCGGCCGGTTGTCGACCTGTTCCTGCGTCGTCGGCGTCGGCTTCGGACGCCGGCTGGGCCAGAGGATCGTGGCGATCAGCAGGATGCCCGCCGGGATGCCGACGGCGATCACCTTGCCCTTGGTGTCCCAGTCCTCGATGGAGCGCAGGCCCGACAGGACCAGGATCCAGACCAGGTTGATCGGCAGCAGCACCTTCCAGCCGAGCCGCATGAACTGGTCGTAGCGCAGTCGGGGCAGCGTGCCCCGTAGCCACACGAACACGAAGACCAGGGCGATCACCTTGCCGAAGAACCAGAGCATCGGCCACCAACCGGAGTTGGCGCCCTCCCAGAGGGTGATCGGCCAGGGTGCCCGCCAGCCGCCCAGGAACAGCGTGGTCGTGACCGCGGACATGGTCACCATCGCGACGTACTCGCTGAGCATGAAGAGCGCGAACTTCAGCGAGCTGTACTCCGTCATGAAGCCGGCGACCAGCTCGGACTCAGCCTCGGGGAGGTCGAACGGCGCCCGGTTGGTCTCACCCACGGTGGCGATGAAGAAGATGACGAAGCTCGGCAGCAGCAGGATCGCGTACCAGCCGGGGGCGGGCAGGTCGAACCCGCCGATGCTGAGCTGCGTCCCGTGGGCCTGGGCGGCGACGATGCCGCTGGTGCTCATCGTGCCGGCGGTCATGAAGACCGCCACGATGCTGAGCCCCATGGCGACCTCGTACGAGATCATCTGGGCACTCGACCGCAGGCCACCCAGCAGCGGGTACGTCGAGCCGGAGGCCCAACCGCCCAGCACGATGCCGTAGACGCCCATCGACGAGCAGGCCAGCAGCAGCAGCACCGCCACCGGCACATCGGTGACCTGCAACGGCGTGTGGTGACCGAAGATGCTCACCATCGGGCCGAACGGCACCACCGACAGGGCGGTCACCGCGCAGATCACCGAGATCGTCGGGGCGAAGAAGTAGACGACCTTGTCGGCCGCCTTCGGCAGGATGTCCTCCTTGAAGGCCATCTTCAGGCCGTCGGCGAGGGTCTGCAGCAGACCGAACGGGCCGACCTGGTTGGGGCCGGGCCGCACCTGCATGTAGCCGACCACGCGTCGTTCGAACCAGACGCCGAGCAGCGTGGCCAGCAGACCGAAGGCGAACGCGAAGACGATCTTGCCGAGAACCAGCCACCACGGATCCCGGCCGAAGTCGGCCAACGTCGGATCCTGGGCGAGGAAGATCGCACTCACTGGTTACCCCCGGACGTGAGGAGTGGACCCGGGAGGCCGGTCTCGTCGGCCGCCACACGGCCGGCCGGGATGGCCGCACCGGGTGCGGGGACGGAGATCCGGACGACCGCGCCGGACGTCGCCCCGAGGCTGCGCCGCACTGTCGAGCCGGGTGAGTTGGTCGGCAGCCAGACCACGCCGTCCGGCATCTCGGTGAGTTCCGCCGGCAGGGTGAGAGCCCCCCGGTCGGTGCCGACAGTGACCGCGTCACCGTCGACCACACCGAGCGCCTCGGCGGTGCCCTTACCCAGGCGGACCACCGGCGGGCGGGCGGTTCCGGCGAGGTTCTCGTCGCCCTCGGTCAGGGTGCCGAGGTCCACCAGCTGGTGCCAGGTGGCCAGCACGGCCTCCCCGGCGTTCGGCTGCGGCACCCGGCCCGGCGCGACCGACGGCGCGGCCGGTCGGGACATCCGCGTCGCCGGCAACGTGCCCAGCTCGCGACGCACGCTCGGCACGTCGGCGGTGCCGAGGCGCACGTCGAGCAGTGCGGCCAGCGCGTCGAGCACCCGGCCGTCGGTCATCGCCGCCGTGTTCAGCACCGGCTCGAACGGGCGCAGCCGACCCTCCCAGTCCAGGAAGCTGCCGGCCTTCTCGGCCACCGGCGCGACCGGCAGCACCACGTTCGCCCGCCGGGTCACCGCGCTGGCCTTCAGCTCGAGGCTGACCAGGAACGGCACCGCGTCCAGGGCGGACTCGGCCAGTCGCGGGTCGGCCAGATCAGCCGGGTCGACACCGCCGACGACAAGCGCGCCGAGCTGCCCGTTGGCGGCCGCGGCCAGGATGCCGTCGGTGTCCCGACCAGCCTGGCTCGGGATCACCCCGGCCGGGATGTCCCACGCCTCACCCAGCTCGGCCCGGGCGGCCGGCTCGGTGACCAGGCGTCCACCGGGGAGCAGGTTGGGCAGGCAGCCCGCGTCGACAGCGCCGCGGTCACCAGCGCGCCGCGGCACCCAGGCCAGCTTCGCGCCGGTACGCCGGGCCACGTCCGCCGCGGCGGAGAGCCCACCCGGCACGGTGGCCAACCGCTCACCGACGATCAGGATCGCGCCCGGTGCGCTCAACGCCTCGCTCACGGTGGCGTGCTCGGCGAGCACGCTCGCCTCCTCGCCCGGCACCACCCGGGCCAGCTTGGCACCGAGCTTCTCCAGGCCGCGGGTGGCGAAGGGTGCCAGCGCGTACACCGTCAGGGTCTTCTTCAGGTACGCCTTGCGCAGCCGCAGGAAGAGGATCGGGCACTCCTCCTCGGGCTCCAGGCCGACGAGCACCACCGCCGGCGCGTTCTCCACGTCGGTGTAGGTGACGTCGGTGACCCCGGCGACCGAGCTGGCCAGGAAATCGGCCTCCTCGCGGGAGACCGGCCGGGCCCGGAAGTCGATGTCGTTGGTGTTCAACGCGACCCGGGCGAACTTGGCGTACGCGTACGCGTCCTCGACGGTCAGCCGACCGCCGGTGAGCACCGCGGTGCCCTGCCCGCTCTCCCGCGCGATGTGCAGCCCTTCGGCGGCGACGGTGAGCGCCTCACTCCAGGACGCCTCGCGCAGCTCGCCGGTGTGCTCGTCGCGGACCAGCGGGGTGGTCAGCCGGTCGGCGGCCCGGGTGTACTGGAAGCCCCAGCGACCCTTGTCGCAGTTCCACTCCTCGTTCACCGCCGGCTCGTCACCGGCCAACCGGCGCAGCACCTTGCCGCGCCGCCAGTCGGTGCGCTGCCCGCAGCCGGCCGAGCAGTGCTCACAGACGCTCGGGCTGGAGACGAGGTCGAACGGGCGGGCCCGGAAGCGGTACTGGGCACCGGTGAGCGCACCCACCGGGCAGATCTGCACGGTGTTGCCGGAGAAGTAGGAGTTGAACGGGACATCACCGGCGCCCGCGCCGGTGCCGTCGGCACTGCCGGCGTCGACCTCAGCCCCATACGCGTCGTCCCGGTAGATGTTGATTTCCTCGGAGGACGACCGGCCCATCAGGTCGATGAACTTGTCGCCGGCGATCTCCTCGGAGAACCTGGTGCACCGCTGGCAGAGCACGCACCGCTCACGGTCCAGCAGCACCTGGCTGCTGATCGCCATCGGCTTCTCGTACTCCCGCTTGTGCTCGTGGAAGCGCGAGTCGGTGCGACCGGTGGACATCGCCTGGTTCTGGAGCGGGCACTCGCCGCCCTTGTCACACATCGGGCAGTCCAGCGGGTGGTTGAGCAGCAGCAGCTCCATCACCCCCTCCTGCGCCTTCTTGGCCACCGGGGAGGTGAGCTGGGTCCGCACGACCATGCCGTCGGCGACGGTCTGGGTGCAGGAGGCGACCGGCTTGCGCTGCCCCTCCACGTCGACCAGGCACTGCCGGCAGGCGCCGGCCGGGGCCAGCAGCGGGTGGTCGCAGAACCGGGGGATCTCGGTGCCCATCTGCTCGGCGGCCCGGATCAGCAGCGTCCCCTTGGGGGCGGTGACCTCGACGCCGTCGATGGTGAGGGTGACCGTCTCGGTCTGCTTTGCTACGTCCGTCATCAGAGCCGCCTTCCATTCGCGACTGCGGGACTCGCAAGCTCATTCCTCGCGCTCATCAGTGAGCTCCAACCAGCTGCTTGTCGGAGAGCTTCGGCGCGGTACGTCCCTCGATGTAGTCGAGGTAGTCCTGCTTGAAGTACTGCAACGACGAGGTCACCGAGCTGGTCGCGCCGTCACCCAGGCCGCAGAACGAGCGGCCGAGGATGTTGTCGCAGGTGTCCAGCAGGGTGTCCAGGTCTTCGTGGGTGCCCTGACCGGCGAGGATCCGCCGGTAGACCCGGACCATCCAGTAGTTGCCCTCACGGCACGGGGTGCACTTGCCGCACGACTCGTGGTGATAGAACTCCAGCCACCGGTACGTCGCGTACACCGGGCAGTCCTGGTCGGAGAAGATCTGGGTGGCAGTGGTGCCGAGGATCGACCCGGCGCCCGCCACCCCCTCGAAGTCGAGTGGCACGTCCAGGTGCTCGGCGGCGAGCAGCGGGGTGGACGAGCCACCCGGCGTCCAGAACCGCAGGTTGTGGCCGGGCTGCATGCCACCGGCCAGCTCCAGCAGCTCGCGCAGCGTGACACCCATCGAGCACTCGTACTGGCCCGGGTTGGCGACCCGGCCGGAAAGCGAGTAGATCATCGGCCCGGAGGACTTCTCGGTGCCCATGCTCTTCCACCAGTCGGCCCCACCGAGCACGATCGGCGGCACGCTGGCGATGGTGCCGACGTTGTTCACCACTGTCGGGCTCGCGTACAGGCCGTGGGTGGCCGGGAACGGCGGGCGCAGCCGGGGCTGACCCCGGAACCCCTCCAGCGAGTCCAGCAGCGCCGTCTCCTCGCCGCAGATGTACGCCCCGGCGCCGGAGTGCACCACCAGCTCCAGGTCGTAGCCGCTGCGCAGGATGTTCCGGCCCAGGTAACCCTTGTCGTACGCCTCCTGGACCGCGTTGCGCAGCCGCCGCGCGGCGTGCACCGCCTCGCCCCGGATGTAGATGTAGGCGCGGGCGGCCCGGATCGCGTACGAAGCGATGATCACGCCTTCGACCAGCGCGTGCGGGTCGTGGGTCATCAGCGGCAGGTCCTTGCAGGTGCCCGGCTCGCCCTCGTCGGCGTTGACCACCAGGTAGTGCGGCTTACCGTCGCCCTGCGGGATGAAGCCCCACTTGAGGCCGGTCGGGAAGCCGGCGCCACCTCGGCCCCGCAGCCCGGAGTCCTTGATCAGCTGGATCAGGTCGTCCGGGTGGGCCTTCAGTGCCTTGCGCAGCGCGGCGTAGCCGTCCAGCTGCTCGTACGTGCCGATCTGCCAGGCGTCCGGCGACAGCCAGCGCTTGGTCAGCACCGGCGTCAGCTTGGCCAGCGTCTCCGGGCGGGGAGTGGTCACTTCTGGGCCCCCGTTTCGTTCGCATCGGCCGCTCCGGCGCCGTCGGCGTCCGTTCCAGCCTTCGCTTCGGTGAGGTTGCGCTCCTGCGCCCCGGCTCCGTCGCCGGCGGGCTTGCCGTCGCCGGCTGGCGCGTTCGCCGCCACGCCCGCGGCCTCGGCCGACAGTGCGTCGTCGGCCTCGGGCGCGGTGCCGGAGCGATCCACCGGGACCTTCGTGCCGGGAGCGTCCGGCACTGCGGTGTCGGCGTCCGGCTGCCGGGTCTCGGCGGTACGCACCTGCGGCGACTTGTCGTCGGGTGCCTTGACGTCCCGCGTGGTGCTGCCGGTGGTGTCCGCCGGCTTCGCCGGCACGGTGGTCTCTGCCTGCTTCGCCGGCGCGGTGACCCCGGCTGCCCCGGTCGGGGCGGAGGCCCCGTCGCCACCCTTCACCGGAGCCGCGCTGGCCTCGACGGGCGCCGGCTTGGCTGCCTCCGCCTTCGCCTTCGCCTCGGCGGCGGCCTTGTCGGCCTCGGCCTTGCTACGGATCGGGGTGTTCGGGTCGAAGCCCGGCACCGAGACGCCGTGCTGCTGGGCAAGCCGCAGCCCTCGCAGGGTCGGCTCACCCGGCCCACCGTCGGCGACCGCACCGTCGCGCTCGTCGGCGAAACCGGCGAGCTGAACCGCCATCTCCTTGAGCGTGCAGAGCCGGGCGCCCCGGGTCGGCATCGGCCGGCCGCCGGCCCGCAGCTCGTCGACAACACCGACCGCAGTGGAGGCGTCCACGCCGTCGAAGAAGTCGTAGTTGACGGTCATCACCGGGCCGTAGTCGCACGCCGCCAAGCACTCGGCGTGCTCCAGCGTGATAGTGCCGTCCGCTGTGGTCTCGTCGTGCCCGACGCCCAGGTGCTCGGCGAGGGTGTCGTAGACCTCCTGGCCACCGAGCACGTTGCACATCGTGTTGGTGCAGACGCTGACCAGAAAGTCACCGGTCGGCTTGCGCTTGTACATCGTGTAGAAGGTGGCCACCGCGCCGACCTGGGCCTTGTTCAGCCCCAGCACCTCGGCGCAGAACGTGACCCCGGCCGGGGAGACGTACCCCTCTTCGGCCTGGACCAGGTGCAGCAACGGCAGCAGCGCCGAGCGGGACCGGTCCGCCGGGTAACGGGCGATGATCTCGCGCGCCCGCTCCCGGGTCTCGTCAGTGAAAGTCGTCGTCATCGGTCACACCCACCCATCACCGGGTCCAACGAGGCGCCGCCGGCGATCACGTCGGCGATCAGACCGCCCTCGGCCATCGCCGGGAGGGCCTGCAGGTTGACGAAGCTCGGCTCCCGGTAGTGCACCCGGTAGGGCCGGGTGCCACCGTCGGACACCGCGTGGACGCCCAGCTCGCCGCGGGGCGCCTCGATGGCCACGTACACCTGGCCGGGCGGAACCCGGAAGCCTTCGGTCACGAGCTTGAAGTGGTGGATCAGCGACTCCATCGACTGACCCATGATCTTCGCGACGTGCTCGAGCGAGTTGCCCATGCCGTCCACGCCGATGGCCAACTGCGCCGGCCAGGCGATCTTGCGGTCGGCGACCATCACCGGGCCCGGGCGGAGCCGGTCCAGCGCCTGCTCGACAAGCTTCATCGACTCCCGGATCTCGGCGAGCCGGACCTGGTAGCGGCCCCACACGTCACCGTCGGGGTGGGTCGGCACGTCGAACTCGTACGTCTCGTAGCCGCAGTACGGCATGGTCTTGCGCAGGTCCCAGGCGAGCCCGGCGGAGCGCAGCACCGGGCCGGTGATGCCGAGGGCCACGCAGCCGGTGACGTCCAGCACCGCGACGCCCTTCGTCCGCTCGGTCCAGATCGGCTGGCCGGAGAGGAGGTCCTCGTACTCCTTGAGCTTCTTCGGCATCATCTTGAGGAACTCACGGATCTTGCGGATCGCGTCGTCCGGCACGTCCTGCGCCACACCACCCGGCCGCACGTACGCGTGGTTCATCCGCAGGCCGGTGATGGTCTCGAAGATGTCGAGGATGTACTCCCGCTCGCGGAAGCCGTACAACATGATCGAGATCGCGCCCAGCTCCATGCCGGTGGTGGCCAGCCAGACCAGGTGCGACGAGATCCGGTTGAGCTCCATCATCAGCACGCGGATCGTGGTGGCCCGCTCGGTGATGTCGTCGGTGATGCCGAGCAGCTTCTCGACGGCGAGGGCGTACGCCGTCTCGTTGAAGATCGGGGCGAGGTAGTCCATCCGGGTCACGAAGGTCGAGCCCTGGACCCAGTTGCGGTATTCGAGGTTCTTCTCGATGCCGGTGTGCAGGTAGCCGACGACCGAACGGGCCTCGCGGACCGTCTCGCCCTCCAGCTCCAGGATCAGCCGCAGCACCCCGTGCGTGGACGGGTGCTGCGGACCCATGTTGACCACGATCCGCTCGTCGTTGATCGGGTCGGTGCCCGCGACGATCGTGTCCCAGTCCCCACCGGTGACGGTGAAGACCCGGCCCTCGTCGGTCTCGCGCTCGCTGGCGTAGTTCGACGTCGTCACTGGTACGACCTCCGCTCGTTCGGCGGTTGGATCTCCGCGCCCTTGTACTCGACGGGGACGCCGCCGAGCGGGTAGTCCTTGCGCTGCGGGTGGCCCTCCCAGTCGTCCGGCATGAGGATCCGGGTGAGGCTGGGGTGACCGTCGAAGACGATGCCGAACATGTCGTACGCCTCCCGCTCCTGCCAGTCCGCCGTCGGGTAGATGGCCGTCACGCTGGGCAGGTGCGGGGCCTCGACGGAGACCGCGGCCTCCAGCCGGACCCGCCGCCGGTACGTCATGGAGGTGAGCAGGTAGATCACGTGCAACCGGCGCTCGTCGGCACCCAGGTAGTCCGCACCGGACACCGAGGAGCACAGCTCGAACCGCAGCGCAAGGTCGTCCCGCATCACCTGGCAGACCTCGGCGATCCGCTCGGGGCGTACGTGCAGGGTCAGCTCACCCCGGTCGACGACGACCTTCTCGATCGCGTCGGCGAAGGCCGGGTACGCCTCCTCCAGCGCGTCGCGGACCTCGTCGAAGTAGCCCCCGTACGGCCGGGACGCCTCCTCGACGGGCTGGCGCTGGCGGACCAGGCCGCCGTAGCCGGACACGTCGCCGGTGCCCTGGTTGCCGAACATCCCGCGACCGGCCGGGCTGGCCGGCGGAAGTTCGGCGGGGGCACCACTCGTGGCGCCGACCGGCGTGACCGGCACCGGCACCCCGCCGTCGTTCGGCTTGTCAGTGGGTGACGTCATTTCGGGCCTGCCTGCGGGTGGAGGTGGTTCTGAGCGTTCATCCAGTTCTCGATGCGCAGCTGCTCCTCGCGGCCCTCGCGGACCGCCCGGGTCCACTCGGCACGCCGGGCCTTGTCGCTGCGGTACGAGGAGGGCATCGAGCCGTACGGCACGACCGGGACGTCACCGCGCTCCTGGCGGGCGGCGAGCATCTTGCGACCGTTCGGGCCCAGCGGCTCGTACATGATCTTCTCGCGGAGCTTGAGGATCGCGTCGATCAGCATCTCCGGCCGGGGCGGGCAGCCGGGGAGGTACATGTCGACGGGCACCACGTGGTCGACGCCCTGCACGATCGCGTAGTTGTTGAACATGCCGCCGCTGCTGGCGCAGACGCCCATCGAGAGCACCCAGCGCGGCTCGGCCATCTGGTCGTAGATCTGGCGCAGCACCGGGGCCATCTTCTGACTCACCCGGCCGGCCACGATCATCAGGTCGGCCTGCCGGGGCGACGCCCGGAAGACCTCCATGCCCCAGCGGCCCATGTCGTAGTGCGGACCACCGGCTGCCATCATCTCGATGGCGCAGCAGGCCAGGCCGAAGGTGGCGCCCCACACGGACGACTTCCGAGACCAGTTGACCAGCTTCTCCACCGAGGTGAGCAGGACGCCGGCGGGAAGCTTCTCCTCGATGCCCATCTGACGTTCCTTCCTCAGTCCCAGTCCAGGCCGCCGCGCCGCCACACGTAGGCGTACGCAACGAAGACCGCGACGATGAACAGGACCATCTCCACGAAGCCGAAGATCGGCAGAGCGTCGAACGAGACCGCCCAGGGGTAGAGGAAGATGATCTCGATGTCGAAGACGATGAAGAGCATCGCCGTCAGGTAGAACTTGATCGGGAACCGCCCGCCGCCGACCGGCTGCGGGCTGGGCTCGATGCCGCACTCGTAAGCTTCGAGTTTGGCCTTGTTGTAGCGACGGGGACCGGCGAAACGCGCGGCGCCAACGGAAAACAGCGAGAACGCCGCGGCGAGGGCGAACAGCCCGATGATCGGTGCATAAGGCGAGAGCGACATCGTTTTCTCCTGCTCGTCCTTCCCTGCCCTCGGTGCTTGACGAAAATCACACTATTCACGTCCCTCGCAGTGGCAGTCGGCGGGGGTCGATCTTTGTCAGCATCGGGCCTTGACCAGCGCCGATGCCGTCCTATTTACACGGCTGGGGCGGCTTTCGTCATCGCGTTGATGACCCGATCCATCGCGTCCCCGCCACGCGGGTCGGTCAGGTTGGCCAACAGCTTGAGCACGAAACGCATCAGCGTCGGGTGCGGCATGCCGTGTTTGGTGGCGATCCGCATGATCTCGGGGCGGCCGATCAGTTTCACGAAGATGCCGCCCAGCCGGTAGTAGCCGCCGAGCCGGGCCTTCAGCTCGTTCGGGTACGCCAGCAGCGCGCGCTCCCGCTCCGGGCCGGCCGGCCGGGCGAGGGCCTGGACCATGACCTCCGCGGCCAGTTCGCCGGACTCCATGGCGTACGCGATGCCCTCGCCGTTGAACGGGTTGACCATGCCGCCCGAGTCACCGACGAGCAGCACACCCCTGGTGTAGTGGGGCACCCGGTTGAAGCCCATCGGCAGCGCGGCACCGAGGATCGGGCCGTCGGCGTTCGTCTCGTCGGTCATCCCCCAGTCTTCCGGGGTGTTGGCGAGCCAGTCGGTGAGCAGCCGGCGGTAGTTGGTCTTGCCGAACGCCGAGGACGAGTTGAGCACGCCGAGGCCGACGTTCACCCGCCCGTCGCCGAGGCCGAAGATCCAGCCGTACCCGGGAAGCAGGTTGTCGCCGCTGTCCTTGCTGCGCAGCTCCAGCCAGGACTCCAGGTAGTTGTCCTCGTGCTTGGCCGGGGAGCGGTAGTAGCGGCGGACGGCCACGCCGATCGGCCGGTCCTCCCGCTTGGCCAGCCCGAGCGCGAGCGGGAACCGCCCGGAGACGCCGTCCGCCGCGACGACGAGCGGCGCGTGGAAGGTGGTGGGCTCCTTGCCCGGGCCGACCTCAGCCTCGACGCCGGTGACGCGGCCGTCGCCGTCGAGCACCGGGCCCAGCACGTTGACGCTGGTCCGCAGCTTCGCGCCGGCGGCCACCGCCCGTTGGGCGAGCAGGTCGTCGAAGTCCAGTCGGGTGCGCACCAGACCGTAGTTGGGGAAGCTGGCCAGCTCCGGCCAGTCCAGTTCGAGGCGCACCCCACCGCCGATGACCCGCAGGCCGCGGTTGTGCAGCCAGCCGGCCTCGGGCGAGGTGTCCACACCCATCCGGATGAGCTGGCGCACCGCGCGCGGGGTCAGCCCGTCGCCGCAGACCTTCTCCCGGGGGAACTCGGTCTTCTCCAGCAGCAGCACCCGTACGCCATGCCGGGCCAGGTGGTACGCAGTCGCTGATCCACCGGGACCGGCGCCTACGACGATGACGTCGGCGTCGTGTTCCACCGCGGTCATTCGCGCCTCCTCCCGCACGCTCGTGAAATGCTTCACAAGCCAGACGGGACGAGTGTATGACCGGCGTCATACCAGCGCAGGATCAGGGGTACCTAACTCGCTGATGTGACAGTTCCCCACCGTCCACAGCGGTCAGGTGTCAGGCCGAGCTGGCGGCGTCCAGGCCCGCGTCGACCCGGATCGTCTCCGGCAGATGTTCGCGGAGCGCCCCGCCCGCCGCCCGGTCCAGCGCCGCCAACACCTCGGCGACCACCTGCCGGACCTCCACCGGGTCGGCCCCGGCCAACTCGCGCAACTGGGCGATGAGTTCGGCCGCGTCGTCGTCGGTGGCGGCCACCGGGTCCGCCGGGTCTGCTCCGGTCATGCGATCAAGCGTACGGGGCAAAGTGGACTAAAGCCTGATATTAGCGGAACCTGAACAATGTCCATGCCCACTGGTGCGGCGGTCCGCTACTCGCGGATCCCCCGGTGCAGGGCCACCACACCACCGGTCAGGTTGCGCCACGCCACGCGGCCCCACCCGGCCGCGGCCACCCGGCCGGCGAGCGCGGACTGCGCCGGCCAGGCCCGGACCGACTCGGCGAGATAGACGTACGCCTCGGGGTTGCTCGACACCGTGCGGGCCACCGCCGGCAACGACCGCATCAGGTACGACAGGTAGACCGTCCGGAAGACCGGGTTGACCGGGGTGCTGAACTCACAGACCACCAACCGCCCACCCGGCCGGGTCACCCGGGCCAGCTCACGCAGCGCCGCGTCGGTGTCGTTGACGTTGCGCAACGCGAAGGAGATGGTCACCGCGTCGAAGCTGGCGTCGGCGAACGGCAGTCGCAGCGCGTCACCAGCCAACAGCGGCACCTCGGGCCGGGACCGCTTGCCCGCGTACAGCATGCCCAGCGACAGGTCGGCCCCCACCGCGTACGCCCCGGACTGGGCCAGCTCACGCGTCGAGACGCCGGTGCCCGCGCCCACGTCCAGCACCCGCTCACCAGGCCGCAGCCCGAGCGCCGCCCTGGTGGCCCGGCGCCAGGAGCGGTCCTGGCCCAGCGAGATGACCGTGTTGGTCAGGTCGTAACGCTCTGCCACGCCGTCGAACATCGCGGCGACCTCGTGCGGCTGCTTGTCCAGACTGGCGCGCTGGCCCTGCGGGGTACGGCTCACCCCTTCACTCTGCCAGCCGCCCGCCAACCGACGCTCGCTGGGTGGCGCCGCACGCGTGAGGGCGGGGTGGTCGCCCACCCCGCCCTCACGTTCCTGACCCTCCGGTCGGAACGCCTGTTGCCATCACACCTGTCGCGGTCGCGCCCCTCCCGCCCGCGACCGGTCAGCGTGCCGGTGTCAGTCGGTCGACTTCTCGTCGGACGGCGAAACCAGAACCACCTTGCGGCGTCGGGTGAGCACCAGCAGTGCCCCGCCCACCAGCAGGATGATCACACCGATCCCACCGATCAGCCCGACCTGCACACCGGTGACCGGCAGGCCGCCACCACCCGAACCACCACCACCGGAGCCGCCACCGGCACCCGGCGAGACGGTGGTGCCCGGCGTCGGCGTACCACTCGGGTTCGGCGTCGGGCTGACCGTCTCGGTCGGCGTCGGCGTGACCGTCGGGCTCGGCGTCGCCGTCGGCGTTGCCGTGACCGTCGGGCTCGGCGTTGCCGTCGGCGTCGCGGTCGGGGTCGCGGTCGCGGTCGGCGTTGCCGTCGCGGTCGGCGTCGGCGTCGCGGTCGGCGTCGGCGTTGCGGTCGGGGTGACCGTCGGGCTCGGCGTCGGCGTCGCGGTCGGGGTGACCGTCGGCGTCGGGGTCGGCGTCTCGGTCGGGGTCGGCGTCTCCGTCGGGGTCGGCGTGACCGTCGGCGTCGGGGTCGGCGTCTCGGTCGGCGTGGGCGTCTCCGTCGGGGTCGGCGTGACCGTCGGCGTCGGGGTCGGCGTCACGGTCGGGGTGACCGTCGGCGTCACGGTCGGGGTGACCGTCGGCGTCGGGGTCGGCGTGACCGTCGGGGTGGGCGTCGGCGTCGGTTCCACTGACTGGTCGACGAAGACGTCGAAGATCGCCTGGTTGTCGCCCTCGTCCACCTCGGTGAAGGTCTTCCGCTGAGCGGTGCTGGCCCGTCGCGGCTGCTCCTCGGGCTGGCCCGCTGCCGCGTCCAGACCGTGCGCCACCAGTTCGCCGACCCGCAGCACGGGCTCGGTGACGTCCTTGCCGACTGTCACCCTGATGTCCGCCGTGTAGTAGTCACCGGGCCGGATCACCGCGCCGTCGTCCTGACAGAGCGCCTGCACCACGCCGAAGGTCTGCGTGGTGCACGTGTCCGGCAGGGTGTCGAACGTGACGCCCGCCGGGAGGGTGAGCACGTAGGCGAGGCCGGTGGCCTTGCGGCTGCCGTCGTTGTAGACCGCCCAGTCGACAGGCACCGTCTCGCCCGGCCGCACCGGCCGCAGGTCGGGGTCGTCGCCGTTGACGCCGTTCAGCACGACGTTCGCGTTGACGTCCTGCACCCAGCTGGTCAGGTCGTACCCCGGCTCGGTGACGGTGATGTCGTGCGCGACCCTGTTGTCTTCCTTGTTGGGGTCCTCGGTGGTCGAGCGGATGGTGACCACCAGGGTGCCCGCGGCACCCTTGCCGCCGGTGGAGAAGATCGGGATACCGAAGTCCTCGCTGGTGCCGGCGGCCAGGTCGCCGAGGCGGCAGGTGAACTTCGTGCCGTTCACCCGGCAGCCGTCGGGCACCACTACCCGGACCTTGTTCGTCTTCAGCTTGCTGGTGTCCACTGTGTAGCTGACACCCTTGGCGTCTTCCTCGCTCCGGGTGTTGTCGACGGTGAACTTGAACGGCTTGCTCTTTGCCTCAGTGACACCCTTGGCCAGGTTGTAGCTGACCGGCACCAGGGCCAGATCGGCCTGCTCGGCCGCCAGCACCGGGGCGGCGACGGCGGCGATGCCGCCGGCCGCGAGCAGCGCCACGACACTGGCGCGAACCAGCGTCGAGCGGTGGAACGCTGTCATCAGTCCCCCGGGGGGTAGGGAAGAAAGAATGGTTGCGGAACGAGCGGACGCTATCGGAGGCCGATCTTCCACGCCAGCAGGCGGACCCGTTTTCATCCGTCCGGCCCGAGCTGGGCAGACAGTACGGGCGGGATGGTCACCCATCCCGCCCGTACTGCCGTGCGTTATATGAACGACCCGCAGCGGGCCGATGGAGGACAGCCCCCTCCGTCGACGGTGGCGACGGATATGAGCCGGGACGCTAGCCGCCGACGATCATCTCCACCAGCCCCGAACCGGAGAGCCTGACGCTGCGGCGGCGGGGACCACCCGTACCGCCGGGGGGTGATCCGGCGGGAGCACGAGCGTCGATCAGCCGAACGGCCGGGCGTCGACAGTCAGCTGACGTCGACCAGGGGCAGGGGTCGGCCAGCGCCGCCGCCGGGCAGCGCGATCGAGGAGAAGTGCGAGACCACCCGCTCGTCGGTCGGGTCGTCAGCCGGCGTGTGGTGCACGGCGAGCCGGTGGTAGAGAGTGTCGCGCTGCGCCGGGATCCGGTCCGCGGAGCGGATCATGCCGATCAGCTCGTGCAGGTTGGAGCGGTGCCGGGCACCGGCGGAGGAGATGACGTTCTCCTCGAGCATGATCGAGCCGAGGTCGTCCACACCCATGTGCAACGCGAGCTGACCGACGTCCTTGCCGGTGGTCAACCAGGAGGCCTGCAGGTGCGGCACGGTCTCGAAGAAGAGCCGGGCCACCGCTACCAGGCGCAGGTATTCCAGCGTGGTCGCCTGGGTGCGGCCCTTCAGGTGGTTGTTCTCCGGCTGGTACGTCCACGGGATGAAGGACCGGAACCCGCCGGTGCGGTCCTGCACGTCCCGGATCATGCGCAGGTGCTCGATCCGCTCGGCGTGCGTCTCGCCGGTGCCCATCATCATGGTGGCCGTCGACTCGATGCCCTGCCGGTGGGCCAGCTCCATGACCTCCAGCCAGCGCTCGCCCGACTCCTTCAGGGGCGCGATGGCCCTGCGCGGCCGCTCGGGGAGCATCTCCGCCCCGGCGCCGGCGATCGAGTCCAGGCCGGCGGTCTTGATCCGGGCGATGGCCTCGTCCAGGCTCACCCCGGAGACCTTCGCCATGTGCAGGATCTCGCTGGGGCCGATCGAGTGGATGACGAGCTGCGGGTACGCCTGCTTGACCGAGGAGAACAGCTCCTCGTAGTACTCCACGCCGTAGTCCGGGTGGTGCCCGCCCTGGAGCATCACCTGGGTGGCGCCCAGCTCGACCGCCTCGCCGCACCGGCGCAGGATCTCCTCGGTCGGGTGGGTCCACCCTTCCTTGTGCTTGGGCGCGCGGTAGAAGGCGCAGAACTTGCACGCCGTCACGCAGACGTTGGTGTAGTTGATGTTGCGGTCGATCAGGTACGTGACGACGTTGTCCGGGTAGCGTCGCCGACGCACCGCGTCCGCCGCCTCGCCCAACGCGTGGAAGGGCGCCTCGGTGTAGAGCAGCAGCGCCTCCTCGGGCGTGATCCGCCCACCGTCCGCGCCGCGCTGCAGGATGTCGTCGATCTCCCGGCTCACCGTCACAACCCGAGCCTACGCCGGTCACACGCCATGGCCCTGAGGGGTGCTGAGGGCTGTGATCCGCTCCGCACACGCAAGGATCGCGCTGGAGCGGGGTCGCCACCAAACCCTCCCCGCCGATCTTGCACTTCCTGTCGCGACACATGGTGCATTCCGCGCATGTCGACGACCGAAACTGCAAGATCGGCGGGGTGGGGGCGGCTGAAACGCACCGTCAGGCGTCGTAGTCGACGGTGAGCTTGTCGGTGGTCGGGCTGGACTGGCAGGTCAGCACATAGCCGGCGGCCAGCTCGTCGGGCTCCAGGGCGTAGTTCCGGGCCATCGTGACGGCGCCGTCGACGACCTTCGCCTTGCAGGTCGAGCAGACGCCACCCTTACAGGCGTACGGCAGTTCGCCGCGCACCTTCAGCGCGGCGTCAAGCACCCGTTCCTCGCGGCCCATCGTGAAGCTCGACGACCGTCCGTCGAGCACTATCGTCACCTCGGCCCCGGCGCCCGCCTGGTCGACGGGTCGGCGCACCGGCTCCGGCGGCGCGTCGACATGGAACAGTTCGGTGCGCACCGCCGACTCGGGCAGCCCGCGCCCGGTCAGCACTTCCCGGATGTCGACGACCATCCCGTACGGGCCGCAGAGGAACCACTCCTCGATCAGGTCGCCCGGCACGATCGTGTCCAGCAACCGGCTCAGCCGCTCGGTGTCGATCCGACCGGAGAGCAACGGCGCTTCGCCCTGCTCCCGGGAGAGGACGTGCACCAGGTGCAGCCGGGTGGGATAGCGGTTCTTCAGGTCGGCCAACTCCTCGGCGAACATCACAGTGTTCGCCGTGCGGTTGCCGTACACAAGGGTGAAGGTGCTGGCCGGCTCGACGGCCAGGGCGGTCGCGACGAGCGCGAGCACCGGGGTGATGCCGGAGCCGGCGACGACCGCGCCGTAGTGCCGGGTCCGGTCCGGCGCGAACGCCGTGGTGAACGTGCCCAGCGGCGGCAGCACCTCGACGGTGTCGCCCCCGCGCAACGCCCCACAGGCGAAGGCCGAGAAGGCACCGCCGGGGATCTCCCGCACCCCGATCCGCAACCGGCCGTGCCGGGCCAGGTCATCGGGGGTGGAGCAGATCGAGTACGACCGGCGCACGTCCGTGCCGTCCTCTGCGGGCCGCCGCACCGTGAGGTGCTGACCGGCGCGGAACGCGAACGTTTCCCGCAGTTCCTCGGGTACGGCGAAGGTCACCGCCACGGAGTCGTCGGTGAGCCGGTCGACGGCGGCGACTGACAACGGGTGGAAGACCGGCCGGCGGCGAACCGGGCGGGTGATGGTGACAGTCACAGCGCCTTCAGGTGGTCGAAGGGTTCGGAGCAGGAACGGCACCGCCACAACGCCTTGCACGCGGTGGAGCCGAACCGGCTGACCTGCTCGGTGTCCGGCGAACCGCACTGCGGGCAGCGGACCGCGAGCGTCAGCGACACGACGCCTGCGGTGGGCACCGGGGCCGGCGGGGCGATCCCGGCGGCGGCAAGCTTGGCCCGCCCACCCTCGGAGATCCAGTCGGTGCTCCACGGTGGGCTGTAGACGGTCTGGACCTCCGCGTCCGGGTAGCCGGCGGCAGCGAGCGCGCGGCGGATGTCCGCCCGGATCACGTCCATGGCCGGGCAACCGGTGTAGGTCGGGGTGATGGTGACGGTGACCCGACCACTGGCCGGATCCTCCTCGACCGCGCGCAGGATGCCCAGCTCGTCGATGGTGATGACCCGGATCTCCGGGTCCACCACACTCGCGGCGGCCTCCCGCGCGTCACTCACCCTGCCGTCTTCGTTCGCGACTGCGGGGCTCCGCTGCGCTGCACTCCTCGCGCTCACCACTTCGCTCCGGGGTGGGCGCGGTGCAGCACCTGCATCTCCGCCAGCAGGTAGGCCAGGTGCTCGGTGTGCACGCCGGCCCGCCCGCCGGCCGGGGCCCAGGCACCATCCGGCCTGGTGAGCGTCGCCTCGGCCAGGACCGGGCCGACGACCTCGTCGAACGCCTGGCGCAGGGTGGCCGGGTCGACCGGGGCCGCCGGGTCCGCGGCGAACAGCTCATGGGTGTACGGCCACACGTGGTCGACGGCCGCCTGCATCCGACGATGCGACTCCTCGGTGCCGTCACCGAGCCGCTTCACCCACAGCGCGCCGTGGTCCAGGTGGTACGCCGACTCCTTGCGCGCCTTCGCGCCGATCGCGGCCAACCGCTCGTCGGCGCAACCGGCCAACGCCGCGTACAGCGGCAGTTGGTACGCGGCAAGGAAGAACAGCTTCGCCATCGTCACCGCGAAGTCGCCGTTGGGCAGCTCGACCATCAGCGCGTTGCGGAACTCGCGGTCGTCGCGCAGGTACGCCAGCGCGTCCTCGTCCCGCCCGGCGCCCTCCAGCTCAGCCGCGTACGACAGCAGCAGGCGCGCCGCGCCGAGCTGGTCGAGGGCGATGTTGGCCAGCGCGATGTCCTCTTCCATCTCCGGCGCGCGGGTGGTCCACTCGGCAAGCCGCTGGGCCGCCACCAACGCGTCGTCGGCGAGGGCGAGGGTGAAGTCGAAGGGCCCGTTCACAGGTGGGCCACCCCGTCCGGCACCTCGTAGAAGGTGGGGTGGCGGTAGACCTTGTCGGCGGCCGGGTCGAAGAAGGCGTCCTTCTCGTCCGGGCTGGACGCGGTGATCGCGCCGGCCGGCACCACCCAGATCGACACGCCCTCCTGCCGGCGGGTGTACAGGTCACGGGCGTTGCGCAGGGCAAGCTCGGCGTCGGGGGCGTGCAGGCTGCCGACGTGCGTGTGTGACAGCCCTCGTCGGGCCCGTACGAAGACCTCCCAGAGCGGGGTGTGTTGCGTCATGCTGCGACCGTCTCCTTCTGTCCCGCCCGCTTCGCGGCGTACGCCGCCGCGGCCTCGCGTACCCAGCTGCCGTCGGCGTGCGCGGCCCGGCGGTGGGCGATCCGTTCGCGGTTGCACGGCCCGTCGCCGGAGATCACCCGCATCAGCTCGTCGTAGTCGGGCTGGGTGTAGTCGTACGCCTGCCGCTCGTCGTTCCAGCGCAGGTCGGCGTCGGGGATGCGCAGCCCGAGGATCTCGGCCTGCTGGACGCACATGTCGACGAAGCGCTGCCGCAGGTCGTCGTTGGAGAAGCGCTTGATCTTCCAGGCCATCGACCGGGCGGAGTGGGTGGAGTCGCCGTCCGGCGGGCCGAACATGGCCAGCGACGGGTACCACCACCTGTCCACCGCCTCCTGGGCCATCGCCTGCTGCTCGGGAGTGCCGTGCGCCAGGGTGTGCAGGATCTCGTACCCCTGCCGCTGGTGGAACGACTCCTCCTTGCAGACCCGGATCATCGCCCGGGCGTACGGGCCGTAGGAGCAGCGGCAGAGCGGCACCTGGTTGACGATCGCCGCGCCGTCCACCAGCCAACCGATGGCGCCCACGTCGGCCCAGCTGAGGGTGGGGTAGTTGAAGATGGAGCTGTATTTCTGGCGGCCGTCGAGCAGCAGTTGGACCAGCTCGTCGCGGCTGATGCCGAGGGTCTCGGCGGCGGCGTAGAGATAGAGGCCGTGACCTGCCTCGTCCTGCACCTTGGCCAGCAGGATCGCCTTGCGCTTGAGTGACGGCGCCCGGCTGATCCAGTTGCCCTCCGGCTGCATGCCGATGATCTCGGAGTGGGCGTGCTGGGCGATCTGCCGGATCAGCGTCCGTCGGTACGCGTCGGGCATCCAGTCTCGGGGCTCGATCTTCTGCTCGGCGTCGACCACCTCGGCGAAGTACGCCGCCAGGTCCTCGTCGGGCGCGGGCCCGCCACGTCGCCCGCGTGCCGCCGCTGCCCTCAGCTCGGCCTCGGCGGCCTCGACCTCGCCCAGCAGGCCGCCGGGCGAGTCGTCCGGGGCGCCGTTCGGGGCGGAGAAGTCGTTGCCATACATGAGGCTAAGTGTTACAGCTTGCGCCACGTTGCACCAGGGGGTGTAACAGGAATCCGCGCATCCCATCTGTAAGCGGATGAGTGCTTTGCGCTACTTGACGGCCGACGGCTCGCCGTGACGTAGGCCACGAAACAAAGATGAATCGCTGCAAAAACCTCATACCGGCCCCATATCCCGCCTTTGTCCCAGGTTGCCTAGTGTCGAACCCTGGCGGCCGGCCGGACCGGACGTAGACTTCTGCCGGACAACCGATCGGCTGCCAGCATCGACATCTCCACAGAGGCCACCTCCCCCGGCCTCGGCGATCGCACCCGATTCGTTCCCGACGAAAGGCCGGTCCCCCCGGCCCCGACATCTGGAGTTCACCCACTCATGCGATCTCGCGTGACCCTGGTGCTCGCCATCGCGGCGGTCGTGCTCGGCGGCGTCCTACTGGTCCCCACCGCCTACGCCCGGCTCGCCAGTGACGACAACAGCGGCGGCAGCGGCGGAGGCGGCACGACGAGCGTCTCCGCGCCCGCACCCGCCCCACCGCCGCCGCCAACCCTGGCGGCCGGCCCGGTGTCGGTGAGCTTCACTGGTGAGTTCTTCTCGTGGGCTCTGCTGGATCGGAAGACCGGCAAGATCTCCGGGTCGCCGAACATGACAGCGACCAGCTCCACCGAATCGATGATCAAGGCGTGGATCGTCTCCGACTACCTGCGGCAGCTCGGCAACAAGGAGCCGTCCACGGCGATGAAGGAGGCGGCTCGAGTCGCCATCATCGACAGCGACGACGGAGCGGCCAACAAGGTCTACGCTGCCGCCGGCGGCTCGTACAAGCCCTCGACGAGCAGCGTCCCCGACCCGGTGATCCAGCGGGCGATCAAGATCTGCGGGCTGACGGACACCAAGCGCGGCAACGTCAAGCCGTACACCGGCTTCTGGAGCTTCACCCGGATGTCCCCCCGCGACGCGGCCCGGGTCGGCGACTGCATCGCCGACGGTAAGGCCGCCGGGCCGAAGTGGACCAAGTGGGTGCTGGACCAGATGACCAAGGTGAGGGGCACCACCGCGAAGAAGGACCAGAAAAGCTCGTCCGGTGGTGGCCGCTGGGGAATCATCGACGGCCTACCCAAGTCGATCACCGCACAGGGCCCGGTCAGCATCAAGAACGGCTGGACCCCCATCTACGGCGACGGCGACTGGCACGTCAACTGTCTCGCCGTCACCGGCAAGTGGAGTCTCGCGGTGATGCTGCGCTACCCGATCAGGACCGGTCTGGACTACGGCGCGAAGGTCTGCGCCAGCGTGGCCACCCAACTGGTCACTCCGCAGCCCGGCGCCGCGCTCAAGGTGCCGCAGCAACCGGTCGGGAAGCTCTGATGGCCGGCAACCGTCGAGTCGACCGGCGCAACGGCGGCGAGACCTCCCCGATCCGGCTGATCGCCGTCGCGGTCATCCTGATCGGGCTGGTCCTGGTGTCGCTGCGGCTGCTGCCCGGGTCTCCGTTCGAGTCGTCCGCGGCGGCGAAGTGGGGCGACGCCGGGTCCGGCACGAGCGACCGCCCCACCGGCGCCGGCACCGACCGCAGCGCCCGCCAACCGTCCTCGCCGTCACCGAGCCCCAGCCCGTCGTTGGCACCGCTGCCGTTCGTGGCCAAGGACCTCGACCTGAACATCGACGGCTGGTATTCCTGGAGCGTCCTGGACCGCCGAACCGGAAAGATCATCGGTTCGAAGAACATGGGCGAGACCAGCACGACCGCCTCGATGATCAAGGCCTGGATCGTCGCCGACTACCTGCGCCGCGCGGCCGACGCCGGCGAGACCCCGAGCGCCGCGAAGCTCGCCGACGCGACCCGGATCATCCGGGACAGCGACAACACCCGAGCCGAACAGTTCTACAACCAGGTCGACCGGGACGCCTCGATCAAACGGCTCATCTCCATGTGCAAGCTGACCGACAGCAGCGTCGCCCCCGACGGCGGCTGGAGCCGCACGGCGCTCTCCCCCCGGGACACCGCCCGGATGGGCAACTGCATCGCCACCGGCACTGCCGCCGGGCCGAAGTGGACCAAGTGGCTGCTCAACGAGATGAAGCTGGTTCGCGGTGCCGGCGACTTCGGCATTCGCAAGGCCTTCCCGGCCGCCGAGCAGAAGACGATCGCCATCAAGAACGGGTGGATCGACCGGACCAGGGAGCAGGAGATGCACATCAACTGCCTGGCCATCGGTGACACCTGGACGATGGGCGTGATGGTCAAGTACCCGATCAACATGGGCTACGACTACGGCATGAAGAACTGCGAGAAGATCACCGAAGCCCTGCTCCGCCCCGGCACCTGAGCCGCTGACGGGCCCGGGTCAGCCGGCGAAGAATTCCGGGCCGCCGTCCGGCAGCGCTGGGGCCTCGCCGATGGCAGCGGCCCGCCGGGCCCACTCGCGCAGCCCGGCGACCTGCCGGTCGCCGAGAGAGAAGTCGAGGGTCCGGAAGTACGTGGCAAGCGTCGCCGCGTCGAAGGTCTCCCAGCGGGCCGCCGACTCGGCGACCTGGTCCAACTCTGCCAGGCAGAGGTCCCGGGAACGCAGGAAAGCCTCGTGCACCTCCTTCACCAGGCCCGGGTGGGCAGCGGCGAAGTCACGGCGGACCGCCCAGACGGCGAAGACCATCGGCAGGCCGGTCCAGTCCCGCCACGCCTGCCCAAGGTCCGTGACCGTGAGGCCCTTCTGCGGCGCCTCGTAGTACGCCCGCAGCGCCACGTCCCCGATCAGCACTGCGGCGTCGGCCTCCAGCAGCATCTGGGTCAGATCCGGCGGGCAGCGGAAGTACTCGGGCCGCACGCCGTACTGCTCGGCGAGCAGCAGCTGCGCCAGCATGACCCCGGTCCGCGAGGTCGAACCGAGCGCCACCCGGGCGCCGTCCAACTCGCCGAGGGGTCGGGTGGAGACCATGTTGACCGAGAGCACCGGCCCGTCGCTGCCCACCGCCAGGTCCGGCAGGAGCAGCAACTCGTCGGCGTGCTTCAGGTACTCCAACAGCGTGATCGGGCCGATGTCGAGGTCACCGGCGACCAGCGCGGCGCTCAACCGGTCCGGTGCGTCCTTGTGCAGGTCCACGTCGAGCAGGGCACCGGAACGCATCAGACCCCAGTAGATGGGCAGGCAGTTCAGGAACTGGATGTGCCCGACCCGCGGGCGTTCGATGCGCTCAACCATGGCCCGACCGTATCCCCGGCGGCTGGCTCCGGCTCGGCGGGCCGGCCCGGAGTGGCCAACCCCGCACTCGACGACCCTCGTACCGCCCGGCTCACGACCGGCACGAAGGCCAGGACCACCAGCAGCCCGACCACACCGGTGCCGGCGATCAGCGGCCGAGGCGGGACGACAGCGAGCAACGCCCCGCCGACCAGGAAACCCGCCATCGAGCCGCCCTGCACGGCCGCCCCGAAGCTGGCGTACGCCCGGGCGCGCATCGCCTCCGGCACCCGCCGAGCGAGGAGGATGTTGGCGAAGACGTTGTCGCCACCGTTGGCCGCACCCCCCACCAGCCAGAGCGGCACCAACACACCCGCCGCCGGCACTGTCGCCGCGAACAGGACCATCAGGCTGCACACGGCCAGGGTGACCAGCACCCCCCGTACCAACGCGCCGTCGTCGTCGAGCCGCCTGGCGAGGCGTACGGCAAGCCAGCTCCCCGGCAGCATGCCCGCCATCCACGCGGCGCTGACCAGGCCGTACGTGGTCGGCGAACCCCCCAACGTCTCCCTGATGAAGAAGACCTCGATCACGTTGATGCCGCCGATGGCAGCGATCACCACTGCGGTGCTCACCACCATGACGAGCATCAGCGGGTCGCGGCGCAGCCGCCAGTCGATCCCCGTACCCCCGGCGGTTGTCACACCGCCCGAGACGGCTCGGCTGCCAGCGGCGGCGGCCGGGCTGCTCGCGGCGGCCGGGCTGCTCGCGGCGGGTCGTCGGCCGCCGCGTCGGGTGCGCAGCAGTAGGCCCGCGACCACGAGCGCCAGGTAGGTAACGGCATCAAGAAGCAGCGGTACCCGGGTGCCGAACTGCCCCACCAACAGGCCGGCCAGTACCGGGCCACCGAGCGCACCGAGCGAGACGGCGGTCTGGCTGATCGCGCTCGCTCGCGGCAGGTCGGCCCGGCGGACCATCGTCGGCAGCAGCGCCGCCAGGCAGGGTTGGGTCACCGCGAGCCCGCAGGCCAGCAGGGCGACGAGCCCGACCACCAGGACCGGCTGCTCGACGACGGCGAGGAGCGCGCAGATGGTGGCCTGCCCGAACCCGATGGTCACCAGCAGGGTACGGCTGTCCACCCGATCGGCGAGTCGGCCCGCGAGTGGAGCGAGCACCACCAGAGGCAGCGTCGCGGCCAGCAGCAGCCCCGACACGGCCAGCCCGCCGGCACCCGCGCCCTGCAGGGCCAGCGCCAGCGCGGTCGCGGCGAGGAAGTCACCGCAGATCGTGGTGCCCCGGGCGGCGGCGGCGATCCAGACGTCCGCCCATCGCGACTCGTCACTTGTGAAGGACATACTTCGAAAATAATCCTTCACAAGTGCTTCATGCAAGCCTGACTATGCCAACGGCACCGTCCGGTACTGCACAGCGACAGTGCGCGCACCCGACGGTGGCTCGCCCCGCCGCCGCGGGTGGTACGGCCGGAGCAGCGCCAACACCGCCTCGTTCAACTCGGCCAACTCCTCGGCCGTGAGCAGCACCAACGTGTCGCTGAACAGAGCCGTGTCGTACCACTCGGCCGGCTCGTCCCGGGCGCGCCGCAACCAGTCCCGGGTACGCTCCATGGCCCGAACCGCATGCGCCTCCACCAGCGCCTCCTCGGCCGCACGCGCCTCCGGCCCCGCATCATGACCAGCCTCGACCAGCACACTCGTACTCGGCACCCGCCACAACCGCTCGCGCGCGTCCCCCCGGCTCGGCGCCTGCTCGACCAACCCGAACTTCGCCAACGCGCGCAGGTGATAGCTGGTCGCACTCGGCGACAGCCCAACGATCTCGGCGCACTCGGTGGCGGTCCCACCGCCCTCGCGACTGTTCAGGTACTCCATGATCGCGATCCGAGCCGGATGAGCCATCGCCCGCATCACCTGCGGGTCGCTGATCGTCATCCGGCGCGAATCGGAGCGGGCCTCGGTCATAGGCCCATGATCCCGCCAGGCTCCCCAACCTGCCATCACCCCCACGCCCCCGCCCGAACCCGCTCGCCACAGCCGCACTTCGACGTTCGGCTGCGAGCGGGCGGTTTGACGGCAGGCGCGACTCCGCAGGGTGACCTATCCAGCGGGCGTGGCGGCGCGGCACGGCGGCGGGGCGCGGCACGGCGGCGCGACACGGTGCGGGACGGCACGGCGGCACGGCGGCACCGCGAAGCAGCGAGTGGTGGGGCGGTGCGGGCGAACGACCGAGCGAGGCGGGGCCGGCGCGCGGGCTCGACTGTTCGCAATGATCAACGAATTTTCGCAAGCTTCATCGATCAACATCATCGTAAAAGTGTCGTACGTCAGTTCTATTCTGGCTCCATGTTGGAGGCGTTGGGGCAGGTGAAAGGTGCGGTTGACGACTGCGCCGACACCATGCTCTGGGGGCTCTCCGATGATCAGCTGCTCGCTTCTCTCGACGCGACTCAGGTGCTGGCGCAGCGGCTGGCAACCGTTCAGCTCGGCCTGGTCCGCGAGTTGGACGGTCGCGGGCTGGCGGTCGCTCAGGGCGCCTCGTCCACGGCAGTCTGGCTGCGGGATCGGCTCCGGCTCTCCGGTCGCGGTGCGCGCCAGTTGGTCCAGCTCGCCGCCACCATCGAGGCTGCCCCGCCGGCGGTGCGCGACGCGCTGCTCAGCGGTGCAATGACAGTCGAGCAGGGGCGAGTGGTGGCCGAGACGATCGCCGCCCTCCCGGTCGACGTCGGTCCCGAAGTGACGGACAAGGCCACTCAACTCCTGGTCACCTGGGCTGACCGTTTCGATCCGACAAGCCTGAGCCGGCTCGGCGAACGCGTCCTCGCGCACGTCGCCCCGGACCTGGCCGTCCAGGCTGAGCTCAAGGCCCTGGAGCGTGCCACCGAGCGGGCCGAGGCCCGTCGGCACGTCACGCTCTCCGAGCAACAGAACGGGCAGGTACGCCTCAGCGGCAACCTCGACACCGAAACCGCGAGCCTGCTCCGCGAGGCGATCGACCCGCTCTGCGCCCCGGCCGGCGAGCACGATGACCGCAGTCCTGGTCAGCGTCGCGCCGACGCGTTGGGTGAGATCTGCCGACTGGCGCTGCGTACCGGCCAACTGCCCGACAACGGCGGCGACCGCCCTCAGCTGGTGTTGACCGTGTCGTTGAACGAGCTGGTCAACGGCGTACGCGCCGGGACACTGGAGACCGGCACCCGCCTCACGCCCGGCGCGGTCCGCCGCCTGGCCTGCGACGCTGGCGTGCTGCCTGCTGTGCTCGGCGGCAACAGCCAGATCTTGGACGTCGGGCGGCAGCGCCGGCTTTTCACCGGTCCGCTGCGGCGCGCGCTTGTTCTACGAGATGGCGGTTGCGCCTTTCCTGGTTGTGATCGGCCGCCGAGGTGGTGCGACGGCCACCACGTCCGACACTGGGCCGACGGTGGGGTGACGGCGCTGGGCAATGCGGTGCTGCTCTGCGGCTACCACCACCGGCTCATCCATCGTGGCGACTGGACGGTCCGAATCGCGGCGGACGGCCGACCCGACTTCCTGCCACCCAGTTGGCTCGACCCACTGCGCGCCCCACGTCGCAACCTCTACCACCTGCGCTGCTGATGCTGTCAGGCACGCCAACGCCGCCCAAGACTCCGCCCATGACCCGCGACGGCGACGAGCAGCCAGCGCGCGAAAAGCGCGCACAACGAGCCAGCAACGCACGACGAGCCAGCAACGCACGACGAGCCAACAGCGCGCGACGAGCCAGCAGCGCGCGACGAGCCAGCAGCGCGAACGACGAGCCAACAGCGCAAGACGAGCAATGAGCAGCAAGACAGCGGCGAGCAATGAGCGAGCACGCGAGATTCCCGCTGGCCGTTGTAGCCCCAAGCCGCATCTCCCGGTGATCGACTCGACATCCTGGAAACCGGGGCGTCACACCGGCTTGGACGCCGCGACTTCATGAAGACCGAGTCGATCACAGTGCCCATGTCAGCGCGGCGTGAGGAAATACGGCCTGCTGGGCCGGTTGAGGTTGCGACGCCCAGCGCGAGACGTGGCCGAGGCACGGCACCGCGTGAGTGACGACTGGGGCGTGGTGCCTCCGAAACGGCGAGAGCCCGTCACGCAGCACGGCCCGAGGCACGACCGGAACGCCGGCCCCGACGCGGCAAAGGCCCGTCACGCAGCACTACCCAAGACACAACCAGAGCGCGGCGCCCCCAACAGCAAAGGCCCGTGACGCAACACCGCCCGAGACACGACCAGAGCACGGCGCCCCGAGCGATAAAAGCCCGTCACGCAGCACGGTCCGAGACATGGCCTGCGGCATGGTCGCCTAGCAGCATTCGACCTCGGCATCGGGTTCATCCCATTGCCGCCTCGATGCCGCGACGTCCGTCAACACGCCACTTCGGCGACTTCCCAGCGGCGACACGCCTACTCGGATGAGTGGTCGTGTCGGTAATTCGCTGGATGCGACGGGTCGGGGAGCGTAGGGTTGCAGCCCGCTTGACGGCCGAGGTGAGCTGCACCGGCACGGACGTCTTCGCGCCGGGCGGCCGGCCATCCGCCCCCGGACACGCGAGCGCGCAGCAGATGTGAACGATGGGACGTCAGCATGCCCGCACTTGACCTCGACACCCAGCTCGGCACCGATCTCGACGCGGACCTGGCCGCTGAACGCGCACACCTCACCACCTCTCGGGCGGCACTCGCTCGGATGCGGGAGCGGGCCGAGTCTCTGTTCGCGACCGGTGATCAGGTGGCCGGCGACGCGTACGCGGCCGAGACCCTCGGTCGCACCCTGGCCCGCCGGGTGGCCGAGCTGGCCGACGACCCGACCACTCCGCTCTTCTTCGGCCGCCTCGACTTCGCCGACGCCCCGGACAACAGGACCAGCAGCAGCACGAACAACGACACCACAGGCAGCGGGAACACGAACAGCGACACCACAGGCAGCAACACCACGGACCGCAACACCACGAACAGCGACACCACAGGCAGCGACACCACGGACGGCCGCACAACGAACTCCACGACCACGATCGACCCGACCGCACCCGACGGCGGCGACGATCATTACGGGCGGCGCTATCACGTGGGGCGGCGGCACGTCACCGATGAGCGTGGCGAGCCGTTGGTGCTGGACTGGCGGGCGCCGGTTTCCCGCTCGTTCTACCGGGCGAGTGTGCGGGATCCGCAGGGGGTGGCGGTCCGGCGGCGGTTCGGGTTCAGCAATGGGGTGCTGACCAGCTTCGAGGATGAGCGGCTGGATCGGGGCGAAGAGCTCGGCACGTCGAGTCGGATCCTCACTGCGGAGATCGAGCGTCCGCGCGTCGGGCCGATGCGGGACATCGTCGCCACGATCCAGCCGGAGCAGGACGAGTTGGTCCGGGCCGACCTCGCCGATTCGATCTGTGTGCAGGGTGCCCCGGGTACGGGGAAGACGGCGGTGGGTCTGCACCGGGCCGCGTACCTGCTCTATCTGCACCGGGAGCGGTTGCGGCGGGCGGGCGTGCTCATCGTCGGGCCGAACCGGGCGTTCCTGTCGTACATCGCGGCGGTGTTGCCGGCGCTCGGGGAGGTCGAGGTCGCGCAGGCCACGGTGGAGGAGTTGATCTCCCGGGTGTCGGTCCGGGCGGTCGAGGAGCCGTCGGTGGCCGCGCTCAAACACGACGTACGGATGGCGAGCGTGCTGCGGCGCGCGGTGCAGGCGCAGATCGGTGCCCCGACCGAGTCGATCACCGTGTCGGACGGGTCGTTCCGCTGGCGGATCGGGGTCGAGCCGTTGCACCGGATCGTCGAGGAGACCCGCCGGGAAGGGCTGCCGTACGGCACGGGTCGGGAACGCGTCCAGGCCCGGGTGGTGAGCCTGCTGCAACGGCAGGCCGAGGCGCGGCGCGCCGAGTCGCCAAGCGATGCCTGGTTACGCCGGATGAGCCGGTGCCGGCCGGTGCTCGACTTCCTGGACGCGGTCTGGCCGGCGCTCACCCCGGAAGGGGTGGTGCACTCTCTGTTCTCCGATCCGGCCCGGCTCGCCGCCGCGGCAAACGGGCTGCTCAGCGACGCCGAGCAGGCGCAGCTCACCTGGGCGAAGCCGGGCCGCACGCCGAAGGCGACCCGCTGGACCACCGCCGACGCGGTGCTTGTCGACGAGGCGACAGGTCTGCTGGAACGGTTCTCCGGGTTCGGGCACGTGGTGGTCGACGAGGCGCAGGACCTCTCGCCGATGCAGTGTCGGGCCATCGCTCGGCGCAGCGAACACGGCTCGGTCACGCTTCTGGGTGACCTCGCTCAGGGCACCGCGCCGTGGGCGGCGACGGACTGGCGGGAGTCCCTTGCCCACCTGGGCAAGCCGGACGCGGTGGTGGTGCCGTTGACAGTCGGTTTCCGGGTGCCCGCCGCTGTCGTCGCCTTCGCGAACCAGCTGCTCCCGGCGCTCGCTGTGGACGTACCCCCGGCTGAGTCGCTGCGCCACGACGGCGGCCTGGACGTGCGAACGGTGACCGACCTGACCGCGGCGACGGTGGCCGAGGTGCGGGCGGCGCTCGCGCACGACGGCTCGGTCGGTGTGATCGCGGCGGACGATGCGGTCGACGGCCTGCGCGCGGCGCTCGCGGAGGCCGGTGTCGAGACCGCGACCGCCGACGACGTGGCCGCCGCGGAGCGGGTCACTGTGGTGCCGGCGACGCTGGTCAAGGGCCTTGAGTACGACCACGTGGTGGTGGTCGAGCCGGCCGCGATCGTCGCGGCCGAACCGCGCGGGCTGCACCGGCTGTACGTGGTGCTCACCCGGGCGGTGTCCCGGCTGGCGGTGCTGCACGTCGCGCCGCTGCCCGCCCCGCTCGTCGGCGGGTCAGCGGGCTGACAGGGCCGCCGCGATCTCCTTCAGCGGGCGACCGGAGTCGGCGAGCGGCACGTGGAACGACAGCCACGACCCGTCGGCGAAGTCGAGCCGCAGCCGCTTCCAGTTCAACCGGTACCTGCCGAAGCGGGCGGTCACTGTCGGGCGCGGTACGGACCCGAGCAGTTCGATGTCGGACTGCGCCACTGCGTCCGCGGCCGAGTTGGAGAGCAGCCCGACGGGTGCTGTCGCGCCGAGCACCACCTGTGTGTCGGTGACCGCCAGTACGAGGGTTCGGAGGCCGGAGCCCTTGCCCGCCACTGTCAGGGCGTGGTGCAGCACTGATGCCTGGGAGCCTGGCTCGCCTCGACCTCCGACGCCGAAGAAGAGCCAGTCGACGGCGTTGTCCGCCCGACCGAATGTGATGTTCGGTGACAGCACGTTGAGCAGTACGCCCAGGAAGCCCGGCCCACCCGTGGCGGGCGGGGTCGACGGCTGCGGGGGCGGCGCCGGGGTCAGCCCACCGCCCGCCCGAACCTGGGCCACCGCGCGAACCTGCTCGCCGACCGGCAGCAGTCGGGTGAGCCCCTCGACGTACCGTGCCTGACTCTCGTCGACGGTCATCGGCGCTCCTCGTGGTCGCCGGGTTGGCGCGGGCTGGTGCCCGGCTCGCCGATGACCTCGCCGACCAGCTCTCTGACCAGGGCCGCGGCGGCCTCCTGCGCCCGGTTGGCGGCAGCGGTGAACTCCTCGGCCAGGGTGTAGGAGTCCAATCGCATCGCCCGCGCGTTCAGCTCGGTAGAGACGATCTTGCCGTCGGCGGCGGCGGTGACCCGGACCAGCCCGGAGTCGCTGACACCCTCGGCGCTCGTCTGCTCCAACTCCGCCATCCGATCGGCGAGTTGCCGCTGCCATCCGTCGAGGTTGCGAGCCAGCGCCTCGATGCGGTCCAGGGCGGGGAAGGTCATGGCTGCCTCTCAGTTCACGATGGAGTCGAAGACATTCTGCACACCTGTGGTGTACGGGCCCAGGTCTTCGCTGTACGTGCCGTCCACCAGGTAGTTGCGGTCCTTGTGCCCGTCGGAGATGTCGTGCAGGCCCACGCCGGTGTCCAGCAGGGCACCGCCGAAGCCGGGGATGTTCACCGGTGAGACCTGGTTGATGACGAACTTGCCGGGGAAGAGCGTTTTGAACTTCTCGATCTGGAAGGCGCGCCCCTCTGCCGTCCAGCCGCTCTTGCTGACCAGCTTGTACTGCTTCTTTCGCTTCTTGATCTCCATGACGGTCTCCGCGTACTTGCGGAGCTGCCCGGCGACCTTGCCCAGCCGGGCGGCGAGGCGGGTGAGCACCTCGGCGAACCGAGCGACGATCTTGACCATCCGACCCACTGTGGTGGCCAGCCGGGCCAGCACCCGGACCACTGTGGCGGCCAGCGAGACGCCGGCGCTCAGCGCCGCCGCCACCGCCGCGATGATCACCTCGGTGAGGAACCAGAGCAGGAACTCGAGGATCAGCTCGACCAGCAGGTTGAACGCGTCCACCGCCGCGTTCGCGGCCTCGACCAGCACGTCCTTGGTGCCGTCGAGCCCCTGGGCAAGCTCCTCGATCGCCGCCTCGACCGACTCCATCGAGGCGTGGAAGCTCTCGGCGGCGTCGCCCGTCCACGCGCCGCGCAACCGGGCCCGGTCGGCGATCTGGTCACCGGCGATCTCGCGGACCGCCGCGCCGGTGTCCAGGCAGACCTGGGCGGCCCGCATCAGGTCGTCCGGTTCGCCGGCGACGAGCTCCAACAGCTGCTCGAACGGCCAGAGCACCGCGTTGGAGAGTGGCTTGAACGGGTCGGGCGTGCCCGACACGATCTGCTCGAAGTAGGTCTTGTTGCGCTGCAACGCCTCGGTGCTCACGCGGGCACCGGCCCGCTCGGAACGTCGGCGCCACCGGACCAGGGGCCTGGCGTCATGACGTCGGGGGCGGGCGGGCGGCCGGGCACGAACAGGTCGGTGTTGGCCACGTCGGTGCCGGTGTAGGCGGCGGCGGTGTCGCTGACCCCTTCCGCGATGTCCGCCATCATCTCGGCACCGTCGGCGAGACCCTGCAGGCACGCCTCGAACTGCTCGGCGTACGTCGCCGCGAGGTTGAAGGACGCCGGCATCACCCCGAAGGCGTGCCGGGGCACGTGGCCGTCGCCGAAGGCGCGGTGCAGCTCGCTGAAGCGGGCCGCCCGGTCCCTGGACCCCGCGGCGAACGCCGTCAGGGCCTCAGGCTGGACTTCCAGCTCATTGATCGGGCTTGACACGAACCCTCCCCTGTGGCCTGTGCGACGGATCAGTCGCCACGACACCCCACCATAGGCACTGCTCGCCGGGATCGGGGGTCCCGCCCGGCGATGACGGGGCAACCGCCTTCGACTTTGTGCCGTAAAGTAGTTTGCGTGGACCTCGACGACGATTCGCCACCCATCGACGCCGCAGCGGCGCTCCAGCTGATCCAGGACCAACGGTCGGCGACGGCACGCCGGCTCGATCCCGATGCGCGCCTGCTCTACTGGCCCTGGGGGGTCGCCTGGCTGATCGGCTTCGGGCTGTTCTTCCTGCGGTTCTCCCCCGGTGACCGGGCGCTTGTCGCACTGCCCAGCTGGCTGCCGCTGACCGTCCTCTTCGTCCTGCTGGCGGCCGCCGGAGCGACCCAGGCGGTGGTCAGCGTGCGGGCCTACGGCCAGGTGATCGGCGACTCCGCCCGGCGGGGCAAGTGGTACGGGTACGCCTGGGCCCTCGGCTCGGTGAGCGTCTACGCGGGGCTGGGCCGCATCTCCGAGCACCTGCCGCACGACCTGGCGGCGCTGCTCTGGTCGGCGACCGCCGTCGGGCTGACCGGTGCGCTGCACATGGCCGGCGGGGCGGTCTGGCTGGACCAGGACCTGTTCCGGCTCGGCGTCTGGATCAGCGTGATCAATCTGATCGGGGCGATCGCCGGCCCGGGCTGGCACCCACTCGTCGTGGCGGTGGCCGGCGGCGGCGGAATGCTGGTGGCCGGCGCGCTCGCCCGGCGGCGACAGCGACTGCGGCAGCAGCCGTGACCGAGCTGGACCCGGTCATCCACGCGCAGGCCCGGCTGCGGGTGGTGGCCAGTCTCTCCACTCTCAACGTCGGCGACCGGATCGCGTTTCCCCGCCTACAGCAACTGCTCGCGATGACCGCCGGCAACCTGTCGGTGCACCTGCGCAAACTCGAGGACGCCGGCTACGTGGAGATCAGTAAGACCCATCGCGGACGCACCCCGGCGACCATGGTCGGGCTCAGTCGGCGCGGCAGGCTGGCGTTCGAGGAGTACACCGAGACGATCCGCACCCTGCTCGACCCCATCCCGTCGAAGGAGCAGCCATGACCCTCGCCCGCGCCGACCAGGCCAGCCGCCGGTACGGCGACGTCCTCGCCCTCGACCGTGTCGACCTGGAAGTTCGGGCCGGTGAACTGGTCGGCCTGCTCGGGCCGAACGGCGCCGGCAAGAGCACCCTGATGAACCTGCTGATGGGTCTGCGCCGCCCCAGCTCGGGGCGGGTGGAGCTGTTCGGCGGCGACCCCCGCGACCCGGCCAGCCGACGGCAGATCGGGGTCACCCCGCAGGAGACCGGCCTGCCCGGCACTCTGCGCGTCGGCGAGGTCGTCGACTTCGTCTCCGCGCACTACAGCGACCCGGTGCCCCGGGCCGAACTGCTCGACCGCTTCGGCCTTGACGACCTGGCCCGACGGCAGACCGGTGGGCTCTCCGGAGGGCAGCGGCGCCGGTTGGCGGTGGCGTTGGCATTCGTCGGTCGACCCCGGTTGGTGCTGCTCGACGAGCCCACCACCGGCCTGGACGTGGCCGCCCGGCACACCCTGTGGGACGCGATCCGGGCCTTCCACGACGACGGCGGCACCGTGCTGCTGAGCAGCCACTACCTGGAGGAGGTGGAGGCGCTCGCCCACCGGGTGGTGGTCATCGGGCAGGGTCGCGTGCTCGCCGACGACACAGTGGACGCGGTACGCGGCATCGTGGGCGTACGCCGGGTCAGCCTGGTCGCCGATCACCTGCCCGACCTGCCCGGGGTGGTCCGCAGCGAACGGGTCGACGGTCGACTGCACCTGCTCACCACCGACGCCGACGAGCTGGTCCGAGCGCTGGTCATGACCCAGACCCCGTTCACCGACCTGGAGGTACGGCCGACCTCGCTGGAGGAGGCGTTCCTCGCCATCACCAGCGGAGACGCGCCCAGCGGAGCCGTACCCGCCGGAGCCGGCCGACCCACCACCGCCGCTGCCGGCGGCCAGCCCACCACAGTCTGAGGAGGCGACAGTGCAGCTCGCCCTGGTCCACGCCCGCTACCAGCTCCTGGAGATCATCCGGATCCCGGTGGCCGTCTTCGGCAGCGCCTTCTTCCCGGCCGCCGCCATGATCTTCTTCGTGGTGCCGTTCGCCGGTGACGATCCGGTCGCTGCCACCTACGCCACCGCGTCGATGGTCACCTTCTCGGTGATGAGCGCCAACATCTTCCAGTACGGCGTCGGTATCGCCGAGGACCGCGACCAGCCCTGGAACCCGTACACCCGAACTCTGCCGGCTGGGCCGGCGCCACGGTTCGCCGGCCGGGTGCTGGCCGGCCTGGCACTCACCTATCTCTCGCTGATCCCGGTCGTGGTGATCGGCGCGACGCTGACCGCGGCCCGGATCACCCCGGCGGCGTTCCTGCTGGCGCTCGGCACGGTGGCCGTCATCTCGGTGCCGTTCACGCTGATGGGGCTCGCCATCGGCTACTCGCTGCCGAGCAAGGCGGCGATCGTTGTCGCGCAGGTGGTCTTCCTGCCGCTGGCGTTCGGCGGCGGCCTGCTCTCCGCGCCGGGCGATGCCCCCGGGTTCATCGAGACGATCGCCCCGTACCTGCCCACCCGGGGTGCTGCCGAGCTGATGTGGGCGGCGGTGGCCGACTACACCGTGCAGCCGCTGGCACTGATCATGCTCGGTGTCTGGGTGGTGCTGCTCGCCGCGCTCGCCGGCTGGGCGTACCGGCGGGACGAGGGTCGCCGGTTCAGCTGACGATTCGTCCGTTTCCGCCCCGAGGCGCGGCGGGACGGTGCCAGGATTCCGGCAGGGGGCCGCCGTGGCCGCCCGGGCCGAGAGGGGTCTTGACGTGAGCACCGTCCCGCCGGGTACGCCCTGCTGGGCCGACCTGGCCACCCCGGACCTGACCGACGCGCGGCGTTTCTATCCGGAGCTGTTCGGGTGGACCGGCCAGGTCACCTCCGAACCCGAGGCGGGTGGCTACACGGTCTTCCTGCTCGACGGCAAGCCGGTGGCCGGCGCCGGCCCGCCCGCGATCCCGGACCAGGTTCCGATCTGGTCGACGTACCTCGCCACCGACGACGCCGAACTGGTCGCCGGCCGGGTCGAACGGGCCGGCGGGCAGGTGGTCGTGCCACCGTTCGAGGTCTTCGACAGGGGCTGGATGGCGGTCTTCGCCGACCCGGCCGGCGCCACGTTCAGCGTCTGGCAGCCGCTGACCATGACCGGTGCCGAGGTGTTCAACGTGCCGGGCGCCATGAGCTGGAACGAGCTGGTCACCCCCGACCCCGAGGGCGCGAAGGTCTTCTACGAGCTGGTGTTCGGCTGGCAGCCCGACGACCAGGCGGTGGGCGCCATGACGTACACCGGGTGGCGGCTCGGGACGCAGATCGTCGCCGGGATGATGCCACCGCTGGCCGACGACTTCCCGGCCGACCTGCCCGCGTACTGGACCGTGTACTTCGCGGTGGCCGACGCGGACGCCGCCGCGGCCCGCGCCTCCGAGCTGGGCGGAACGATCCTGGTCCCGCCCCGCGACATCCCGGCGGGCCGCTTCGCCGCCCTCCGCGACCCCCAGGGCGCCCTCTTCTCCGTCATCGACCTGGGCCCCTGACCCGCCACGAATCCGCGCCCCCGCCCGCACGCCCGGACTTGATCTGGTGGTCGACACTGTTGCGTCAGGGCTGTGGTTGGCGGGTCAACCCGTACTGGCTGGAGCGTGTGTCGAGCGGGAAGATCGCGCCGATCTTGCAGTTTCGGTCGTCGACATGAGTGGAATGCCGGTTGTGTCGCGACAGAAAGTGCAAGATCGCCGGCGGGTCGAGGCGTCGGGAACTACGTGTTGGCGCGGGTGGGACGGACGGGGATCACCAGGGGGCCGTGGGTGCCGGGGACCACCCGCACGCTGGCCCGGTAGTGGGTGGCGAGCAACTCCTCGGTCAACACCTCGGGCGGAGTTCCGGCGGCCACCACCTGACCGGCGGCGAGCATCACCATCCGGTCGGCGTACTCGCCGGCCAGGGAGAGGTCGTGCATCGTGGCCAGGACGGTCAGGCCGTGCTCGCGGCGCAGCTGGTCGACGACTTCGAGCACGTCCTGCTGGTGGCCGATGTCGAGCGCGCTGGTCGGCTCGTCGAGCAGCAGCAGCGTCGCGCCCTGGGCGAGCGCGCGGGCGAGGAACACCCGCTGCCGTTCGCCGCCGGAGAGGGTGGCCAGTTCGCGACGGTGGAAGTCGGCGAGATCCAACCGCCCCAGCACCTCGTGCACGGCCTCGATGTCGGCGGCCGACTCCCGGCCCAGGGTCGGTATGTACGGGGTGCGGCCGAGCAGCACGTAGTCCAGCACCGCCATGCCGGGCGGCACCACCGGGGACTGGGCCACCGTGGCCACTATCCGGGCGCGGTCCCGACGGCGCAGCGCGGCACTCGGCGTACCGAACAGGGTGATCGCCTTCGGCGCGGGCAGCAGGCCGCCGACGGCGCGCAACACTGTGGACTTGCCGGCGCCGTTCGGGCCGATCACAGTGACCCACTCGCCGACGGCGACGGTGAGGTCGACGCCGGTCAGGATCGGCGTACCGCCGAGTTCGACGTGCAGCCCACGCACCTCGACGGCCGGCGCACCGGCGGCCGGCGCACCGGCGGCGTGTTGGCTGCTCACGTGAGCACCCGCCGGGCGGTCCGCAGGACAAGGACGAAGAACGGGCCACCCAGCAGGGCGGTCACCACTCCGATGGGCAGCTCGGACGGAGCGGCGACGGTGCGGGCCACCACGTCGGTCAACGCCAGGAACGCGCCTCCGAACAGCAGTGACATCGGCAGGATCACCCGGTAGCTGGAGCCGGCGAGCAGCCGGACGGTATGCGGCACGATGATGCCGACGAAGCCGATCAGGCCGGTCGCGGAGACCGCCGCGGCGGTGCCCAGGGAGGCGGCGGCGATCAACAGGTAGCGGGTGCGCTGCGGGTGCAGGCCCAGGCTCCTCGCCTCGTCGTCACCGACCGCGAGGACGTCCAGCTCACGGCGGTGCAGCAGCACCACCACAGTGGTCAGCGCGGCGTACGGCAGCACCAGCAGCACGTCGTGCCAGCCGGCGGTGGCCAGCCGGCCGAGCAACCAGGAGTAGACCGGCTGGATGCTGTCGGCGTGACGTTGCAGCAGGTACGTCTGCCCGGCGGAGAGGAACGCGGACACCGCCACGCCGGCCAGGATCAGCATCGCCGGTGACCCGCGTCGCCCGCCGGCCGCCCCGAGCACGTAGGTCATCGTGACGGCGAGCAGGGAACCGGCGAACGCGGCGATCGGAATGGTCATCGGCAGCCCGGAGAGCGACCCCTGCCGGCCGGCGCCGCCGAGGGCGATCGCCGCGGTGACTGCGAGGCCGGCGCCGGCGGCCACCCCGAGCAGGTACGGGTCGGCCAGCGGGTTACGGAACACGCCCTGGTAGCACCCACCGGCGAGGGCGAGCAGACCGCCGACGAGCAGGCCCAGCACCACCCGGGGCAGGCGCAGCTCGGTGACGATCGCGATCTCACGCTCGGTCAGCCCACTGTCGAGGTGCACGCCGGGAAACAGGTTGAGCAGCTCGGCGGCGACGCTGCCCGGGGGGAGACTCACCGGGCCCAGCGACACTCCGACGACGAGCGCGACGAGCACCGCGAGCAAACCCACGACCAGCCACCGCTTACGCAACCCGGCGGGCCGGGCCGCAGACAGCGGCCCGGTCACCGACTGGTGACTGTCACGCGGGCACCTTGGCGACCGCGTCGATGATGACCCGGAGCAGGTCCACGACCCGCGGGCCCCAGCGGGAGGCGATGTCGTCGTCCAGGGCGACCACCTGGTTGTTCTTCACAGCGGTGAGGCCGGCCCAGCCGCTGCGCGCCTTCACGGTGTCGGCGCTCTGCTGGCAGCACTTGGCGTCGGCCAGAAAGACGAAGTCCGGGTCGGCCTTGACGATGAACTCCTGCGACAGCTGCGGGTAGCCGAAGTTCTTACCGTCCGCGTCGGCGGGGTCGGCGATGTTGGTCAGGCCGACCTGGCTGTAGAGCGAGCCGATGAAGGTCTTGCTGGTGGCGCTGTACAGCTCCGGGCCCAGCTCGTGGAAGTAGGTGAGCTTCTCGGCGCGCTGCGGCAGGTCCTTGACCAGCTTGGCGATGTCGTCCTTCATCCGGGTGGTGACGTCGGTGGCCTGGTCGGCGTGCCCGGTCAACGTGCCCAGCTCGGTGATCTGCCGGTACGAGTCGTCGAGGGTGACCGCCGCCGGGGTCTGGTACACCGGGATCTTCAGCTTGCCGAGCTGCTCGACGATCTTGTTGCGGTCGTCCGAGAGCACCACGAGGTCGGGGTTCTTACCGGCGATGGCCTCGGCGTTCGGCTGGAAGGCGGAGAGGTCGGTCTTGGGCACGTCGGTCGGGTAGTTCGACTGGTCGTCGACGGCGGTGACCTGCGGGCCGGCACCGATAGCGAACAGCATCTCGGTGGCCGTGGGCGACAGCACGACGATCTTCTCGGGGCGCTTGTCGAGGGCGAGCGCGCCGACGGTGACCGGGTAGGCGGCGGCTGCGGTGCCGGCGCTCGGCGTGTCGTCGGCCTTCTCGGCGCAGGCGCCGAGGGCGAGCGCGGCGACCGCGAGGGTCGCCGCGAAGAGCCGAGGGGTACGTCTGAACATGTGGGCCTCCTGTCGGTCGAGGAGTGTGGTGCTTCGCCGACAGGGACTTGCGTACGCCCGCCCACGAGGCGCCCTTCCTCGAGAGCGCGTATCGCGACCGATCCGTAGGCGACCTGGCTCGTCCCCACCTGACGGTGGGGCATCACAGTTGCGGGACAGCGCCGGGATGAGCACCGGCTTCGCTGCGGACTGGTCGGTAAGACCGTAGCGCACCGCCAGGACGTGCCGGATCGATCACGCTGCGATCGGCGCTCGACGATCGACGGGACCTCCACGCCGTGGGGATATGTTCCTTATGTGGAGACTCGGGACCGGGTGGCGGGGCCCCGCCGGGGCGGAGCGGGGCCCCACCCGATCAGGAGGACGTGATGGTGACGTTGTCCACAGCCGCCTCCACCAGGCTGGCTCCGGATGCGTCCGCCGCCTCGACGAGCACGCGGACCGACTGGCCGGCGTACGGGGTGAGGTTGAGGTTGGCTACCGCCCAACTCCCGTTCCGGTTGCTGGCCGCGCCGCTCTGGGTGAGCAGCGCTGTGGTGCCGCCGTTGTGCACGACGCTCACCCGCAGGTAGTCCGCCGACGACGCGTTCGAGCCGTGCGCCAGGTACCAGGCGAGCGAGAGGGTGAGCGTGCCTGACGACGGCAGGGTCACCGCCGGGGACCGGGCGCTCGTCACGCCGCCGTCGACGTCGTAGTCACCAGCCGCCGAGCCGGCCAGCCGGCCGGTGACCAGGTCGTTGGACCCGGCGTACGGGGTGAGCTGCTTGGCGCCGGAGGACGTGGTCGCCTGGGCGGCACCCCGCTCGAACGCGCCGAGCGTGGCGGTGTCGGTGCCGGACGGGTTGATGGTCCAACCGGTGGCGGTCTCGAAGGTGTCCGACCAGACGGTGGTGCCGCCACCGCCGCCGCAGTATTGCGCCTGCTTGCCGATCGCCCGGTACGGGCAGTCGGCGTACTCGCTGAGGATCAGCACCGCCTCCCGGTTGCGCGAGGTCTGCGCTCCGATGACCTCGTCGGGCGGGTAGAAGCCGCCGCCGCCGGACGAACCCGGGTACATCTCGAAGGTGTACGCCCAGATGTTGTGGGTCGCCCACATCCAGTCGAGGCTGTCCCCGTCGGTGATGTACAGGTCGCTGGACTGTTCCGGCGTGTAGTTGTTGGTGGCCGCCATCTGCTGTCCGATGGTGGCGAAGGTGCTGTACTGGTCCGCGTTCATCCCGGTCGCGGTGTTCGCGGTGGTGTAGCCGTACGGCCAGAGCACCAGCTCCGAGTACGTGTGGAAGTCGATGTTGGCCTTGATCTGCTGCACCCCGCCGACCACCCGGCCGTTGACGAAGTTGCGCAGCGCCTGCGTCTCGGGCGCGGAAAATGCCGACGGGCCCCGGTAGGTCTCCGACGAGGTGGTGCCGGACGAGCCGCCGCAGCATCCCCAGTTGTAGGACCAGTTGCGGTTCAGGTCGGTGCCGACGTTCGACGAGCCGCTGTTGGGCTGCCGGTTCTTGCGCCAGGACCGGTACGAACCGGTGGCGATGTCGTACTCGCTGCCGTCCGGGTTGACGGTCGGCACGATCCAGAGCTCCCGGCCGTTGACGATGTTGGTGATCCGGGAGTCACTGCCGTAGTTGTCGGTGAAGAGGTTGAGCAGGTAGATCGCCATCTCGACGGTCAGGTGCTCGCGGGCGTGCTGCTGGGAGTTGAACAGGATCTCCGGCTCGCTCTCGTCGGTGCCGACGTTGTCGGAGATCTTCACCGCCATCAGGTCGCGGCCCTCGTACGACGAACCGATGCTGATCTTGCGGGCGATCGCCGGATGGTCGGCGACGACCTGGTTCACGACGGCGGTCAGTTCTGCGTAGTCGTGGTAGTTGGAGTCGGCCGGCGGGAAGGCCAGCGTGCCGAAGTCGTCGGCGCCGCGCTCGGCGTTGGGGGGCGGGGCGAGCGGTTCCAGCCGGAAGCCGAGCTTGCCGATCGCGGCGGCCTCGGCCGCGGTGGCCGAGATGTGCAGCACGCCGTGCTCGGAGTAGTCGATGGCGGCCCCGGTGCGGGCCACCGCGTTGCGGTCGGCGAGGGTCCGGGGCCCGAGCACCCGGTAGCCGGCCGCGGCGGCCGGCTCGGCGGTGCGGTCCGGTGCCGGTCGGGCGGCGACCGGACCGGCGGCGACGGTGACGATGCCCAGCCCGGTGACGACAGCGAGCACCAGGACACGGCGGAGAGGAATGGGCGTGCGGAGGGCCATGGACTACCTCCTCGATGGGCGGGAGATCCCGCTCGGTGAAGGACACTTCACCACCTGTCACATGGTCATATCAATATCGATCGTTGCGTTAGGCATCCCAAGCGGATCATCACGGCGACAATGATTTTCCACCTGTCAACGTCTGGCGAAACTTCCCGCCAGGCGGAAAACTGACCAGCGACGATGCCCCCTCGACACCGCGGAGCACCAATGGCCAGATCCCGCCTGCGCGCGGCCGCCCTCGCCGGCGTCACCACGCTCACCCTGCTCACCAGCGCCGCGCCCGCACTGGCGGCGCACCCGCCCGCCCCCGCCCACGACGAGCAGATCACCTACCAGGACTGGTCCGGGCCCGCCGACTGGCACCGGGGCAGCCGGGCCGGCACCCGCGTCGTGCCCGGCGCCCGAGCGGGCGTCACCCTGGCCGGCCCGGCCGGCACCACCGAGTACGCGGACCCGCACACCGGCGTCACCCGCACCTGGGAGTACGGCACCTGGACCTCGCCGGTGACCCGGATCGGGTTCGACGCCACCGAGCTGATCGCCTCCTGGAACGCGGAGACCCCCGCCGGCACCTGGATCCAGGTGGAGATGCAGGGCAACTACACCAGCGGCGACCAGACCCCGTGGTACGTCCTCGGTCGCTGGGCGTCCGGCGACGCCGACATCAAACGGACGAGCGTCGACAGGCAGGGCGACCCCTTCTCGACGATCTGGACCGACACGTTCAGCATCGACGACGCCACCGCCGGGGTGCTGCTGCGGTCGTACCAGCTCAAGCTGACCCTCTACCGGGCACCCGGCCAGGCCGCCGCACCGGTGGTCCGGATGCTCGGCGCGATGAGTTCCACAGTGCCGGACCGGTTCACAGTGCCGCCGAGCGCCGGGCACATCGCCTGGGGCGTCGAGCTGCCGGTGCCGCGCTACTCGCAGAACGTGCACGCCGGGCACTACCCCGAGTACGACGGCGGCGGCGAGGCGTGGTGCTCACCCACCTCGACGGAGATGGTCGTCGAGTACTGGGGTCGCAGGCCGTCGACCGACGACACCTCCTGGGTGGACCCGACCTACCCCGACCCGACGGTCAACCATGCCGCGCGGATGACCTACGACTACGCGTACGACGGCGCGGGCAACTGGCCGTTCAACACCGCGTACGCGGCCAGCTTCCCCGGGCTGGAGGGCCGGGTGACGCGGCTGCACTCGCTGGACGAACTGGAACGCTTCATCGCCGCAGGCATCCCCGTGGTGACAAGTCAGTCCTTCCTCGCCAGCGAGCTGGACGGGGCGAACTACGGCACCTCCGGGCACCTCTTCGTGGTGGTCGGCTTCACCGCCGACGGCGACGTGATCGTCAACGATCCTGCCTCGTCGAGCAACGACGTGGTGCGCAACGTCTACAAGCGCGCGCAGTTCGAGCAGATCTGGCTGCGGACCAAGCGCACGAACGCCAGCGGCGGGGTGTCCGGCGGCTCCGGCGGCATCGCCTACCTGATCAAGCCCACCACAAAAACCTGGCCCAAGGTCCCCGGCTCCACCAACTGGTAACCCCCTGCGCGCCACCCCACCCCCAGCACGGGGTTGATCAAGAGGTTTGCGTCACTGGAGCCCGTCCTGGTGACGCAAACCTCTTGATCAACGCGGGGAGTCGGGGGCCTGCGGATCGGGGGTTGGGGTGGGGGTGGGGGTGGGGGTGGGGGTGGGGTCCTGGTCTTCGCCGGCTAGGGCGGAGCGGAGGCGTTCCTTCTCGGTACGGCGGCGCTCGGCCGCTTCGGCGATCTCGCCGGCCATCTCGTCCCGCCAACCGCGCAGCAGGAAGAAGGAGAGCGCGGCGGAGAACACCAACGCCAGCATCAGCTTCAGGAACACGTTCATGTCGACCAGCCAGAGGCCCGCCAGCACGGCGACGAACAGCCCGATCCGGCCCAGCGTGTACTTGAGCGCGGCGCTCACCCGCACCACTCCGTTCTCTCCGTCGCCCGCCACTGCCAGCGGAAGGATCGAGCCGCCCGGCGGGCGGTCGTGGTCAGCCGGTCCGGCGGGCCAGCCAGCGGACACCCGGGAACCAGAGGACCGCGTACGCCACGGTGAACGCCCCCGCCGCCAACGCGCCGGACAGCAGCGGCGGCAACCCGGCGCCCAGACCGGCGATCAGCAGCCCCGCGAACACCCCGACGGCGGCGGCGACCACCGCCGCTGCCACCCGGGCCGCACCGAACTCCCAGGCCCGGAAGTCGTCCCAGAACAGCCAGGCCGGCAGGATCACCGCCAGCCAACCGTTCGTGTGCCCGAAGTCGCCGGCGCCGATCGAGGCGAACGCCCAGTCGAACAGCACCAACGCGAGCGCGCCGATGACCAGGCCGGCCAGGCACACCCCGAGCAGGTCGCCCAGGGTACTGATGCGCCCCTCGGCGTCCCGGCGGGGAAACCCGCCCCGCTGCTGCTCAGAACCTCGTTGCTCGGTCATCGACTGCGAGGGTACGTGGTGGCTCAGGCCCAGACCTGCTGCGGCTCGGCGCGCCGCTCGGCCAGCGACGGGGCCTTGTCGTACTCCCGGACCACGTTGTAACGGGTGTCCCGCTCGACCGGCTGGAAGCCGGCGTCCCAGATCAGGTGCAGCAGGTCGTCACGGTGCATGGTGTTCGGGGTGCCGTACGAGTCGGCGTCGTGCGTGATCTTGTATTCGACGACGGAGCCGTCCAGGTCGTCCACGCCGAAGTTGAGCGACAGCTGGGCCACCGACAGCCCGTGCATCACCCAGAAGTTCTTCACGTGCGGCACGTTGTCGAACAGCAGCCGGGAGACGGCGAACGTCTTCAGCGACTCGGCCGGCGAGGCCATCGTGGTGCGCGCCTGGATCCGGTTACGGATCTTGCCGTCCGCCGAGTCGACGAAGTCGTGCTGGTAGCGCAGCGGGATGAAGACCGCGAAACCACCGGTCTCGTCCTGCAACTCGCGCAACCGCAGCACGTGGTCGACGCGGTGCCGGGGCTCCTCGATGTGGCCGTACAGCATCGTCGCCGGGGTCTTCATGCCCTTGCTGTGCGCCAGGGCGTGGATGCGCGACCAGTCTTCCCAGTGGCAGGCGTGGTCGACGATGTGCTGCCGGACCTCCCAGTCGAAGATCTCCGCGCCACCACCGGTGAGCGACTCCAGGCCGGCGTCCATCAGCTCGTCGAGGATCTCGTCGGCGCTCAGGCCGCTGATCTTCTCGAACCACTGCACCTCGGTCGCCGTGAAGCACTTCAGCTTGACGTTCGGCAGCGCCGCCTTCAGCTCGCGCAGCACCTTCGGGTAGTAACGCCAGGGCAGCGTGGGGTGCAGGCCGTTGACGATGTGCAACTCGGTGAGCTGCTCGTCCTCCATCTCCTTGGCCTTACGGACCGCCTCGTCGATGCGCATCGTGTACGCGTCCTTCTCGCCCGGCTTGCGCTGAAACGAGCAGTACGCGCAGGACGCCGAACAGACGTTCGTCAGGTTGAGGTGCCGGTTGACGTTGAACATCACCCGGTCGCCGTTCAACTCGGTGCGCTTGTGGTGCGCCAGCCGCCCCAACCAGGTCAGGTCGTCACTCTCGTAGAGGGCGACCCCGTCCTCCCGGGTCAGCCGCTCACCGGCGTACACCTTCGCTTCGAGCTCACGCTTGAGTCCGGCGTCCATGGCACGTCCCTTCCACCTGCGGTCCGGATCGAGCGTACGTCGCGGTGCCGACAGGTCCGGCGGCACGGTCGCCGGCAGCGACCCACTTCACCAGACTCTCAGGCTCCCGTAACCCGGCAACGCATCGACAAGGGTGTCGAGGTGCGGTAGTAACAAGGTGGGGCGGAACACACACACTGGTACCGTCCCGACGGTCGCGCCCACCGAGCGCGGCGACGAGCAGTCGGACGGGGAGCGGCATGGTCTACAGCGGGCGCGGGCGACGGCAGCGACGACGGAGCCCGGTGATCTCGCCGGTTCTGCGACCGAAGCTCTGGGCCGCCCTGCTCGGCGCGATCGCCGCGGCCGTCCTGGCCACTCCCGCGTACGCGGAGCCCGCCCTTCCGACCACGGTGCCGGACACCGGCTCACGCCCGGCGGTCACCGGGTCGCTCCAACTGCCCGGCGGCGCACCGGTCGCCGGGGCTCCCGTTCCGCCGGTGGTCACCATCGGCAACGGCCCGTTGGCCGCCGCGATCTCCGCCGGCGAGGTTCAGGTGGGCGCGCTCGGCGAGGCGTTGCTGGTGAGCCGGCAGAAACGAGTCGACGCGCAGGCGCAGGTCGACGCGGCCGGCAAGGCGCTGGCGACCGCGCAGGACGCCCTGCTCCGGGCCCAGCAGACAGCCGACACGGCCGCCGGCGAGGCCATCAAGGCAGCCGCCGCGCTGCCGCCGGGCGACCTCGCCCAGGACATCCGTGGGCTGAGCCGCCTTCAGGCGATCAGCCGTGGCGAGAAGGTCGACGGCGGCACCACCGGTGTGGCCGGGGAGTTGTCCCGGGCCCGCGCCGGCGAGCAGGCCGCGTACCAGAAGCACTCCGAGGCCAAGACCCTGCTCGCCACCGCCGAGGTGGAGTTCACCACCGGCGAGACGGCGCTGCGCGCCGCCGAGGCGAGCCTGCTCAAGCTCCGCCGGGACAACGCCGCCGCGCTGATCCAGATCGAACGTCAGCAGGAAGCCGCCGAGCAGCAGGTCGGCGCCGGCTACGTCTCCAACCAGAACATCAGCGGCATGGCCGCGCACCCGCGGGCACTGGCTGCCGTCCGGTACGCGCTCGCCCAGCTCGGCGACCCGTACAAGTGGTCCGAGGAGGGGCCGGACCAGTTCGACTGCTCCGGCCTGATGTGGGCGGCGTACCGGTCCCCGGGCGCCGACTACTTCGACCTGCCCCGGGTCTCCCGCGACCAGTACGCCGCCACCCGTAACCGCACCGTTTCGCAGAGCGCGCTGCTCCCCGGCGACCTGCTCTTCTTCGCCTCGGGCAGCAGCTGGACGACGATCCACCACGTCGGCATGTACATCGGCAACGGCAAGATGGTGCAGGCGCCCACCACCGGCGACGTCGTCAAGATCTCGGTGGTCGGCTGGAGCCGGCTGTACGCCGCCACCCGGGTGATCGGCGCGGTGCCGGCACCCGTCGTGACCGACCCGACCCCGCCCGTCTCGACCCCGAAGCCGCCGACCTCTCCGTCGCCGACGCCGACGAAGACCACCAAGCCGACGCCCACCCCGTCGCCCACCAAGCCCACCGAACCCACCAGGCCGACGCCGACGCCCACGCCGACGCTGACGACCACGCCGACGCCGACCGGCAGCAGCACGCCGAAGCCGCCGGTCACCCCGAGCAGGACCCCGATCAAAACCCCCAGCAACCCCCCGACGACCCTGCCCTCGGCACCGACGAGCGCGCCGACAAGCATGTCTCCGACCACCACGCCGAAGGCCAGCACGAGCGCGACGGGTACCAGCAGCGCGACCGGCAGCCCCAGCACCGCAGGCTGATCCGCCACGACCGGCTCCGGCTGTCCGCTCGGGAAGATCTGTGGCACCGTGACAACCAGGCACATCCGACTCGACGTCACGGGTCCGGGTGCGAGCATGGCGCGGAGGGCGGAAATGGCCGAGCAGAGAGATCCGGCGGAGACTGTCGACCCTGTGGTCGACCAGGCCGGCCCACCAGGGCCGGAGACCGTCGACCCGGTGGCCGTCAGCGTCACCAGCCCGGCCGGCACCGACGCGCGACCCACCGACGGCAGCCCGGCCGGCAGCGACGTGCGCCCCGTTGACAGCGACTTGGCCGTCAGCGACGCCAGCCCGGCAGAGTCTGGTCCGGCAGGCAGTGACGCCAGCCCTGCCGTCAGCGACGCCAGCCCCGCCGTCAGCGACGCCAGCCGGGCTGACAGCAACCCGGCCAACGGCAGCTCGGCAGGCAGCGGCACGGCGACGGTCGCCGCGTCCGACGCCGGTCGCGACGAAACGGCCGACGACGACGTAGCCGCCGACGACGACGTACCCGTCGGTGTCGACGCCGCTTCCGACGACCCGGACGCCGCCTCGGACGTCTCCGCAGCCGACGCCGGGAAGTCGACAGCGGTCGACGCGCGCCCGGGTCAGGCCGCCGCACCGGTACGCGCCCGCGCCACAGTGGTGACCGCCGGTGCTCTCCGCAGTGACCTGCCGGCCAGCGCTCCGGTCACCGCGACCACCTATCGTGCGACCGGCTCGACCAGCCCCGCCGAAGTGTCGTTGCCCGGGCAGCGGAACGACTCCCCCGCGCCGGCACGGGCCAGCGCCACGGTTCCGAGCAGCAGCCGGGGCACCGCCAGCGCCCTGGGCACCCCGGATCGTCGTGAGAGCGCGCCCGCCGTCTATCGAGCCGCGCCGGTGGGCGCCGAGCCGTCTCAGCCGTCGACTCCGGAGCCGGAGCCCACACCACCCGGCCCCGGGCCGACCCAGCCGCCACCCCCGGAGCCGGAGCCCGCTCCCGCCCCGGGTCCGTACCCGCCCGGTCCCACCCCGAGCCCTCGGCCCACGCCGCCGCCCGGTCCGGTTCCGCCCGTTCCCGGCCCGCCCATCCCACCGCCGTCGCCGGTGCCGCCCATCCCGGGCCCGCCGTCGCCGCCCGTGCCGAGCCCGCCGCTGCCACCGCCCGGCCCGCCGGTTCCGGCACCCCCGGCCCCACCCGGCCCGATGCCGGCACCGCCGTTTCCGCCGCCGCCGGCGATGTACGACACGCCCGGGGTACGAGCATCCGCGTCGGTTTCCGCACCGCCGGCCGGGTGGACGTCCAGCGCTGCGGCGACCCGCCCGACGTCCGGCGGCGGATGGACCGGAACGGCTCCCTCCGCGCCACCGGTGGTGCCCGCGCCGGCGCTGCCGGCCTGGCCGCCGTCCACCGCCGGGTCGCTCTCGTCGACCCGGAACAGCACCGAGACCCCCCGCCTGACCGCGCCGCCGAACAGCCCACCTGCGGGTTCCGCCGGCCGGGTCACGCCCAGCGCCCGCGGTGCGGGGCACGACATCGGCACCCGTGGTGGGCGGCACGACGGCGGCACCGATCTGGCCGGCACCGTCTACGGAGGCGGCGAGGGGGTCGGCTTCACCACCATCGCGATCCCCGCCAACGCGGTGGAGACCTCCGGCTCGTTGACCGGGCACATCCTGGCCCAGGGCTGGGCGGACACGCCTGCCGAGCGGTCCAGCAACGCCCGGGTGATGATCGTCCTGGCCGCCGCTCTGGGGCTGCTCGTGGCGATCAGCGTGCTTGTCGTTCTGCTGGCCGGTGACGCCCTGGACGGTCTGGTCGGCAGCGTGCTCAACGGGTGAGCCAGCGAGTGGCGACGATGGTGAGTCCGCCCACTACCGTCGTTCAACCGGCTGGCGGGTTCGCCAGACCGCCGTACACTGGCTGAGATCACTGACCCGGCGCGCGTGGTGTGCGCCCCTGGGCGATCTTGCGGGCGATCCGGCGGTACAGCCGCGGCAGGCCATCGCGAAGATGCGCCCCGCTCGAAAGGTTTTTGTTGACCACCTCCGCTGACTCCAGCACCGTTACGTCCGTTTTCAACTCAGTCCCGGCGGCCGACACCGCCCGGGAGCAGCTCGACGTCCCCACGAGCGAGGCCGGCACCGCGCCGGCAACGACCGCGCAGGCCGAGCCGACCGAGACCGCCGAGCCGATGAGCTTCGCCGCTCTCGGCCTGCCCGAGCCGCTGGTCCGCGCGCTTGCGCAGCAGGGCATCACCAGCCCGTTCGAGATCCAGCGGGCCACCGTTCCGGACGCGCTCGCCGGCCGCGACGTGCTGGGCCGTGGGCAGACCGGTTCGGGTAAGACGCTCGCCTTCGGTCTGCCGATGATCGCCCGGCTGGCCAAGCGCAACCGCGCCCGGCCGATGCACCCGCGCGCCCTGGTCCTGGTGCCCACCCGCGAGCTGGCCATGCAGGTCAACGACGCCCTGGTGCCGCTGGGCAAGTCCGTCGGCATCTTCCTCAAGACCGCCGTCGGTGGCGTTCCGTACGACCGTCAGATCGACGCGCTGCGCCGCGGTGTGGAGATCATCGTGGCCACTCCGGGCCGGCTCGGCGACCTCATCGAGCGGGGCATCTGCCAGCTCGACGACGTCGAGGTCACGGTGCTCGACGAGGCCGACCAGATGGCCGACATGGGCTTCCTGCCCGAGGTGACTCAACTGCTGGCGAAGACGCCCGCGAACGGTCAGCGGCTGCTCTTCTCGGCCACTCTGGACGGCGACGTCGACACGTTGGTCAGGCGGTTCATGACCGACCCGGTCACCCACTCCACGGCGCCGTCCACCGCCTCGGTGTCCACCATGGACCACCACATGCTGTTGATTCCGCCGCACGAGAAGTTCCCGGTGGCGGCCTCGATCGCCGCCCGGGATGGCCGGACCATGGTCTTCGCCCGTACCCAGCTCGGGGTGGACCGGCTGGTCGAGCAGCTCGCGGCCGTGGGCGTCCGCGCCGGTGGGCTGCACGGCGGCAAGACCCAGCGGATGCGCACCAAGACGCTCGCCGAGTTCCGTGAGGGCCGGATGAACGTGCTCGTCGCCACGGACGTGGCGGCCCGGGGCATCCACGTCGACGGGGTCACTCTGGTGTTGCACGTCGACCCGCCGAAGGACCCCAAGGACTACCTGCACCGCGCGGGGCGTACCGCCCGGGCCGGCGAGTCGGGTGCGGTCGCCACGTTGGTGCTGCCCAAGCAGCGCCGCACGACCCTGGCGATGATGGAGAAGGCCGGCGTCGCGCCGGAGGAGACCCGGGTCCGGGTTGGGGACGCGGCGTTGGCCGAGCTGGTCGGCGCCCGGGAGCCCAGTGGCGTTCCGGTCCGCGTCGAGGCGGAGCCCCGGGGTTACGGTGACCGCTCCGGCGGTTCGCGCCGGTTCGACGACCGGGCCGGGGGCCCGCGTCGGTTCGGTGACCGCACCGGGGGCGAGCGCCGCTACAGCGACCGCCCGCAGGGTGGTGACCGGCGCTTCGGTGACCGCCCGCAGGGTGACCGGCGCTTCGGTGACCGGCCGACCGGCGAGCGGCGCTTCGGCGACCGGCCGCAGGGTGACCGGAGCTACGGCGACCGGCCGCAGGGTGACCGGAGCTACGGCGACCGTCCCCAGGGCGAGCGCCGCTACGGTGACCGGCCGACCGGCGAGCGGCGCTTCGGCGACCGGCCGCAGGGCGACCGGAGCTACGGCGACCGCCCCCAAGGTGACCGGAGCTACGGCGACCGGCCGCAGGGCGAGCGCCGCTACGGCGACCGCCCCCAGGGCGACCGGAGCTACGCTGACCGGCCGCAGGGCGACCGGCCGCAGGGCGACCGGCGCTTCGGCGACCGGGACACTCGGGGTGGTTTCCGCCCGGAGAGCCGGGTCCGGGACGACCGGCCGCGTGACGACCGGCCCCGCGAGGACCGCCCGCGTGACGATCGGCGCGGTTTCGGCGGGCGACCGGCGGCGCGTACCTACTGATCTGATCCACCGAACGCCGTCGTGAAGCCCAGGCTTCGCGGCGGCGTTCGCGCATGCGCTGCCGATGCCGAGCAGGTCGCGTAACGTCCGGCTCATGCCGACCATGCCGAAGTCGATCTTCTGGTCCCGGACGGACACCGCCGGCAGCGAGCAGGTCTTGCTCGACGACGGCCACGGGTTGGCGGCCCGGGGCACTCTGCTCGCCGTGGACCCGATCCCGTGGACAGCGCGCTACCAGCTGACCACCACGCCGGACTGGGCCACGAGCCGGGTCGAGGTCGAGGCCGAGGGCCTTGGCTGGCTGCGCCGGGTGACGCTGGAACGGGCGGCGGGCCGCTGGCGGGTGACCACCGCCGAGCAGGGCAACCTGGACGCCGCTCTGGTCGCGGCCGGTCATCCCCGGGCCGGCCTGCCCGGCACCGACGACCCGGACCGGCTGGCCGACGCACTCGACGTCGACCTGAGCGGCTCGCCGCTGTTCAACACCCTGCCGGTCCACCGGCTCCGGATGGCTGCCGAGCCGGCCGACGTGGCACACCGGATCACCGTCGCCTGGGTGCTGCTGCCCGGCTTGGAGGTGGTGCCGGCCGAGCAGATCTACACCGGGCTCGGGCCGGGTCGGGTGCGCTTCGCCAGCGGCACCTTCACAGCGGACATCGACCTGGACGACAGCGGTTACGTGGTGCGCTACCCCGGGCTGGCCGAACGGATCGACCCGCGCTGAACGGGTCAGGCCCGCGCTCAGCAGGCCAGGCAGGCCAGGCGGGTCAGAACCGCGCCCAGCGGGGCCAGGCGGGTCAGACCGGCCAGGCCCCGCTGGCCAGGAAGCGGTCGATGGTGGCCAGGTGTGGGGTCAGGTCGAGGCCCTGGGCGGCCACCCAGTCGTCGGCGTAGTAGGTGTCGGCGTACCTGTCGCCCGGGTCGCAGATGAGGGTGACCACCGAGCCGGTCCGGCGCTCGGCGAGCATCGCGGCGATCAGACCGAACGCGCCCCACAGGTTGGTGCCGGTGGACCCGCCGACCCGGCGGCCGAGCAGCGCCGATCCGGCGCGCATGGCGGCCAGCGACGCGGCGTCCGGCACCTGGACCATCCGGTCCACCACAGCGGGTACGAACGACGCCTCCACGGTGGGCCGGCCGATGCCCTCGATGCGGGAGCCCCTTCCGGTCCGTACCGACCAGTCGGCGGCCAGCCAGGCCGGGTAGAACGCGGAGTTCTCCGGGTCGACGACGCAGAGCTTGGTGGCGAGTCGGCGGTACCGGGCGTACCGCCCGATGGTCGCGCTGGTGCCCCCGGTGCCGGCGCCCACCACCACCCAGGCGGGGATCGGGTGCCGTTCCAGCTCCAACTGCGCGTAGATCGACTCGGCGATGTTGTTGTTGCCCCGCCAGTCGGTCGCCCGTTCGGCGTAGGTGAACTGGTCCATGAAGTGCCCGCCGGAGTCCTCGGCGAGCCACCGGGCCTCGACCACCACGCCTGCCGGGTCGTCCACCAGGTGGCACCGGCCGCCCTGGAACTCGATCTGCGCGATCTTCTCGGGCGACGTGGAGGCGGGCATCACCGCGATGAACGGCAGGCCCAGCATCCGGGCGAAGTACGCCTCGGAGACGGCGGTTGAACCCGACGACGCCTCGACGATCGTGGTGCGCGGCCCGATCCAGCCGTTGCAGAGCCCGTAGAGGAACAGCGAGCGGGCCAGCCGGTGCTTCAGCGACCCGGTGGGGTGCGATGACTCGTCCTTGAGGTACAGGTCGATGCCCCACTCCCGGGGCAGCGGGAACGGCAGCAGGTGGGTGTCGGCCGAGCGGTTCGCGTCCGCCTCGACGGCGGCGATCGCCTCGGTCACCCAGGTCCGGCTGGATTCGTCGCACCGGTCGAGATGAGTCACGTTCGGAAACCTAGCAAGCAGGTCAGCGGCGGTCAGCGCCGGTCCGGCGGCGTTGGCGGCGCTGACCGGCGCGGCCGACGGCCCGGACCAGCGGGGTCAGCGCGACTGCCAACCGGGGCAACGCGTCCAACAGGCGCACCTGCGCACCCCGCCACCGGGGCAGGCTGACCACCGGGCGGGGTCGACGGGCCAGCCGGACCGCCCGGTCGGCCACCCGCTGCGCGGTGAGCATCGACCCGGTGAACGAGGCCACCGCACCCGGATCGTCCAGCCGGTCGTGCAGCATCGGGGTCCAGATGCCGTCCGGGCAGAGGCAGGAGACGTGCACCCGCCGGTACCCGGCCATCCGCAGGTCGGACAGGGTGCCGAGGCTGAACGCCAGCAGGGCGTGCTTGCTCGCCGCGTACACCGTCTCGCCGGGTGCGGCGACCAGCCCGGCCAGGGATACGACGTTGAGCACGTGGCCGTGGCCCTGCCCGCGCATCAGGGCAAGCGCGGCGAGGGTGCCGTTCATGGCACCGAGGGCGTTCACGTCGAGCACCCGACGGCGGGTCGGGGCGTCGTGCTCCCACGACGGCCCGGTGACCAGGATGCCGGCGTTGTTGACCCAGAGGGCGAGGTCGCCCTGACTCGCGGCAGCCGCGGCGACGGCGGCGCAGGCGTCCTCGTCCCGGACGTCCAGGGCGGCCGACCAGCCGCCGAGCGGCACCGCGACGGTCCGCACCGCCGCCGCGTCGAGGTCGGTGAGCAGAACCGACCAGCCGTCGTCGTGCAGCGCGGTGGCGATGGCCCGGCCCAGGCCGCCGGCAGCGCCGGTCACCACGGCCACGGGACGCGCCGGCGGGGTCATCGGCGCACGCTACCGCCGGCCGCCCGGGCGACACCAGGGGTACGCGGTGGTCAGGCCGCGGGCGTGCCGACCGGCTGGGGGCGGTTCTCCCACTTCGTGGAGAGCGCGATGGCGGTACGGGTGGAGGCGACCCCCGGTGTCCGGTTCAACCGCACGATCAACTGCTCCAGCTCGGCGATCGTGCCGACCCGCGCCTTGAGCAGGAACGACTCGACGCCGGCCATGAAGTAGCAGGACTCGATCTCGGGCAGCACCCGCAGCGATTCGAGCATGTCGTCGGTGTCGGCCCCGGAGTCCTCGACGACGCCGATCAGAGCGGTGACACCCAGCCCGATCGACTCCGGTGCCACATCCGCGCGGTAGCCCCGGACCACGCCGCTGCTCTCCAGCTTGCCGACCCGCTCGTGCACGGCCGGGGCGGAGAGGCCCACCTGTCGGGCCAGTTCGGCGTACGAGAGTCGGGCGTTGCCGCGCAGCAGGTCGACGAGGCTCAGGTCGATGGCATCCACAGAGAGTGACCCTAACCGCTGACGCGTTACGTGCGGCCTTCGGCACCCGTTGGACTGAGCGGTGAGTCACTGTTCATAAACCGCCGGTCAGGGCCGAGGTAGCACCAGTAACATTACTAACTCCCCACTCAGTGCATTTTTCGCGTTTGGGCGGACAGGCCATGTCCCCGGTGCTGTAATTGCCATACGTCCCTCATGACGGCTCTGGGCTACGCACCAGCCGGGGGCAGTGTGTTCAGCCGGGGGCTTCGTCGACGCGAGGAGGGGGCTGTGGACACTGGAGATCGCCTGCTGACACCGGGTGAGGTCGCCGCGCTGTTTCGGGTAGACCCGAAAACTGTGACGAGATGGGCGGCGGCCGGCCGGATAGGAAGCATCCGGACTCCAGGCGGGCATCGCCGGTTTCGGGAATCCGAGGTGCGAGCCCTGCTTGAGGGGGAGGGCATGCTGGACGAGGTGGATGAGGTCGGAAAGCCACGCAACGTGGGGCCGGCCGCATCCACGGGGCCGGGTCCGGCCAACGCCGGCATGTACTGAACTGGTGCGGACAACGCCACGCGGACCGGACACCAGTCCGGTCCGCGTACCGCTCCGGCCGACCGCCGGGCGGCACCACCGCTCACGCTGAGCAGCGCGGTGATCGGAACGGCTCAGCTTCGGTTCGCGCCGAGCTGACCGGACCACCGCCGGAACAGTGTGTGCGGGACGCCGAGCGCGTCCAGCACCTTGCCGGCCACGAAGTCGACAAGTTGCTGCGCGCTGGCCGCCGCGCCGGCGCCGTAGAAGCCGGGGCTGGCCGGCAGCACCACCGCGCCGGCGTCGTGCAGTGCGATCAGGTGCTCCAGGTGGCTGCGGGTCACCGGGGTCTCCCGGGGGACCAGCACCACGGGGCGGCGTTCCTTGAGGTTGACCTCGGCGGCACGCTGCAACAGGTCCTTGGAGAGCCCGATCGCGATGCCCGCGCAGGCTGCCGTGCTGGCCGGGACCACTGCCATTCCGCGTACCCGGTAGGAGCCACTGCTCGGCCCGGCGGCCAGGTCGCCGGCCGGCCAGTGCCGTACGTCCGCCGTGGTCAGGTCCCGGCCGAGCCAGGCGCCGAGGTCCTCGACCCAGTGGCCGTCGCGGAAGGGTCGACCGGTCTCGTCGAGCACTGTGAGTCGCGCCGCCCGGGACACGATCAGGTCCACCGGCTCGCCCGCGTCGAGGAGGCCGCCGATGACCGCCGCCGCGTATGGCGTACCTGAGGCACCGGAGACCCCGACCACCCATGGTTCCCGCATGCCCCCAGCCTGCCTGGTCCTGCTGGTCGGCCGGTGGGCACCCCCGGGGTTGCCCGTCCGAGATGTCAGGCGGGGCACCTGCCCGTCCAACGACCTGAGATGCTGCGCGGGGCGATTCGCACCGGAACCATCTCGCGGAGGAGGCATCGGTGACGACCGGCGAAACCCTCCGGGCGCTGCGCGCCGAATGCCCGATCCCGCCCCGGCTTCCACCACCACACGCCGACCGTGTGCAGGCCTGGCTGCTCGGTGTGCTGCCCGAGCTGGGGCTTCCACTTGACGACGCGGCGCTGCACCGGCTGTCCCGGGGGGCCTTCGCCCGGTACGCGGGGCGGCTCTACCCGGAGGCGACCGAAGCCGACCTGCGGGTGCTGGCCGCGCTGTTCACCTGGTTCTTCCTTGTCGACGACGCCTGCGACGGGCCGAACCGGTTGACGCCGGAGCAGATCCGGGCGTTGCGCAACGGCACGCTGGCGCTGCTGCACGACGGCACCCGGCTGCGGCAGACCGGGCTGACCGGCCCGCTGCGGCGACTGTTGGTGCTGGCCTGGCGGGAGCCGCGCCGCCGGATGCCGGCCCGGTGGCGGCAGCGCTTCGCCGACGCGGTGGCCCGGCACCTCGACGGCACCTGGCAGGAGGCGGTCAACAAGGAGGCCGGTCACCGTCCCAGCGTCGACGAGTACGTCGAGTTGCGTCGGTCGACCTCGGCTGCGGAGGTGTCGTACCCGTTGGTGGAGTTCGTCAGCGCTCGACCGTTGCCCGACCCGGTCTACCACCACCCGCTGCTGCGTCAGATCGCCCGCACCGGCAATGACCTGCTGTCCTGGTACAACGACCTGGCCTCGCTGGAACGGGACCGCACGACCGCCGGTGGGCACAACCTGGCCCTCGCCATCGAGGCCGAACTGGCGGTGCCGGAGGCGGAGGCTGTCGAACGGGCCGCCGAACGCTGGCGGGTGGCGATGCGACGCTTCGTCGCGCTGCGAGCCGCCGTGCCGTCGTTCGGCCCGGCGTTGGACGAGGTGGTCGCCGACCATCTCGACGGGATCGCGTACGCCGTGCGCGGGACGATCGACTGGACGTTCGAGAGCGCTCGCTACCCCGTCAGCGCCACACCGCCGACCGCACGGCCGTAGGCCGGACCGGCTCAGCCTCAGGCCCGGCTCAGCCTCAGGGCCGTAGGCCGAGGCGGATCACCAGGTCGAGCAGTGCGAAGAGGAACAGCGCGATGCCGACGAACCCGTTGGCGGTGAAGAACGCCCGGTTGACCTTGCTGAGGTCGGTCGGGGTGACCACCAGGTGCTGGTAGGCGAACGCGACAGCGGTGAGCGCCAGCCCGATCCACCAGAGCCAACCGAGACCGATGAGCGCACCGAACCAGACGAACAGTGCGAAGGTCACCACGTGCGCGACCGAGGAGGCGTGCAGGGCGAAGCGCCGACCGTACCGGGCGGGCACGCTGTGCACGCCGATCTCCCTGTCGATCTCGGAGTCCTGGCAGGCGTAGATCAGGTCGAAGCCGCCGATCCACAGCCCCACGGCCGCGCCGAGCAGCCAGGCCGGCCCGGAGCCGTCCAGGGTGCCGGTGACCGCCAGCCAGGCCCCGACCGGGCCGACCGCCTGGGCGATCCCGAGGATGGCGTGCGGCCAGTTGGTGAACCGCTTGGCGTAGGGGTAGACGACCAGCGGCACCACGGCGAGCGGCGCGAGCACCAGGCACAGCGGGTTGAGCAGGGCGGCAGCGACCAGGAAGACCACCAGCGCGACGGCCGCACCGGTCCAGGCCGTCCGCACGCTCACCGCTCCGGTGACCAGTTCCCGGCCGGCGGTACGCGGGTTCCGCGCGTCGATGGTGCGGTCGAGGATCCGGTTGGCGGCCATCGCGAACGTCCGCGCCCCGACCATCGCCACGGTGATCAGCAGCAGGTCGAGCCAGCGCACCCGCCCACCGAAGCTCTGCATCGCGGCCAGCGCCGAGAGGAAGGCGAACGGCAGCGCGAAGACGGAGTGCTCGACGGCGACAAGCTTCAGGAAGGCCCGCACCCTCGTCGGCGATCCCGCACTGTCGGCGGGGCCGGAAGGGAAGGAATCGTCGACCGGAAGCACAAGATCGCGGGGGTTGTTCGTGGTGGCCATTAGATTCCGTACTCCTTCCAGCGTTTGTCGACCAGGGCCGCGACCTCGAGCGCCATGGTCATCTCCTCCGGCCAACCGCGGGTGTAACCCTCGGTGGGCAGCTTGCGGGTCGCGTCGACGCCGGCCTTGCCGCCAAAGAACTGCTGGTACGACGAGTGGTCGAGGTGGTCCACCGGGCCCTCGGTGAGCAGCAGGTCCCGGGCGTAGTCGACGTTGCCGAAGGCCCGGAACGCGACCTCGTTGTAGTCGTGCACGTCGCAGTCCTCGTCGACGATCACGATCAGCTTGGTCAGCGACATCAGGTGCGCGCCCCAGATCGCGTTCATCACCTTCTGCGCGTGCTTCGGGTAGCGCTTACGGATCGACACGATCGCGCAGTTGTGGAAGACCCCGGCGGCCGGCAGGTCGTAGTCGACGATGTCCGGGATCATCAGCTTCAGCAGCGGCTGGAAGATCCGCTCGGTGGCCTTGCCGAGGCCATGGTCCTCCTGCGGCGGCTTCGAGGTGACGATCGAGTGGTAGACCGGCTTGCGCTGCATGGTCATCGCCTCGATGTGCAGCACGGGGAACGGCTCGACCGGGGTGTAGTAGCCGGTGTGGTCACCGAACGGCCCCTCGGGCAGCCGCTCACCCGGCTCCAGGTAGCCCTCCAGCACGATCTGCGCGTGCGCCGGCACCTGCAACGGCACTGTGAGGCAGTCGACCATCTCCACCCGCTCGCCGCGCAGGAACCCGGCGAACAGGTACTCGTCGATGTCGCTCGGCAGGGGCGCGCTTGCCGCGTACGAGACGACCGGGTCGCAGCCGATCGCGACAGCGACCGGCAGACGCTGCCCGAGCCGCTCGGCGACCGCGTGGTGTGCAGTGGAGTCCTTGTGGATCTGCCAGTGCATGCCCAGCGTGTTGCGGCCGTGCTGCTGGAGCCGGTACAGGCCGAGGTTGCGCTTGCCGGTCTCCGGGTGCTTGGTGTGGGTCAGCCCGTAGTTGTGGAAGATCCCGCCGTCGTCGGGCCAGACCTGCAACCCCGGCAGCCGGTTGAGGTCGACATCCTCACCCCGGTAGACCACCTCCTGGCAGGGGGCGGTCTTCACCTTGCGCGGCGGCACCGACTTGAGCTGCATGACCTTGCCGAGACCCTCCCGGATGCCCGACCAGCCCACCGGCAACTCCGGCTTGATCATCGCGCCGATCCGGGCACCGACCTCGTCGAGCGAGTCGACGCCGAGGGCCATCGCCATCCGCTTCTCGGTGCCGAACAGGTTGATCGCGACCGGCATCTCGCCCCGGGTCGGCCGCTCGAAGAGCAGCGCCGGGCCGCCGGCCCGCACCGTGCGGGTGACCACCTCGCTGATCTCCAGCGTCGGATCGACCGGGACGTCGACCCGGCGCAACTCCCCCGCGCGCTCCAGCGCCGCGATGAAGTCCTTGAGATCGGTGTACGGGAAGCCACGAGCCGCCATGTCGCCCAGTCTCCCGCACCGGCTCCCGCACCACCCACGCCGGGTGCTGTGACGCTCGCGATTCCCCGCCACGACCCGGCAGACGGCGCGGCCGGGCGGCGGCGGACGCCTAGATCGACTCGGTTTTCACGAAGTCGCGGTGTCCCAGGGTGCCGGACACCACGACTTCATGAAAGGCGAGTGGATCTAGGCCCGCACTGGCGGGGCATGGCGGGCGGTTGAGCGGGTAGCCGGGCAGGCGGCGAACGGCAGAGGACCCTGCGGGCGAACCGCGCAGGGCGAGCACGGGCGAGACGGCGGACGGAGGCGGCGATGGGCGGGGAACGGGTTCCGGCGGGGTTCAGCGAGGAACGGGCGCGGGTCGGCCAGATCACCATGAACTACGTCCGTGGCGGTGCCGGCCCGCCACTGGTGCTGCTGCACGGCTATCCGCAGTGCTGGTACATGTGGCGGCACCTGCTGCCCGAGTTGGGGCGCTCCTTCGACGTGGTAGCGCCCGACCTGCGCGGTTTCGGGGGCAGCGACGCCCCGGACGGCGGGTACGACAAGAAGACCGTCGCCGCCGACCTGCACGGACTACTCGACCAGCTCGGTCTTGTCAGTGACCTTCGGCTGGTGGGGCACGACCTGGGGACCATGGTGGCGTACGCGTACGCCGCAGCCCATCCGCAGCGGGTGAGTCGACTGGTGCTCAGCGAGGCGCCGATCCCGGACGAGAGCATCTACACGTTCCCCGCGCTCACGTCGGCCGGCCCCGGCGTGTGGAACTTCGGCTACTTCTCCGTCGACAACGGCCTTCCGGAGGCAATGGTCGACGGGCGGGAGTCGCTCTGGGTGGACAAGTTCACCGACGCCCTGATGATCCGCAAGGGCAGCATCGCCGGGCCCGACATCGAGGAGTTCGCCAGTCATCTGCGCGACCCGGCGCATCTGCGGGCCAGCTTCGCGTACTTCCGGGCGTTCGAGCAGGACATCGCCGACAACACGGCGTACCGGGACACCAAGCTGACCATGCCGGTGCTGGCCGTCGGCGCGGCGGCCAGCCTCGGCGGGCAGGTCGCCGAGCAGGTTCGCCGGTACGCCGACACGGTCCGCGGCGAGGTGATCGAGGACTGCGGGCACTGGTTGTACGAGGAGCGCCCCGACGAGATGCTCGCCCTGCTGCGAGACTTCCTCGGGGCGTCCTGAGCAGCGGCTGACCAGCGGCTTCGGTCAGGCAGCGGGCGTCCAGGCGTGAGCGGCCAGTGGCGGATCGAGCGGTGCCCGGGTGAGCCGGTTGGCGAAGGTGGAGATGGTGTACGCGCCGACGCCGAACACCACGTCCAGCGCGTGCCGGGGCTGGTAACCGGCGGCCAGGAAGTCGTCCACCTCGGCGTCGGGCACCGCGCCCCGGTGCGCCAGCACGGCGAGGGTGAACCGGCGCAACGCCTCCAGGCGCGGCTCGGGCAGCACCGAGCCGCCACGCAGCGCGGTGATCAGCTCGGGGGTCGCGTCGAGTCGGCCAAGGGTGCCGGTGTGCAGGGCGACGCAGACGTGGCAGTCGTTGGTGGTGGCGACGGCGAAAACGACCACTTCCCGCTCCAACGGCGTGAGATCGGTCTGCTCGAAGCCCGCGTTGGCGGTGAGGAAGCCGTTGAGCAGTTGTGGTGACTCGGCCATCAGCGCCACCGCGCTCGGCAGCCAACCGAAGCGGCCCCGCACTCCCTCGATGGTCCGGCGGGCGGCAGCGGGTGCGGTTTCGGCGGTGTGCTCGGTGAAGACGGACACGGTTACCTGCTTTCGACAGCGTCGGTCGGGAGCGGCGATGTCGCACCCCGTACGATGGTCAACGTGGTTGACGAAATAGTAAACGTGGTTGTCGAACATGGCAACCGCTGATCCCGCGCGTCCTGGCTTCGCGCTACCGCTGCTGCTGCTGGCCGGCTTCCGGACGCTGATCGACGATCTGCACGCCGAACTGGCCCGGGAGGGGCATCCGGAGCTGCGACCGCTGCACGGGTTCGTGCTCCAGGCCGTCGGCACGGACGGCACCACCGCCACCGAGCTGGGCCAACGGCTGGGCATCTCCAAACAGGCCGCCGGCAAGACCGTCGACCGGTTGGTGGCCGTCGGCTACCTGGAACGGGTCGACGACCCCACCGACGCCCGGCGGCGGCTCGTCCGGGTGACAGCGCGCGGCGCCGACGGGCTACGCCGCTCGGCCGAGATCTTCGACCGGCTGCGCCAGCGGTGGGCCGACACCCTCGGCGCGGAGCGGGTCGACGCCATGGAGGACGACCTCGGCAGGATGGCCTCGGCCAACTGGTTCCGGCTCGACGTGCCCGGCTGGTTCGGCAGCTGATCCGATGGCACGGCGACAGCGCGGTGGCGGATCGGCGGCGGATCGGCGGCAGGCGGGGCAGTGTGGATCCATGTCGGACGCCTTCGTCGTCGGTGACCCGGACGGGTTGTCTCCCCTGCTGGTCGCGCTCCGCGATGCCATCGCCCGGGAACTGCACGCCCAACTGGCACTGCGAGGCGAACGGATCGCGCTGGCCGACCTGCCCGAGGTGTCGTACCAGATCACGCTGCGCGTAGACGAGACCCTGCGCTGCACCCGACCCGGTGCGGCCGGACGCGCTCAGTCGCCCGAATAGAGCCTCGACGGATCGACGAGGATGACATCAGGGCGCTGAACGGCCGCGTCCCGAAGCTCGTCAGTGAACCCCGCGGCGCTCGCGAGCAGCAACCGGACGTCCCGCACGTCCAGCCCGGGACGAGCGGCAAGCAGGTCACGCGCTCGGGCCAGTCGATCCAGCTCGGGCCGACCCAGTGTGCGACCCCACTTCACCTCTCCGATGGCGAGCAGCGGCCGAGGGCCGTCGCCGAATGGCGGCTCGCCGAACGCCACCAGATCGAGTTCCAGGCTGGTACGGGTGGACGGATCGCTCAGGACTGCCGCGCTGGCCTCAGCGACAACTCCGCCGAATGTCTCCGGCGCGGCAAAGCGCAAGGCCCATTGCCGGACGATTTCCTCGAACGCGGGCCCCAGCACGCCACTTGAGTACCGGCGGTTGGAACGCCTCCAGACGTCCGCGCCACGCCGCTGCTCCAACGCCGTCCAGGAGGGCCGCATGACTGACTGGTAGAAGGTGATCAGGGGTTCAGCGATGCGGTAACGGCTACGCCCGCTGCGGAGCGGATCGGGCTCGCGGATGAGGAGGCCGGCGTCCTCAAGGACGGTGAGCGGGTGCTGGAGGTCGGTGGCCTTCCGTCCGATGTACCCAGCGATCCCTCCCCGGGTGCCGTTACCTTCGGCGACCGCGGACAGCACGGAATGGTAGAGCGCGGTGTCCCGCAGGTCGGGATCTTCGGCCAGCAGATAGCGAGCCTCGCGGAACAGCGGGCGGGCCGGATTCAGCACGGCACGGACCACCCAGTCGTCAAAATCGTCTGGCCCGTCGGGTACGTCGTCCTGGACGTACTCCCGTCGGTAGGCCGGCGTGCCCCCGACGATCGCGTACACACGGACAGCGAGTGACGGATCATCGATGCCCCAGAACGTCGCGGCGGCCCGATAGTCGAGCGGCGGCACGGGCAGTTCCAACCCGGCCCGTCCGCGCAGCGGGGCTGAACCGGCGAGCAGACCACCCATGAACGACAGCGCCGAACCGCACAGCAGCAGGCGCGCACGTGATTCGGTGCGCTCGACCCGGCCAGGCGTCAGAGCGTGCTGAATGATCGACGGGAGGTCCCGACTGGATCGGGCAAGATAGGGGAACTCGTCGATCACCACGGTGACCGGGCGACGCTGGCCCAGCGCGAGCAACGCGTCGACCGCATCGGACCAGTCGTCCAGGCGAAGCGGACCAGGCGCATCGGTGTGCCGGCCGAGTGCCTCCCCGAGTCGACGCAGCGACTCCGCTGGGGTCGCCTCGGTCGCCCCGAAGTAGAAACCGTCGGTAGCGCGAGCCAACTCATACAACAGCAGAGTCTTGCCCTGCCGGCGACGACCGCTGACCACGCCCAACGTCGCGCCGGGGCTGTCGTTCGTGGCGAAGCGGGCCAGCTCCGCCCATTCGACGTCACGATCGAAGATCCTGGTTGGTTTCGAGAGCTTCACTGGCACGTCCCTGCAGAATGTAGAACCACGCTTCTTAGAAGTGTAGTTCTACATTCTGCCGAATGTGGGTCAGTCGAGCCCGCCGTACGAGTGCAGGCCGGTGAAGAAGATGTTCACGCCGAACAGGTTCATCAGCATGGTGAGGAAGCCGAGTACCGCGATCCAGGTGGCCACGTTGCGCTTCACGCTGGGCGTCGCGCGGGCGTGCAGGTAGCCGGCGTACACCACCCAGGAGATGAACGCCCAGGTCTCCTTCGGGTCCCAGCCCCACGGCCGACCCCAGGCCGCCTCGGCCCAGATGGCACCGGCGATCACCGCGAAAGTGAAGATCGGGAACGCGAAGGCGTGCAGCGCGAAGGTCAGCCGCTCCAGGCCGGCCGCGCCGGGCAGCCGCTTGGCCAGGGTGTACGGGAAGCTGCGCTTGCCCTGCTCGTACCCGTTGCGCATCAGGAAACCGACCGCCGGCACCACGCCGAGCAGGAAGATGCCGGACGCGAAGACGATCGTCGAGACGTGGATGATGAACCAGTACGAGTTCAGGGCCGGCACCAGCGGCACGATCGGCACGTACAGCACCAGCTCGGCGGTGGCGACGAGCAACACCATCACCAGGGTGAGGAAGAGCCCGAGCTTGCGCAGCGACGGCCGCTTCGACAGCACCACCAACCAGGCGGCCACCCCGATGAACGTCACGGTGAGCACGAACTCGTACATGTTGCCCCAGGGCATCCGATCCGCGGCGAGCCCTCGGGTGACAAGCGCCGCCAGGTGCAGCGCCGCGGCGACCGCTGTGGCACCCACCCCGACCAGGCCCGCCAGCCGGGCCCGCCGGGCTGAGCGGTCGGTAGTGGGCGGCGACGTCACCGACGCGGCAGGCGTCGCGACGACACCGCCGCCCGCGCCGACACCCACCAGCTCGCGCACCGGAGCCGCCTCGGCGACCCGGGTACGCACGTTGCCCAGCGCATACTCGACGGCGTGCCCGATCATCGCGATCAGGTAGACCAGGATCGCGAAGGTCACCAGATTGTCGGAGAGTGCGGACATCACTCGGCTCCTTCTCGCACGCCGGCCCGCTCAGTGGAGTCAGCTTCAGGCCGTTCGGCACCGTTGATCGCGGCGACGAGCTGCGTGAACTCGTCGGCGAACCCTGGATAGTCGGTACGCGGCAACCCACCGACCTCCATCAAGCTACTACCGTTCGTCGGAGATCCTTTCCCGGGGTCGGCCGGCAGCACCCGGAAGAACACCCGGCGACGCTTCCCGAACAGCGAACCCATCAGCCCGACCAGCAGGACACCGCAACTGACCAGCAGCATCGTCGAGCCCGGGTCGTGCCGGACGGAGAGGGTGACGTACCGCTCGGTGCCCAGGAACTCGACAGTCGTGCCGTCGTCCAGCTTCCAGGTCTCGCCCTTGCGGAGGAGCTTGGTGCCCACCTCTTTGAGCTTGCCGTTGCGCACCTGCCGCTGGTCGAGTTGGTAGACCGAGCCGGGGATGCCGGCGTCCAGGCCGAGGTTGCCCCGGTAGGCGACCAGGTTCAGTGCGGGGTTGCGCTCGGTCGGGTACTGCGACCTGACGAACGGCGCCTGCTCGGGTGCCGTGGGCAGGTAGATGCCGGTGAACGCCATCTGCAGGTCGGGCACGCGCCGGCCGGTCGCCGGGTCGACGTTCGCGTCCGGGAACTGGGCCAGCCCTTCACTGGTCAGGCCCATGTCGCCGGTGGTCAGGAACGGTTCGTCACTGACCTGGCTGTTGCCGAACCGGTCGGTGTAGCGGATCACCGGGGCGTACCCGTGACCGAGCAGGTAGACGCTCGCGTCCTTGAGGCGCAGCGGCGAGTTCACCGAGAAGTCGGCGCTGCGGGTCGGCTCGTCCGGGCCCTCGACGGTGACAGTGGCGTTGAAGAACTCCGGCTGGCCGGACGGCAGGAACCGGGCCTGGAAGTCGTCCAGCCGCAGGCAGAAGCGGGGCAGGTCGGCGCTGTCCACCTGGGGGCCGAGCTTCGCTTCGGCGTACTGCTGGCGGGTGTTGCAGAACGCGTTGTCAGCACCCGCCACCAGCAGACGGTTGCCGCTCCAGCCGTACCAGGAGCCGAGCGCCACGCCGATCAGCACAGCGATCAACGAGGTGTGGAACAGCAGGTTGCCGGTCTCCTTGAGGTAGCCCTTCTCGGCGGAGACCTCGTCGCCGCGCACCTCGACGCGCCAGCGGCGCTGGCGCAGCATCTCGGCGATCGCCGCCGCCCCACCGGGCGGGGCGGGCAGCACCGTGTGCTGCGGCAGCCGGGCCATCCGCTTCGGTGCGGCCGGCGGCCGGGACCGCAGTGTGCGGACGTGGTCGCGCAGCCGGGGCGTGATGCAGCCGATCAGGGAGGTGAACAGCAGCAGGTAGATCGCCGAGAACCAGACCGAGCCGAAGACCTCGAACGCGCCGATCTGGTTCAGTCGGGGGGCCCAGTCCGGGTGGTCGACGAAGTACTGGTTGACCCGCTCCGGGCTGATCCCACGCTGCGGCAGCACCGAGCCGGGGATGGCGGCGATCGCGAGCAGGAAGAGCAGGATCAGCGCCGTACGCATGCTGGTGAGCTGCCGCCACGAGTTGCGCAGCAGGGCCAGCAGCCGGTTGGGCCGGCGACGTGGCGCGGGCGCCACGGTCTCCGGTCGGTCGTCGACGACCGTCATCAGATGCTCACCTCGCCCACCCCGACGGTGGTCTGCAGCCAGATCACGAAGCTCTGCCATCCGCCGGTGACCAGGGCCAGGCCGATCAGGATGAGCAGGGCGCCGCCGACCCGGGTGACCCAGCGGCTGTTGCGCCGGATGGCGCGGAAGACCCCGAGCAGGCGTTCGAAGCCCAGCCCGAAGACGATGAACGGTATCCCCAACCCGAGGCAGTACGCCACGGCGAGCACCACGGCGCGGTCGCTCTGGCCGCTGGCGGTGGCCATGCCCATCACCGCGCCGAGCGTGGGGCCGGTGCAGGGCACCCAACTGAGCGCGAAGACCGCCCCGAAGACCGGTGCGCCGAGCAGCCCGGCCGACGGCAACCGGGAGATCCGGAACTCCCGTTGCAGAGCCGGGATCATCCCGAGGTAGCTCAACCCCGCCACGATGATCAGCAGGCCGACGCCGATCTGCAACTCGCGCTTGTAGTCGAAGAAGACCCGGCCGATGCTGGCGAAGAGGATGGCGGTGGCCACGAAGACGACAGTGAAACCGCCGATGAAGAGCAGCGTCCCGGCGAGCACCCGCCCCTTCACCGCGCCGGCCCGCGCGACCCGCTCCTTGACCGCGACACCCCCGGAGGGCGCAACGGGGTCGTCCGCCGGTTGGCGGCCCTCCAGGTCGGCGCCGGCCAGGCCCGTGACGTACGACAGGTAGCCGGGAACGAGCGGAAGCACGCACGGGGAGAGGAAGCTGACCAGGCCGGCGAGCGCCGCCGCGCCGATGGCGAGCAGCAGCGGCCCGCTGAGGGCCAACTGCTCGAAGGTCTCACCCATCAGTTCGGGGCCGACTTCTCGGCGGCGACCCGTTCGACTATCGGCCGCAGCTCGTCTCTGGTCACGGCGCGGCGGATCACCACCGCGATCTGACCGTTGCGGTCGAGCACCACAGTCGCTGGCGTCGCGTTGGGCGGGATGTCGAAGTTCAGCGCCTGGCTGCTGGACGGGTCGAAGATGCTCGGGTAGGTGACCCGCCCCCGCTCGAAGGCGATCGCCTTCTCCAGGCTGTCCTGCACGTTGATCCCCAGGAAGGTCACCCCGGACGCCTTGGTGGCCTGGTAGGTGGCCTCCAGGTCGTCGGCCTCCGCGCGGCAGGGCGCGCACCAGGAACCCCAGAAGTTGACGACGACCACCTGGCCGCGTGCCTGGGAGACGTCGTACTCACCGCCGGTGAGCAGTTCGCCCACCACCTTCGGGGTCTTCGACCGCTGGTCCGGCGCACAGGTGACGGTGAGGCCGTCGCTCGAGCAGCTCTTCTCCCCGCCGCCCCCGGATGTGCAGCCGGCCAGCGCCACCGCGGCGACGGTGGCGAGCAGGCCGGCGGTCCACCTCCGGGCGTTCATCAGGCCCCCTTGGCCGTCCGGGCGGTCGCGGAGAGAGCGATCAGGTGCGCGGCCGGCTCGCTGTAGCCGATGCCCGCCACCTTCGCGCCGTCGAAGTGGAACGAGGTGAGGCTGGCCAGCCCGCACTGCCGCTTGCGCGGGTCGTGCCAGAGCCGCTTGCGCTCGACGTGGCGGCGCAACGTCCAGATCGGGAGCTGGTGCGACACCAGCACCGCCTCGCGGCCCTCGGCGGCGACCCGGGCGGCGTGCACGGCGGCGAACATCCGCTCGGCGATCACCCGGTACGCCTCACCCCAGGACGGGGTCACCGGGTCGCGCAGCACCCACCAGTTGCGCGGGTCGCGGAACGACCCGTCACCCGGGGAGACCTTCTTGCCCTCGAACCAGTTGGCGCTCTCGATCAGCCGCTCGTCCACACCGACTGGCAGCCCGAACTGGGCGGCGATCGGCTCGGCGGTCTGCTGGGCGCGCTCCAGCGGGCTGGCCACCACGTGCACGATCTCCCGCTCGGCCAGGCCCTGCGCGGCGGCCTTGGCCATCTGCACACCCAGCTCGGAGAGGCGGAAACCGGGCAGCCGGCCATAGAGGATCTGGTCCGGGTTGTGCACCTCGCCGTGCCGGAGCACGTGCACCACTGTCTTACTCAAGGTTTTTTACCCCCCGTGACCAGCCGCTGCCGCCGCGTTCGCTGCCGTCGGCAGCGCGTCGGCGATGTGTTCCAGAGCGGCGTCGTCGAGCGCCGCCGACACGAACCACGACTCGAACGCGCTCGGCGGCAGGTAGACGCCGGCGGCGAGCATCGAGTGGAAGAACGCCTTGAACGCCGGCACCTGCTGGGTGCGCGCGCTGTCGTAGTCGACCACGTCGGCGTCGGTGAAGAAGATCGAGAACATGCTGCCCGCGTACGACAAACGGTGCGGAACCCCGGCGGCGGCCAACGCGTCGGACGCCAGCTTGCCCACGACGGCGGCCGTGTCGTCGAGCTTGCGGTAGAGCGCGTCGTCGGCGAGCCGCAGGGTCGCCAGACCGGCGGCGCAGGCCAGCGGGTTACCGGAGAGGGTGCCGGCCTGGTAGACCGGGCCGGCCGGCGCGAGTCGCGCCATGATGTCCGCGCGCCCGCCGAACGCCGCGGCGGGCAGGCCACCACCCATGACCTTGCCGTACGTCCACAGGTCCGCGTCGGACGCGTCGAGGCCGTGCCACCCGGAGCGGGAGACCCGGAACCCGGTCATCACCTCGTCCACCACGAGCAGGGCGCCGTGGGCGTGCGCGATCCGGGCGAGCTGCTGGTTGAAGCCGTCGCGGGGGGCCACCACGCCCATGTTGCCGGCGGCGGCCTCGGTGATCACCGCGGCGATGTGCTGACCCTCGGCGGCGAACGCCTCCTCGACGGCCCGGATGTCGTTGTACGGCAGAACGATCGTCTCGCTGGCCGCCGCGCCGGTTACACCGGGCGAGTCGGGCAGGCCCAGGGTGGCCACGCCGGAGCCGGCGGCGGCGAGCAACGCGTCGACGTGGCCGTGGTAGCAGCCGGCGAACTTGACGATCTTCGAGCGGCCGGTGAAGCCGCGGGCCAGCCGGATCGCCGACATGGTCGCCTCGGTGCCCGAGTTGACCAGGCGTACCTGCTCCATCGGGGTGCGGTCGACCAGTACTGTCGCCAACTCCACCTCACCCGGGGTGGGCGTGCCGAAGCTGGTGCCCAGGGCGGCGGCGGCCTGGACGGCCTCCACCACCTCCGGGTGGGCGTGCCCGAGGATCAGCGGGCCCCAGGAGCACACCAGGTCGACGTAGCGGCGACCGTCGGCGTCGTACAGCCAGGGGCCCTCACCACGAACCATGAAACGCGGGGCGCCGCCGACCGCCTGGAAGGCGCGCACAGGGGAGTTCACCCCGCCCGGCACGATGGCGCGGGCGCGGTCGAACAGGGCCTCGGAGGCCGGCGCGTCGGCTGGGTAGCGGCCGGACCCGGCGGGAAAGATGTCGGTCACGATGCCGCCATTGTGACAGCGTCGGACGGTCAACCAGCAGCCACCCCGTGGCGGGGTTACCCGGCTCACCCACGACCTGGGGCCGGCAGGAGCACCGACACGGGGGCCTCGTGGCCTGGACGGCGGCCGTTCGTGGCCTGGACCGCGTCGTCTCGTGGCCTCGACAGGCCAGGTCCGTCGGATCGCGCTAGGCTGACCGGGTGGATCGTGCCGAACTGTCCATCACGCTACACCGGACGGGCGACGAAGCAGTGCTGCGCCTAGCCGGTGAGATCGACATGCTCACGGCGGCTCAGCTCTCCACCGTCGTCAACGAGGTGCTCGCCGACCCGCCGCCGAAGATCGTGCTCGACCTCGGCGGCGTGACCTTCTGCGACTCCCAGGGCCTGGGCACCCTCGTCGTGCTCAGCCGCAAGGCCAGCCACGCCCAGAGCCTGCTGATGCTGACGCACGTGGGCGACTTCCTGATCCGCGTCCTGGACATCACCGGTCTGCGCAGCGCCCTGATGATCCGCAACGACCAGCCCACCGGCTGAACCGCCCCGCCGCCGTCAGGCGGTGTTGCCCCAGCGGGCCTGTTCGAGCATCCGTACCGCACGGTCACGGACCTCCGGGTCGTCCGAGCGCAACAACGCGGTCGCCTCGTCGACCGCGTCGGTGAGCCGACGCCACTGGTTGTCACGCTCCCGCACCAGATCCGACTGGGTGGCCAACTGCCGGGTCTTCACCCACAGCTCGACGAAGACCGACACCTTGGCCCGCAGCACCCACGGGTCGAACGGCTTCGTGAGGTAGTCCACGGCACCCACCTGGTAGCCGCGAAGAGCGAGCTGGGCGTCCCGGTCGGCGGCGGTGAGGAAGATGATCGGCACGTGCCGGGTCCGTTCGCGGCGCTTGATGTGACTCGCCGTCTCGAAGCCGTCCATGTCGGGCATCTGCGCGTCCAACAGGATCACCGCGAAGTCGTCCACCAGCAACTGCTTGAGCGCCGCCTCACCGCTCTCCACCGCAACGGACTGAACCGGCAGGCCCTGGAGGATCGCCTCCAGGGCCGTCAGGTTCTGCCGACGGTCGTCCACGAGCAGCGCCTTGGCGATCTGGGTCACGAGGTCTCCTCGGTCCGGCTGCCGTTGATCCAGGACGACATCAGTTCGATCAGGTCGTCCAGGTCGACCGGCTTGGTGATGTAGTCGCTGCCCCCGGCAGCGAGCGCCGACTCGCGGTCCCCCGGCATCGCCTTCGCGGTCAGGAAGACCACCGGAAGGTCGGCGAACCGGTGGTTACGGCGAATCTGACGGGTCGTCTCGTAACCGTCCTGGTCCGGCATCATGGCGTCCATCAGCACGATGTCCACCTCCGGATGCTCGGCCAGCAGGCGGACACCGTCCGCCCCGTTGTCCGAGTACAGCACGGTCATCCCGTGCAGCTCCAACGCGCTGGTCAAGGCGAAGACGTTCCGGACGTCGTCATCCACGATCAACACGGTGGCGCCGTCCAGTTGACGGGTGACAGGCGCCTCCGGCCTCTCCGGCAGCAGTTCCAGCGGCGGCATCAGCAGCGACGACGGCAGGCCGGCACGCTGCGGAGACGGCGCCTGGGGCGCGACCACGGCGTCCGGGGCCAGCACCTGCGGCACGAACAGGGTGAAGGTCGAGCCCTGCCCGGGAGCGGACGAGACGGTGATGGTGCCACCGATCAGTCGGGCCAGATCACGGCTGATCGACAGGCCCAGGCCGGTGCCGCCGTAGCGGCGACTGGTCGTGCCGTCGGCCTGCTGGAACGCCTCGAAGATGATCGACAGCTTGTCGTCGGAGATGCCGATCCCGGTGTCGATGACGGTGAACGCGATGACCTGCTGGGCGTTCGTCAACGCCGGCACGTCGAAGATGGCGTTCTCCGCGGCCGGGGCGATCCGCAACGTCACAGCGCCGTTGTCGGTGAACTTCACCGCGTTGGAGAGCAGGTTGCGCAGGATCTGCTGCAACCGCTGCGCGTCGGTCACCAACGCCGGCGGCAGATCCTTGCTCACGCGTACCTGGAAGTCGAGGTTCTTCTCCTCGGCCTGCGGCGCGAACGCCTGCTCGACGTAGCCGCGCAGCTCGGTGAAGCGGACCTCGGTCGGCTCGACGTCCATCCGACCCGCCTCGATCTTGGACAGGTCGAGGATGTCGTCGATCAGGCGCAGCAGGTCCGAGCCGGACCCGTGGATGGTCCGCGCGAACTCGATCTGCTTCGGGCTGAGGTTCTGCTCCGAGTTCTCCGCCAACAGCCGGGCCAGCAGCAACAACGAGTTCAGCGGGGTGCGCAACTCGTGGCTCATGTTGGCCAGGAACTCCGACTTGTACGCCGACGCCCGGGTCAGCTGCTGCGCCTTCTCCTCCAGGCCCAGCCGCGCCAGCTCGATCTCCCGGTTCTTCGTCTCGATGTTGCCCTTCTGCTCGGACAGCAGCGTGGCCTTCTCCTCCAGCTCGGCGTTGGTGCGCTGCAACTCCGCCGACTGCTCCTGCATCTCGTGCGCCAGCCGCTGCGACTGGGCCAGCAACTCCTCCGTACGCCGGTTGGCCTGGATGGTGTTGACGGCGATGCCGATGGTGAGCACCAGCCGCTCCAGGAACGACAGGTGCAGCTCGGAGAAGGCCGACACGCTCGCGAACTCGATCACCCCGAGCAGCTCACCCTCGAACAGGACGGGGAGCACCACCAGGTCGGACGGGGGTGTCTCGGCCAGACCCGAGCGGAGGGTGAGCCGGCTGTTCGGGGAGGCGCTGACCCGGATGGTGCGCCGGGAGAGCGCGGTCTGCCCGACCAGCCCCTCGCCCGGCCCGAAGGTGACGTCGTGCCCCCGTGCCACGTACCCGTACGAGGAGGTCAACTTCAGCCGCATGCTGCCGTCGGCGTCGTCGGCCAGGAAGAAGGCCCCGAGCTGGGCGTCGACCAGCGGGGTCACCTCCGTCATGATCATGCGGCAGACCTCGCCGAGGTCGCGCTGGCCCTGCAACAGGCCGCCGATCCGGGCCAGGTTGGAGTCCAGCCAGCCCTGCTCGGCGTTCTTCTTGGTCGTCTCCCGGAGGGTGACGATCATCTGGTTGATGTTGTCCTTCAGCTCGGCGACCTCGCCCTGCGCCTTGACGGCGATCCGCTGGGTCAGGTCGCCGCGGGTCACCGACGTGGACACCTGGGCGATGGCCCGCAACTGCGTGGTGAGCGTCGAGGCGAGCTGATTGACGTTCTCGGTGAGGTCGCGCCAGGTGCCGGAGACGCCCTTCACCTGCGCCTGACCACCGAGCTTGCCCTCGATGCCGACCTCGCGGGCCACCCGCGTGACCTCGTCGGCGAACGACGACAGCTGGTCGACCATCGTGTTGACAGTCGACTTCAGCTCCAGGATCTCGCCCTGGGCGTCCACAGTGATCTTCTGCGACAGGTCACCCTTCGCCACGGCGGTGGTCACCGAGGCGATGTTGCGGACCTGGCTGGTCAGGTTCGACGCCATCGAGTTCACGTTGTCGGTCAGGTCACGCCAGGTGCCGGAAACCCCCTTCACCTGCGCCTGACCACCGAGCTTGCCCTCGGTGCCCACCTCGCGGGCCACCCGGGTCACCTCGTCGGCGAACGACGACAACTGGTCCACCATCGTGTTGACAGTCGACTTCAGCTCCAGGATCTCGCCCCGCGCGTCCACAGTGATCTTCTGCGACAGGTCACCCTTCGCCACCGCGGTGGAGACCTGGGCAATGTTCCGCACCTGGGCGGTCAGGTTCGAGGCCATCGAGTTCACGTTGTCGGTCAGGTCACGCCAGGTGCCGGCGACCCCGCGTACCTGCGCCTGACCACCGAGCTTGCCCTCGGTGCCCACCTCACGGGCCACCCGGGTCACCTCGTCGGCGAACGACGACAACTGGTCCACCATCGTGTTGACAGTCGACTTCAGCTCCAGGATCTCGCCCCGCGCGTCCACCGTGATCTTCTGCGACAGGTCACCCTTCGCCACCGCCGTGGTCACCGAGGCGATGTTGCGGACCTGGCTGGTCAGGTTCGACGCCATCGAGTTCACGTTGTCGGTCAGGTCACGCCACGTGCCGGACACGCCCTTCACCTGCGCCTGACCGCCCAGGTTGCCCTCGGTGCCCACCTCGCGGGCCACCCGCGTGACCTCGTCGGCGAACGACGACAACTGGTCCACCATCGTGTTGACGGTGTTCTTCAGCTCCAGGATCTCGCCCTGGGCGTCGACGGTGATCTTCTGGCTCAGGTCGCCCTTCGCCACCGCCGTGGAGACCTGCGAGATGTTGCGGACCTGGCTGGTCAGGTTGCCGGCCAACTGGTTCACGTTCTCGGTGAGGTCCCGCCAGGTGCCGGAGACGCCGCGCACCTGGGCCTGACCACCCAACTTGCCCTCGATGCCCACCTCACGGGCCACCCGCGTCACCTCGTCGGCGAACGACGACAACTGGTCCACCATCGTGTTGACGGTGTCCTTCAGCTCCAGGATCTCGCCCTGCGCCGCCACCGTGATCTTCTGCGACAGGTCACCGCGCGCCACTGCCGTGGAGACCTGCGCGATGTTACGGACCTGGGCGGTCAGGTTCGACGCCATCGAGTTGACGCTGTCGGTCAGGTCCTTCCAGGTGCCCGCCACGTTCGGCACCTCGGCTTGCCCGCCCAGCTTGCCCTCGGTGCCCACCTCGCGGGCCACCCGGGTCACCTGCTCGGCGAAGAGCCGCAGCGTGTCGGTGAGGTAGTTCATCGTCGCGGCCAACTCGGCGACCTCACCACGCGCGCTGACCGTGATCTTCTGCGACAGGTCGCCCTTCGCCACCGCCGTCGCCACCTGCGAGATCGACCGCACCTGGCCGGTCAGGTTCGACGCCATGGTGTTCACCGAGTCGGTGAGGTCCTTCCAGGTGCCGGCGACGCCCCGCACGTCGGCCTGACCACCCAACTTGCCCTCGGTGCCCACCTCACGGGCCACCCGGGTCACCTCGTTCGAGAACGACGACAGCTGGTCGACCATCGTGTTCACTGTGCGCCCGATGCGCAGGTACTCACCGCGCAGCGGCCGACCGTCGATCTCCAACGCCATGTGCTGGGACAGGTCACCATCGGCGACCGCCACGATCACCCGGGCGATCTCGGTGGTCGGTCGACCCAGGTCGTCGATGAGCGAGTTGATCGCCCGCTGCCCCTCCGCCCAGGAGCCGTCCAGCCCCTCGTCGTCGAGCCGCTCGGTGAGCCGACCGTCGCGGCCGACGATCCGGCTGATCCGCCGCAGGTCCAGGTACTGCCGCTCCTGGAGCGAGACCACCTCGTTGAAGGCGTCCGCCACCTCACCGGCCGCTCCGGCACGGCGGGGAAGCCGGACCTTCAGGTCACCGCGACCGATCCGTCGCAGTGCCTCGGCCAACTCACCGAGGAGCGCCTCGTGGTCGGACGCGGACGGATCCGCCACCGACTGCTTCGCCGTGGTCATCATTCCTCGCTCAACTCGGGGGGCGCCGGTCCGTGCGGACACACCGGCACCCCATATTGTGCCCGCGCGCGCCGCAGTGCCAGGGCACGCGACCCGCCGGGTGGGACCGATCGCCTGCCCGACCCGCCCGATCGGCGACGCGCCGGCACGACCTGCCGCAAACCTCGCCCGACTCCCGGACCTGTCGATTCGACGCGCCCACCCGCACGCCGCCGCCCGCGCCGCTGACCGACGCGACAGCCCGCGAACCGTGATCGGCTTGGCACCCGGCCGGGGACGGTGGAGGATACGGGGGTGTCAGGCGAGGCGGGGGCCGCGGCGGCCGGGGCCCTGGACGGGGCCGTCCGGCGTGTCCGGCTGCCCGCCGACCGCCGCACGCCGGCCGCCGCCCGCGCCGTGGTCCGCTCGGTGTTGACCGAGTCACACCTGGACGAACTGGCCAACGAGGCGCTGCTGCTCACCACCGAGCTGACCACGAACGCCGTCGAACACGCCCGCACCGAACTGGACATCGAGGTCGTCGCCGACGAGATCGGGCTGACGGTCACCGTCTCCGACTTCGCCCCCGGTTCCGGCGACGATCTGACCGTCGGCGACCGCAACGACACTACCGAGATCAACGAGGTCTCCGTGCGGGGCCGGGGCCTGCTGCTCGTCGACCACTTCGCCAGCCGCTGGGGCACCACGTACCTGCCCACCGGAAAGGGCGTCTGGTTCCGGCTGGACCGTCCCGGTGTCGACCCGCCCACAGCGGGCACCGTCGGCCGGTCGACACCGGCCAATGCCGGCTCGTGGACCAGCACCGACGGCTCCGCGCCGAGCGCCAGCGCGATGAGCGAACTGATGCAGACCGCCCCCGACCTGTACGGGGACGACCCGTTACCCGACTTCGCCACCAGCCTGCTCAGCCGGGTCGCCGAGATGGTGGGCGCGGCCGGCGGCACCATCCGGCTGGACCGTGGCGACGGGCAGGGCAGCCAGGTGCTGGCCCGCTTCGGTCGACCGGCCCGCCCCGGCAGTGAGCTGCTCCGGGTGCCGCTCACTGTGCACCGCCCGTACGCCGGAGAGCTAGAGTTGGACGCCGCGCCGTCGGCGTACGCCCAACCGTTGGCGGTGCTCACCGCCGAGCGGCTGTCGCTGCACCTGGAGAACGACCGGCTGCGCCGGGCCGACCTCCGCCGGCAGGTGTGGCTGACGTTCCTGGCCGAGGCGAGCGAACTGCTGGCCCAGTCGTTGGACGTTGACCTGACCATGGCGTTGGTGCCGCAGTTGGTGGTGCCGCGACTCGGTCAGTGGTGCGCGGTGCACACCACCGACGAGTGGGGCCGGTTGCGGCTGGCGGCGGCCAGCCACGCCGACGAGTCGATGCTTCCGCAGCTGCACAAGGTGCTGGCGGAGACCGGGCCGGATTCGATCCCGGCGCGCCTGCGGGAGGCGTCCCGCAGCGCGGCGCAGATCCCGCTGGGCGGGCCGATGGAGGGTTTCGCGGTTCCGCTGATCGCCCGCGGGCAGCGGCTCGGCACCCTCGCGGTGGGGCGGCACCAACGGCACCGGCACGACCCGGACGAGGTGGCCGTGCTGGAGGACGTGGCCCGGCGGGCCGCGTTGGCCATCGAGAACGCCCGCATCCACGCCGAACGTCGCCGGGTGGCGCAGACGCTCCAGCAGTCCCTGCTGCCGCCGGTGCTGCCGCTCGTGGACGGCATCGGTTTCGCCGCCGAGTACGTCCCGACCGGTGACGACGCCGAGGTGGGGGGCGACTTCTACGACGTGGTGCCGCTGCCCGACGGGCGCTGGTTGGTGGTGATCGGCGACGTCTCGGGCAAGGGTGTCCAGGCCGCCGCGGTGACCGGGCTGGTCCGGGACGTGATCCGGGTGCTGGTCGGCGACGGCAAGCCGTTGCCGGAGGCGCTGGCTCGGCTCAACGAGACGCTTGTCGAGCGCGGTGGCGGCCGCTACTGCACGCTGGCGCTGGCAGCGGTCGGGCCGGGCGAGGGCGACCAGTTGGACGTGTCGCTGCACCTCGCCGGGCACGACCGGCCGGTGCTGTTGCAGGCGGCGGGCGGCGCCGGGTTCGTCGGCACCGGCGGCACCGCGCTCGGCCTGCTCGACACGATCACCTCGCCGACGGCGGAGATCACGCTCGCACCGGGCGACTCGCTGATCTTCTACACCGACGGCGTCACCGAGCGGCGGCACGGTCGGGAGTTGTTCGGCACCGACCGGCTGCGCGACGCTGCCGCACCCCTGGCCGGATACTCGGCCGACGTGGTGGCCGCCCGGCTGCGCGCCGCGGCGATCAACTTCTCGGTCGAGCCACCCCGGGACGACATCGCCGTCCTGGTGCTTCGCAACGACGCCGCCTGACCGCCGCACGGTCCACGGGTTTCGGGTCCGCTCGGTAGATTGACGGCCATGACGAGCGCCGCGCAGGTCACCCCCCACCCCCGGCCATTCGTCCGCACCCTGATCGTCGCGCAGTTCGCGACCACCGGCGGGTTCCTCGCCGTGGTGCTGCTGTACGTCGGCCGGATGACGAGCGCCGGCATCGGCCCGGCCGAGATGCTGACCGGCGCGTACGACCCGAAGGACATCACCTTCTTCGGGATGTTCCATCCCGTGGTGGCCGTGCTCTACCTGACGGGTGCGGTGCTTGGGTTGCCGTTGGCGATCGTCGCGGTGGCGCTTGTCGCCCGGGAACGGGAGGCTCTGCCCCGGGCCACCACGTCACTGCTGCTCGCCGGCGCGGCGGGCAGCGTGCTGGTGCTGGTGGCCCGTCTCACCCCGCCGCTGCTGGACGTCCACCGGTGGTGGCTGGACTGACCTGGCTCGGCCGGCGGCGGCCGGCGGCTCAGCGGCCGGCTCCGGCCTCACAGGCCGCCGGGGAGTCGCCCGGGTGCGAGCCGGTGCTCCGGATCGAGGTGCCGCTTCGCGGCCCGCAGCTGGGCCAGGCCCGCCAGCTCACCCCAGAGGTCGACCGCCTGGCGGACCGCCGCCGGAGCGGAGACCACCACGCAGCGACCCTGCCGGGCCAGCAGCACCCCTCGAACGGCGGCCAGGATGGACGCCACCCGGTCGGCCGCCAGCGCCCCGGGCAACGCCGCGTGCACCACGCCCAGCCCGGCGGAACCGCGCACCGGCACCGGCGCGCCGGCCGCGTCGCGCAGCGCGTAGACGGCGGCGTGCAGGTCGCCGATCGGCACCTCCAGTCGCAGCGCCGTGTCGCCGGGCGCGAACGGGTAGCGGCGCCACCACGTCGGCGCGGAGTGGGCGATCGTCGCCTCCCCGTGCAGCAGGCCGACCAGCCGCTCGGCGCGCTCGGTGACGTCGGCGGGGCCGCCTTCCAGCAGCACCACCAGGCTGCCGGCCCGGGACGGGGCACCGGCCCGGCCGGACATCGACGGATGGCGCTCCCGGGCGGTGGCCGACGGGTGGCCGGGCGGGTACGGCGTACGGGGGCGGGGCGTGCTTCCGGGCAGGTCAAGCTCGATGGCCGACGGCTCCAGCCGGGCGGCGAGGATCGCCCGGATCAGGTCGTGCACCTCCAGTGGCGTCCACACCGGGCGGGACACCCAGAGCCGGCTCGCCGGGACCGGCTGCACCCGCAGGCTCGCCGAGACCAGCACGCCGAGCGCGCCCTGGGAGCCGCACAGAAGGCGGGCCAGGTCGAGGCCGGGGGCGCCACCGCCGGCGCTCGTCAGCTCGCCGTCGGCGGCCAGGTAGCGCACACCGAGCAGTTGGTCGCAAGGGCTGCCGTGACGGTGGCGCAGCGGACCGGCCTCGCCGGCGGCGAGCACGCCACCCAGAGTCGCGCCGGGTGACGGCGCGTCCATGGCGAGCCGGTGCCCGGTGCGCTCCAGGGTGGCCTGCACCGCCCGCAGCGGGGTCCCGGCCCCGACGTCGGTCACCAACGAGTCGACCGGCTCGTGACCGATGCCGGCCAGTCGGCCGGTGTCGAGCAGGATGTCGACCTGGACCGGAGTGGCACCCCAGTCGATCTTCGTGCCCGCACCTCGGGGCACCACCGCCAGGTCGTGCTTGGCCGCCAGCCGCAGCACCTCGGCGGCGGCGTGCGGGCCGCCCGGAACGGCCACCCAGCGGGCCGTCCGGCCGGCCACCTCGTCGGCAGGGCCGGCCAGCCGGGAGAAGGGTGGACCGCAGATCGCCGCCAACCGCCGGGTTATCTCGAGGGCTCCGGACCGGCCGAGGGAACTCGCTGCTGCCGCCATGCCGGCTATCGTACATGTGTACGAAAGCAGTGGTGGCCGCTATCCGGATGCCGCTGCTCCGGCGCACTGCGGCTGCCGGCCGGTAACGTGGCCGCCGTGACCACCGAGACTGCCCCGCCCGCGGCGAAGCGGGTGCCCAGCGAGCGCACCCACCACGGCGACACAGTCGTCGACGAATACTCCTGGCTCGCCACCAAGGACGACCCGGAGACGATCGCCTACCTGACCGCCGAGAACGAGTACACCGACGCGCGCACGGCCCACCTGGCCGACCTGCGCGCCGACCTGTTCGAGGAGACTCGCCGACGCACCCAGGAGACCGACCTGTCGGTGCCGACCCGCAAGGGCGGGCACTGGTACTACACCCGGACGGTCGAGGGGCAGCAGTACGGGGTGCAGTGCCGCCGGGCGGTCCGCGACGGGGAGACCGACCCGCCGGTGAGCGCTGACGGCGCCCCGCTCGACGGTGAGGAGGTGCTTCTCGACGGCAACCTGCTGGCCGAGGGGCACGACTTCTTCTCGCTCGGCGCGTTCGACGTCAGCCCGGACGGTCGCTGGCTGGCCTACTCCACCGACTTCTCCGGCGACGAGCGGTTCACCCTGCGGGTGAAGGACCTCACCACCGGCGAGTTGCTGCCCGACGAGGTGCCTGACACGTTCTACGGCACGGCCTGGTCGACCGACGCCTCGGTGCTGTTCTACGTGACTGTGGACGACGCGTGGCGGCCGAACCGGGTCTGGCGGCACACCGTCGGCTCCGCCGCCGCCGACGACGTGGTGGTCCACCAGGAGGACGACGAGCGGTTCTGGGTGGGGGTGGAGCTCACCCGGTCGGAGAAGTTCATCCTCATCGACGTCCACAGCAAGGTGACGAGCGAGGTGCTGGTGATCCCCGCCGGCAACCCGACCGGTGCGCCGGCCGTGATCGCACCCCGTCGGCAGGGTGTCGAATACACTGTGGAGCACCACGGCCACCGCTTCCTGATCCTGCACAACGACGGCGCGGAGGACTTCGCGCTGGCGTTCACCTCGGCGGACGTACCGGGTGACTGGGTGCCTCTCATCGAGCACACCCCCGGCACCCGGCTGGAGGCGGTCGACGCCTTCGCCAACCACCTGGTGGTGTCGCTGCGCACCGACGGGCTCACCGGGCTGCGGGTGCTGCCGGTGGGCAGCGACGACGGGTACGACATCGACTTCCCGGAGCCCCTGTACAGCGTCGGGTTGGACGCCAACCCGGAGTACCGCACCGGTCAGGTCCGGCTGCGCTACTCCTCGCTGATCACCCCCGACTCGGTGTACGACTTCGACCTGATCACCCGGCAGATGGTGCTGCTCAAGCAGAAGCCGGTGCTGCCCGGGCCGGACGGACGACCGTACGACCCGGCCGAGTACGAGCAGCACCGCGACTGGGCGCTCGCCGACGACGGCACCCGGGTGCCGATCTCGCTGGTCTGCCGGGTCGGCACTCCCCGCGACGGGTCCGCACCCTGCGAGCTGTACGGCTACGGCTCGTACGAGGCCAGCATGGACCCGTGGTTCTCGGTGGCCCGACTGTCCCTGCTGGACCGAGGTGTCGTCTTCGCGGTGGCGCACATCAGGGGCGGCGGCGAGCTGGGCCGACGGTGGTACGACCAGGGCAAGCTGCTGGCCAAGAAGAACACCTTCACCGATTTCGTGGCGTGCGCCAGGCACCTCGTCAAGGCCGGCTGGACGGCCAGCGACCGGCTGGTCGCCCGGGGCGCCTCGGCCGGTGGTCTGCTGATGGGCGCGGTGGCGAACCTCGCGCCGGACGCGTTCACCGGGATCGTGGCGCAGGTGCCGTTCGTGGACGCACTCACGTCGATCCTCGACCCGTCGCTGCCGCTGACGGTCACCGAGTGGGAGGAGTGGGGCAACCCGCTCGACGACCCCGAGGTGTACGCGTACATGAAGTCCTACACGCCGTACGAGAACGTCGCCGCCGTCGACTATCCGGCGATCCTCGCCGTGACCAGCCTCAACGACACCCGGGTGCTCTACTCGGAGCCGGCGAAGTGGATCGCGCGCCTGCGGGCGGTCGCCCCGGGCGGCGACTACCTGCTGAAGACCGAGATGGGCGCCGGGCACGGCGGCCCGAGTGGCCGGTACGACTCCTGGCGCGAGGAGGCGTTCATCAACGCCTGGGTCCTGGACCGCTTCGGCCGCGCCTGATCGGTCGGGTGTGGTCGCGTCCGGTGGTGGGGGTGGTCTCGTCGGCGGCTCGGGGAGACCACACCTGCCGTTCGCGGATCGCGGCGGATGTCGCGGCCTAGACTTCCGAGGTGACCGAGGCTGGCGATGGTGACGGCGAAGCCGACGGGGAGGTCCGCCGACCGAGCGTGGCGGCGGTGGCACGGGACCGCCGGGTCTGGCTGATCCTCGCCGTGGTCGCCGGGCTGCTGGTCTGCTGTTGCTCGGCTGTGGTCGGCACGCTCATCGCGCTGTCCTCCGGTCTGCTGAGCGCCTGACCCGTACCGAACGGTTCAGGTCGTCCGCAGTTCGTCCAGTGCGGTGCTGGCGCGCAGGAAGAGCAGGCCGACACCGACGGTGACCAGCACCGCCGCCAGGGCGCCGGCACCGAGCCACGCCAGGTGCTCCAGGGGTACGGGAACAGCTCGCTGCACCTCGGGGTGATACACGATCCGGGAGTACTGGTCCCGGGTGGCAGGGTCGTCGCAGAGCGCGGCGGTGGCCTCGCAGATCAACGTCGACCCGCCGCCCGCTGACACCTCCCTCCCCATTCCCATTCCTCGGCCGAGCAGCGTGCCCACTGTGAGCGCGAGCAGGATCGCCGGCACCGCCGGCACCAACGCCTGCCAGGCCACCGAACGGCCCAACGTGGCGCGGGGCACCCCGGTGGCGACAAGTGCGGCGTAGGCGCGGCGTCGGGCGACGATCCCCTCGACCAGCGCGACGATCAAGCCGCCCGCCGCGATCAGGATGGCCACGGCGATCGCGCCGTCGACGAGATCCATCGTCGACAGGTAGAAGGGGTTGGCGCCTCCGTCCGCACCGGCGAGACTGCTCTGCTCCCGCTCGATCTGGTCCTTCGTGGCGAAGTAGGCACGTTGGGCGGCCGCACCCCCGCCGAAGATCAGGGCGGCGAGCAGCGCCGCGAACGTGCGGCTACCCGCCCACGGGTCGGCCATCAGCCGGCCCGCCGCGAGCAGTGCCGAGGCACGGCGGGCGTGTCGACGCAGCAACACCCCACAGTGGTACGAGATCCAGCCGGTGCCGATCACCACACCGATCATCGCCGCAAACGCACCCACCGTGAACAACAGCGGCACCAGCCAGGCCACCTCCGTCCTGGTGTCGATCCGAGACAGCACCGGGTTGACGAGCGCGAACGAGACCACGCCGAACCCGATCAGGAGCCCGGCCCATGGCCCCGGCCCGCGCTCACGGGGGGCCTTACGACTCACCCCGAGCGGGCTGGTGGTGACCTTCCGCACCATCAGGGCGGTGGCCAGCGCCGCGACGACCGGCAGACCGAGAACCACACCGATTACCGCGCCGGGCGACGGCAGCACGTCGGTGGGCAGGGCCAGTTGACCCCGAGCGTCCGGGCGGTGCAGCAGGTCGCGACCCACCAGGTAGACACCCAGCCCGACGAGCGTGCCGAGCAGAGCGGCCACGCCGGTCTCCACCACCACGAGTCTGGTGACCTGACCCGGAGTGGCACCCGCCAACCGCAGCGCGGCCAGCCGGCGGTCCCGTGCCGGCGCGCCGAGCCGGGCGCACTGACCGGCCAACGCCAGCACCGGGATCATCAGCGTCAGCAGCGCGAACGCCGTGCCGCCACGCAACCCGGGCTCCACGAGCAGAGCGTTGTGGTACTGCTCCGACCACCTGTTCCGGTTGTCGTCAGTCGCCAGTGGTGTGGGGATGGCCAACACGGTGAGCGCCGCCAGCCCGGCCAGGGTGGCCAGCAGTGCGCTGAGCGCCGTGAGCACCACCCGGGCGGTGTCGGTACGGGTGCCGGCGAGCGCGAGGCGGACCAGCGTCGTCGGTCTCACCGGGCACCGCCGGCCAGCGGCACGTCGAGCCCCAGGCCGGTGTGGTCCACCAGGCCGTCGCGCAACACGACCTCCCGATCGGCGTACGCGGCGACTCGCGGCTCGTGCGTGACCAGCACGACGGCGGTGCGCTGCTCCCGCGCCAGCCGGACCAGTTGGGTGAGGACCTGCTCGCCGGTGAGCGTGTCCAGTGCCCCGGTCGGTTCGTCGGCGAAGAGCATCCGCGGCTCGGTCACCAACGCCCGCGCCGTGGCAACGCGCTGCTGCTGCCCCCCGGACATCTGACCCGGCCGGATATCAGCCACCTCGGCCACCCCGAACCGCTCCAGCCAGGTGAACGCCGCCGTCCGTGCCTCTCGCCGCCCCGTGCCGGCGAGGAGCAGAGGAAGAGCGACGTTCTCCACTGCAGTCAACTCGGCCACCAGTTGACCGAACTGGAACAGCACCCCGAACTCGGTGCGCCGCAGCCGGGACCGGGCCGCCTCCGACCAGGTGTCGATGCGCTGCCCGCGCCAGGTGACCTCGCCGACGTCCGGCCGGAGGATCCCGGCCAGGCAGTGCAGCAGTGTCGACTTGCCGCAGCCGCTCGGCCCGGTGACGGCGACGATCTCGCCCTCGGCCACGTCGAGCGTCACACCGCGCAGTGCGGGCGTCGGGCCGTACGCCCGCACCACGCCGCGGGCCTGGAGTTGCGTCACGGATGCACCTCCCGGTGCCAGTCGGCGACCCGGCTCAGGGTGGCGTGCAGCCACCGCAGATCCGCGTCGAGGTGGGCGATCGCGAAATCGGCAGCGACCACGTCGCTGAGGGTGGCGGCCCTGTCGGCCTTGACCACCGTCAGCTCCCGCAGCCGTGCGGTGTGCGCGGCCCGCTGGGCGATCAGGTACGACTGAGCCCGGTCGACGTCGGCGACCAGCAGCGCCACCACGACCTTGGCGAAGAGCGTGCTCGCCACGTACGGCATGGGCGACTCTACGGTGGACAACCACTGGTCCAGCGCGTCCCGACCCTGGTCGGTCAGCGCGTAGGCGGTGCGATCCGGCCCGCCCACCCGGTCCTGCCCGGCGGCGACGACGAGCCCGTCGCGTTCGAGACGACCGAGGGTGGCGTAGACCTGCCCGAAGGCCAGTGGCCGAGCCCGTGGCAGCCGCTCGTCGTGCGCACGCTTCAGCTCATACCCGTGTCGGCTGCCCCCGGCGAGCAACCCGAGCAGAACATGCGGCGTGGACACTCGGCCCACTATTCACCCAGCGAATACCCAAGTCAACACCCCACCTGTCACCCCTACCGGTCCCGCCCGGTCCCGCCCGGTCCCACCCCACCCCTACCCCACCCCCACCCTGCCCCGCCCTGCCATGCCCGGTGATCAAGAGGTTCCCGTCACCAGCGGGCCAAAATCTGACGCAAACCTTCTGATCACCGGGGGGTGGGGTCCGGGGGTGGGGGTGCGGGGGGTGCGGGGGTGCGGGGGGTGCGGGGGGGCGGGGTGGGAGTGGGGTTAGGGGGTTTGGGGCCAGGTGGGGGTTCGGCCGGTCTGGGTCAGGAGGTGGGTCAGGTTGCGGGTCTGGTCTGGGGTTGAGGTTGAGGTTGGGGTGGGTGGCGGGTCGGCGAAGACGCCCATCTTGCGGGCGGTGGGGCCCAACTGCTCCACCAGCGCGTGTAGTTCGGCCACCGCCTCCGGGGCCGGGTGGTACGGCTGGCCGGTGGCGACCGCGAGGTCCCAGCCGTGCACTGTCAGGTCCAGCAGGGCCATACCGCCGATGACTGTCTGTGGCATGCCCATCCCCGGTGACACACCCTCCAGGGTGGACGGATCCGACCAGGCGGCGATCAGCCGGCCGGTCTCCCCCTCGAAGCGGTCCCGCCAGCCGTCGCCGAGGTGGTCGGGCTTCTCGATCCACTCCACCTGTCGCTTGTCGGCCAGGTCCTGAAAGTTGACCACCACCTGGAAGAGGTGGTTGAGCAGATCACGGACCAGGTAGTCGCTGCACGGGGTGGGCAGGTCCAGCTGGTCGTCGGAGATACCCCGTACGACATCGACGGTTCGCGGCGCGGCGGCCGCCAGCAGCTCGCTAGTCTGAGTGGACATGGGCCCAGCGTATGAAGGTGGTCTTGAACGAATGCGACAGCGACCGCGTGGCGACAGCCGGGGAATTCTCGACCCCGGGCGTCTGCTGCGGGAGGTGCGCTTCCGCCGCCACCTGCCGGCGGAGTCGCTGCGCCGGTGGGTCGAGCACTACTGGTTGATCGACTGGGCGTTGAGCGCGCCGTTCGAGCAGCGGGTCGTGCCGCATCCGGCGGTGAACGTGGTGTTCCGACGTGACGGCAACGCCGGCAACAGCGCCAGCGGCAGCGCCGGCGGCAGCAACGCAAGCGGCGACGGCGGCAACGGCGGCGGCGGCAGCGGTGCGGGGTCGGAGTTCGGCGAGGTGGCCGGGGTGGGCCGGGACCTGTTCCGGATCACGCTCAGCGGCACCGGCCAGGTGTCCGGGGTGCAGTTCCGTCCCGGCGGCTTCCGCCCGTTCTGGCGCCGCCCGGTCAGTGAGCTGACCGGGCGTCGGGTGCCGCTGCCCACCGGCCGGCTGACCCGCCCGGACGGTCCGGTGTGCCCGGGCAGGTCACCGGTAACACCCAGGTCGGCGGCGAGCGACGGCGAGCGCTGCCGGGCGTTGGACGCCCTCCTCACCTGCTGGCGGCCGGAGCCGGACCCGTTGGCCGAGGAGGCCATCCGGCTGGCCGAGGCGATCCGTACCGACCGTTCGGTGCTTCGGGTCGACGACTTCGCCGCGCGGCACGACGTTCCGGTCCGCCGGTTGCAGCGGCTCTTCGTGGAGTACGTGGGGGTGGGGCCGAAGTGGGTGATCCGCCGGTACCGGCTCCAGGAAGCTGTCGAACAGGCCGCCGGTGGTCCGCTGAGCTGGGCCGGCCTCGCCGCCGACCTGGGCTACAGCGACCAGGCTCATCTGGTCCGTGACTTCACCGCGGTGGCCGGGGTGTCCCCCGCCGCGTACGCCCGTTCGGTGCGGTAGAGAAGTCAGCGGCGGCGCAGGACGACCACTGCGACGTCGTCCTGGATCTCCGGTGGGGCCAGTTCCACAAGCAGTCGGGCGCAGAACCGGTCGAGATCACTGTCGACGGTCGCGGCGCTCGACGCCAGCGCGGCCAGCCCTTCGTCGATCGTGGCGTCCCGTCGCTCGATCAGCCCGTCGGTGTAGAAGACCAGCGTGGCTCCGGCCGGCACCACGAACTCCAGGTCGGCCGGGCGCGGGGCACGGACGCCGAGCAGCGGTGCGGAGTGCTGCACGAACTCGACCTTGCCGTCCAGGACCATCAGCGGCGGGAGGTGCCCGGCACTGGCCAGCCGGACCCGCCCGGTCGGCGGGTGCAGCAGCAGGACGCAGAGCGTCGCCAACTCGTCCGGCAGCAGGGTTCGCATCAGCTCGTTGACCCGGTGCAGGATCTCGCCGGGCTGGTGGCCCTCGACCGCGTACGCCCGGACGGCGTGCCGCAACTCGGCCATCACCGTCGCCGCGTGCAGCGAGTGGCCGGCGACGTCCCCGATCGCCAGCAGCAGATGCCCGTCGAGCATCACCAGCTCGTAGAAGTCGCCGCCCACCTCGGTCTGCGCGCTGGCCGGCTCGTAGCGCACCGCCAGGTCCAGCCCGGCGACCGTGGGCAGCCCGCGCGGGAGCAGGCTGCGTTGCAGGGTGACAGCGATCCGGTGCTCCTCGTCGAACGAGCGTTGCCCCTCGACGGCCGCGGCGACGGCCTGGGCGAGCTGCACGAGCACCGGGGTCCGGGCGGTCTGGGTGGCGGTCGGCACCACCACGTACAGCGGGGCCCGGTCCTCACGCAGCCGGGCGGCGGCGACGGTCACCGTGTCGTTCGTCGACCAGTCGACGAGCGCCCAGTTCTCCGGGTCGTCGACCCGGACGGTGGCGCCGGTGGGCACCCCGGTGTCGTCGACGACCCACGGCACCACGGCGGCCACCGCCCCGGGACCGGCGCAGATCCCGGCGAGGCAGTCACCGTCGAAGGTTTCGGCGATCACCGCCGCCGGGCTCTTGAAGATCTGGGCGGCGCCCTCGGCAGCGGCCTCCAGCAGACGCGCGAAGTTCGGCGCGGCGTGCACCGCCACTGTCGTGTCGGCCAGTCCGAGCAGCCGCTCGGCGAGCAGTTCGGCGCGCTGCCGCGCCTGGTAGTAGCGCAGCACCGCCCGGGTGGTGGCGATCAGTTCCTCGGGCTCGATCGGCTCGGTCAGGTAGGCGTCCGCGCCCCGGGTGAGCCCTTGGGCACGGTCGGCCACGTCCACGGCGTGCGCCGACGCGTGGATCACGGGCATCGCCGGGTGCCGCACCTTGATCTGCTCGCAGACCTCGTAGCCGCTCAGGTCGGGCAGCCGGACGTCGAGGACCACCAGGTCGATCCGGTCCACCTCGACCCGAGCCAACGCCTCGGCGCCGTTCTCGGCCTCCAACACTGTGAACCCGGCCCGGGTCAGCCAGCTGACCAGCAGGTACCGCTTGGTACGACTGTCGTCGACCACCAGGATGGTTGTCGGCATGCCGTCCATGCTGTCACGCTCCGCCGGTGGGCAGGGAGACGGTGAATGTGCTGCCTTCGCCGGGCGCGCTGGTCAGCTGCAACGTCCCGCCGAGAAGCGTCACCAACCGCCTCGCGTACGGCAGGCCGAGGCCGGTGCCGCCGACCCGGGTGGCCCCGGGGATCTGGTAGAACTCCTCGAAGATCCGGTCGTGCAGCTCGGGAGCGATGCCCGGCCCGGTGTCGCTGACCTCGAACTGCCAGCGGTCGCCGTGTTGGCTGGCCCGCAGGCGCACCTCGCCGCGTTCGGTGAACTTCAGGCCGTTGTGCAGCAGGTTGCGCAGCACCTGGCCGAGCAGCACCTCGTCGGTGCGCAGCAGCGCCGGCCCGCTGGGCTCGTCCACCACCAGTTCCACCTCCGGACGGGTGGCGAGTGCGCGCAGGGTGCCGCGCAGTTGCCCGAAGAGCGGGCGCAGGTCGACGTCGGCCAGGTCCGGCTCGATCCGGCCGGATTCCGCTTTGGCCAGGTCGAGAAGTTCGTTGACGAGGTTGAGCAGGTCCGCGGCGGACGAGCGGATCAGGTCGACCTGTTGGCCCTGTTCGTCGGTGAGCGGGTCGGAGGCGGAGTCGGTGAGCAGGCGCCCCAACCCGATGATCGCGGTGACCGGGGCGCGCAGCTCGTGGCTCACGTTGGCCAGGAACCGGCTCTTCGACTCACTGGCCGCGCGGAGTTGGGCCGACTTCTCGTCCAACTCGGCGTAGAGCGCCACGACACCGCGGTTGGTCTCCTCCAACTCCTCGGTGAGCTGGTTGTAGAGCGCCAGCACGCCGCGGTTGGTCTCGGCCAGTTCCTCGTTCAGGACGGCCAGTTCGTCGCGCTGGCTGCGTACCTCGTCGAGAGCGGCGATGAGTTGCCCGTTCTGCACCGTCAACTCGTCCAGCGCGCTGGCCGGCGCGGACCGGCCGAGTTCGGTACGGAACTCGGCGAGCCGCTCCGGGGTGGGCGTCGGCGCGTTGGCCGGGACTCGTCGGGACATCCTCACGACCGTAGCCCCCTCGGCTGTCGACACGCTCAGTGTGTCAACCAGTCGGGACACCGCGCCGGACTGCGGTTGGTAACGGTCGTCCGGCAGCGGGACCACCGGGGCCAGGTCGGCGCGTAGGTGGAACCGGCCGTCGGCCCCCTGGTCGACGTGGAAGGAGACGTCGGCACCGCCGGCCGTGCGCAGCAGATCCCGGGCCACCTCGCTGAGTGCGGTGGCGATCCGCACCTGGTCTTGGCGTTCCAGGCCGACCACAGCGGCCACCTCACGGCCCCGTTGGCGGATCACGAAGATGTCCTGCTCGACCCGGAGCGCCATCTGCAGCAGCGGGAGCGCCACGAGGTCGCCTGTCACGCCCAGGACCTCGCGACGAGAACGCAGGCGTCGTCGCGTCGCACACCGGCGTCACGGAGCAGGGTCGATGCCATGACCAGCGGGGACCGCTCCGCTAGGCCCGGGTAGTCGGTCATCCGCCACCTGTCGACCACCCCGTCGCTGTGCATCACCAGCCGGGCGCCGGGAACGAACGGGTAGTCGTACTCCCGGATCGTGGGCCGTTGGTGCCCGGCGATGCCGGGCAGCGACACCAGGCCTCGACGGCGACCGTCACCCTCGACGACCGCACCGGAGATGTTGCCCAGGCCGGCGTAGTGCAGCACGCCGGCCTCCGGCATCAGCTCGGCGACGGCGAGCGCGGCGCCCCGGGTGTGCGACATGCTCCGGTGCAGGTGACCGACCACCGTCGCCGGTGGGCCGGCGGGGGCGTTGCGGAACGCGGCCAACGCCGCCTCGGTGGCGGCGTTGGCCAGCGGGCCGTGCCCCAGGCCGTCGCTGACCAGCACCTGGTGTCGCCCGTCGGCGACCCGGACGGCGTACCCGTCGCCGCTCACCGTTTCGCCGGTGATCGGCCGGGAGAGGGCGCCGGCCCAGGACGGCTGCGCCGGCTGCCCCGGCCAGACCTGCACGGCGAGGACGGTGCCCCGGCCGGGCAGCGAGTAGCCGTCGAACCAGCTGGCCTGCCGAACGATGGCACCCAGGCCGATGCCGAGGGTGCCCGCTGTGGAGTGCCCGTCCTGCGACGAGACGGTCAGGTCGGCCATGCCGGGCCCGGAGTCGATGGCGATCAGCTCCACACCGGCCTGCCCGGCGCGGCGTACCGGCCGGAGTAGCAGGACACCCTCGTCGGCGTGCTTGACCAGGTTGCTGGTCAGCTCGGCCGCGACGATGGCGAGGTCGGCGATGCGCGTCTCGCCCATCTCCACCTGTGCGCCGAGGCGCTCGGCGGCCCGCCGGACGGCGCTCGCCGTGCTGCTGGCCTCCACCCGGAACCAGATGCCACTGTCGGTGACCGGGTCCCCGATCACCGGGACCACTTGGTGACCGTGATCCGCGTTCCGGTCCCCGCCGATGTCTCGATCTGGAACTCGTCGACCAGGCGTCGCGACCCGCTGAGGCCGAGGCCGAGGCCGCCGCCGCTCGTGTAGCCGTCGGTCATGGCCAGGTCGAGGTCGGCGATTCCCGGCCCGGAGTCGGCGAACACGATCTGCACGCCCTTGCGTCGGCCGTTGTCCACGACAGTCACCTCGACCGAACCGCCGCCGCCGTACACGAGGGTGTTGCGGGCCAACTCGCTCGCCGCGGTGACCACCTTGGTCTGGTCGACGAGGGATAGCTTGACGGCCACCGCCACGGCACGGACCAGCTGCCGGACGCGTACCACGTCCTCGTCGCTGCGGACCGCCTGCGCCTGTGGCTGGCCCAGGTCGATGCCCGCGGTCACGGCGTGGCCGTCTCGGCGTCCGGATCGTTGTCGAGCTGGTAGTCGAGCTCGTCGGCGTGGGCCGCCGCGATCAGCTCCATGCCGCGCTCGACGTTCAGTGCGGTACGGATGCCGTTGAGCGACAGCCCCAGTTCGACGAGGGTGATGGCCACGGCCGGGCGCATCCCGACCACCACCGTCTCGGCGTCCAGCACCTTGGAGATCGAGGCGATGGTGGAGAGCATCCGCCCGACGAAGGAGTCGACGATGTCCAGTGCGGTGATGTCGATGATCACGCCGTGGCAACCGGTGTCCACGATCCGCTCGGCGAGGTCGTCCTGGAGCTGCACGGCCGTCTGGTCGGACATGTCCAGCTGGATGGAGACGAGCAGGATGTCGCCGATCTTGAGGATCGGTACGCGTTCCATCAGAAGCCCCGGCGCGGCTGCTGGCGGCGGGTGGTCTCCACCCCGTTGAGCCGCAGCACGTGACGCAGCGCGTCGGCGAGGCTCGCCTTGGTGGCGATGTCACCGAATTCGATGCCGAGCGCCACGATGGTCTGCGCGATCTGCGGGCGGATGCCGGAGATGATGCAGTCGGCGCCCATCAGTCGGGCGGCCACCACTGTCTTCAGGATGTGCTGGGCGACCTGGGTGTCCACCGCCGGTACGCCGGTGATGTCGATGATCGCGTAGGGCGAGCCGGTGTCGACGAGGGTCTGCAACAGCCGTTCCATGACGACCTGGGCCCGGGCCGAGTCCAGGGTGCCGACGAGCGGCACGGCGACGACGCCCTCCCAGAGCTTGACCACCGGCGTGGAGAGTTCGAGCAGCTGCTCGGCCTGGTCGGCGATCAGGCTCTCCCGGGTGCGGACGAAGCTCTCGAAGGTGAACAGGCCCATCTCGTCGACGAGCTTCGAGAAAGCCACGAAGTCGGGCAGCGCGTTCGGGCCGCCGGTCTCCTGCACCAGCTCGGCCAGCACGTCCTTCAGCGCGAAGACGCTGATCGTGGTCTCGGTGGCGGTGAACCCCTGCCGGGCGCGGCCACGGGACAGCTCGGAGAGCGCGGCGCGCAGTTCACCGGCGCCGTCGGCGGACAGGTCGATGGTTCCCTGCTCGCTGGTGGTAACGATGGCGTGGTGCAGGTCCTGGACCTGGCGGCGCAACTCCGCCTGGCTCAGCCGGCCCCGCAACGAACTGGTGACGATCTCGGTCCACCGAGTCGTGACCCGTTCGTCCTGCCCACTGAGCAGCGCGGCGAGCCGACTACTTTCTTCGGTGCTCAACGCCATTTCGAACCCCCTTGACCTGGACCGGGCGGACTCTATCACCGGGGCCTGATCAACTACTTGCCCCGTAGCAACGGATGACGGTGGCCACGGGATCACGGCTCCCGTCCTACCTCCGACAGTGGTCGTGGGATACCGTTCCCCCGATAACAGGAGGTCTGGCGAATGTCGTTGACGGTGCACACGGAACAACGCGGCGACGTGGTCGTCGTGTCGGTCGCGGGCGAGCTGGACATGGCCACCGCACCGCAACTGCAGGACCAGATCACCGACCTGCTCGACAAGGGCCGCAACCGGCTCGTGTTCGATCTGGCGGACGTCTCGTTCTGCGACTCGACGGGTCTGTCGGTCTTCGTCCGCGCCAAGAACAGCTGTGACGAGGCTGGCGGCGTGGTCCGGCTGGCGGCCCCGCAGCGCGGCGTGCTGCGCATCCTCGAGGTGAGCGGGCTGGTCGAGGTGCTGCACACCTACCCGACGGTGGATGAGGCAGTCGCCGGCGAACCGACGCCGGCTTCCTCCTGACCGTCCGCGTTCGTCACTCGTCCTCGACGTAACGGGGACGGGCGATCGCCATGCCCGCTGTCGTCTGCACGGCGAGGGCTCCCACCAGGAACCCGATCGGCGCGGTCCAGCCGCCGGTGGCCTCGTAGAGGATGCCGACCATCAGCGGGCCGAGGGCGGCGATCACGTACCCGGTGCTCTGCGCGAAGGCGGACAGCGCGACAGTTCCCTCGGCGGTGCGGGCACGCAGGCCGATGGCGGTGAGGATCATCGGGAATGCGCCCTGACCGATCGCCAGGAGGGCGACCCAGAGCAGCGCGGCACCGTGCGGTGCGAGCGCCAACCCCAGGTAGGCGAGCGCCGACGCGGTGGTCAGCCCCAGCACCAGTGGCCGCAGGCTGCCCAGTCGACCGGCCAGGGTGGGCATCAGCAGTGCGATCGGCACGCCGAGCGCTGTCACCCCGGCGAGCAGCAGCCCGGCCGACTCCGGTTGGTAACCGGCGTCGCGGAACAGTTGGGCGAGCCAGCCCATGATCGCGTACCCGCTGAGTGACTGCGCCCCGAAGTAGACGGCCATCGCCCAGCCGAGCCGGGTCCGCGCCGGCCGGACCCGCATCGGTGTGGCGACCGCCGTCGGGGTCGCCCGCCGCGCCCCGGCCCTGGTCCGCAGCGCCAGCGGCACCCACGGGAGTACGGCCACCGCGGCCATCGCGGCCCACACGCCGAGCCCGGCCCGCCACGAACCGAAGGCGTGCGCGATCGGCACCGCGGAAGCGGCGGCCACCGTCGTGCCCACTGTCAACGCCATCGTGTACGCCCCGGTGACCAGCCCGGTGCGGTGCGGGAAGTGCTGCTTGACCAGCATCGGCAGCAGGATGTTGGCGACCGCGATACCGGACAGCGCCAGCGCGCTGGTGAGCACGAAGATCGCTGCCGAGTCGGTGGCGACCCGGAGCACCTGGCCGACGGCGAGGGCGAGCATGGCGACCACGAGCACCCGGGCCGGCGCCACCCGGCGGACCAGCCACGGGGTGAGCGCGCCGAGGCCGGCGAACGCGATGGTCGGCAGGGTGGTGACCAGACCGGCGGTGACGCCGGAGAGGCCCAGCCCGTCGCGGACCTCGTCGAGCAGCGCGCCGAGGCTCGTCACCACGGCCCGCAGGTTGAGCGCGACCAGCAACATCCCGACCAGCACCAGTGCGCCACCGGTCGCCGGGTGCGTCCGCCGGCCGGCACCGGGGTCCCGCGTCAGGCGACTGTCGACGGTGGCGCGGGCTGGGGCGGGCAGCGCCGGAGCGGCGGTTGGTGGCGGGGTCATGACCTCTAACCTACAATCATGGGATGAATTTGGGCCCGGTGATGTAACCAGTGCCACCGTCAGTCGATTCCGCTTCCGCCCCGGCCGTGCCGCCTGCCGTGCCGCCCCGCGGCCACCGCGTCCGGCAGACCACCGAGCAACTCCGCGCCCGGATCCTCGGCGGTGAATGGCCGGTCGGCGGGCGCATCCCCACCGAGCCACAACTGGTCGCCGCGCTGGGCGTCGGACGCAACACGGTCCGCGAGGCGGTCCGCGCCCTGGTGCACGCCGGGGTGCTGGAGTGCCGGCAGGGCTCCGGCACCTACGTGGTGTCCACCGACGAACTGGCACCGGTGGTCGCCCGCCGGCTCGGCGCCGACCGGATGACCGAGGTGATCGAGGTACGCCGCGCCTTCGAGGTGGAGGCCGCCCGACTCGCCGCGCTGAGGCGTACCCCGGAGGACCTGGCGGCACTCGACGGCGCGCTCGCCAGACGCGAGGCCGCCTGGCACGGCGGCCGGGTCGACGCGTTCGTCGAGGCCGACGTGGCACTGCACACGGCGGTGGTCGCCGCCGCGCACAACGCGATGCTCGCCGAGCTGTACGCCTCGGTCGGCACCGCCCTGCGCAGCACCGTCGCCCAGGCCATGGGCGAGGCACTCACCCCGGAGCGCTACGTCGACCACACCCGGCTGGTCGAGGCGATCCGGGCCGGCGATCCCGGCCGGGCGGCACTCGAAGCCGGCGCTTTTCTGGAACCCGCCGAACGGGCATAGGTTGTGCCCGACAGAAAAGCGGACACCTCGGGAGTACGAATGCTCAAGGGCTTCAAAGACTTCATCATGCGCGGCAACGTCGTCGACCTGGCGGTCGGTGTCGTCATCGGCGCCGCGTTCACGGGCGTGGTCACCCAGCTCACCAAGTCGTTCCTCGAACCACTGGTCCGCGTGATCATCGTCTTGATCACCGGCAACAAGAACGGCCTCAGCGGCTCGACACCCAAGTTTCGTGGCATCCCGTTCGACTGGGTGGCGTTCGTCAACGCGACGATCACCTTCCTGCTGACCGCACTGGCGCTCTACTTCCTGGTCGTCTACCCGATGAACCGGCTGGCCGAGCGCCGCAAGCGGGGCGAGGAGCCGCCGCCCTCCGCGCCGAGCGAGGAGGTCAAGCTGCTCACCGAGATCCGGGACGCCCTGGTCTCCGCTGGCCACACCACCCCTGGCCAGCAGCGCGGAGCACTGGACGACGTGCTGGGCCGTCGTCCGGAACCGCCGACGCAGCGCTGACCGAACGGATGCACATCGGCCCCTGCGGGATTCCCGCAGGGGCCGCACCTTCTCGTACGTGTGTTCGATAGAGTCCCGCCATGGAGCAGCGAAAGCACTTGTGGAACGGGAAGTGGGGGCGGCTGGCCCGGCGGGACATCTTCCTGCGGGTGGACGCCGACCGGTGGCACGTCGAGCAGCGAGCCGGCGGGGCCGAGGGCATCTCCCGTTTCTACGAGTACGGCAGCGCGGACGAGGCCGAGGACACCATCCGTGCACTGCTCGACGGTCCGGACACCTGGCGGGAACTGTCCCCCCGCCCACCCAGCGGCTGGACCCTCCCGAACAGCTGACTGGGCGGGCCGCCGGGTGCGTTTAGCGGCGCGTGGACCTGGGAACCGCAGCGGGATGGATCAGCAGGACGAGCAGCAGGCGACCATCTCGCGGATCACCACCGGGATGCCGGTGATCGATTCCGCAGGCACCGAGGTCGGGACCGTGGACCTCGTCCAGCGGGCCGACCCGAACGCGGTGACCGTCCAGACGCCGACCGCCGACCCGGGCAGCAGCCTGGACGAGTTGATCGAGGCGACCGCCGTCGAGGAGCCTGACGTTCCGGCCGATCTCGCGGCGCGGCTGCTGCACAGCGGCTACCTGAAGGTGTCGACAGACCTGACCCGTACCGGCGCGGTGTACGTACCGGCGGACCGGATCGGGTCGGTGGCGGACGGCCGGGTCCTCCTGGCCGTCGGAGTGGCCGACCTGCCGCCGGAGGAGTGACCCCACCACCCTGATCGACTCGGGTTCAAGGAAGTTGGGGGGTCCGGAGTCTCGGGACAGCCCGACTTCAAGAAACCCGAATCGATCCCACCTCGGCGGGCTGGTCCGGCTCGGCGGGCTGGTCCGGCGCGGCGGGGGTGGGTTGGCGGCGGTGGAAGAGCAGCAGCATCAGGCAGCCCGCTACCAGGCCCCAGAACGCGCCGCCCACACCGATCAGCGTCACCCCGGACGCGGTCACCACGAAGGTGACCACGGCGGCCTCGCGGGTCGCCGGGTCGGTCACCGCCGAGGCGAGCGCGGTGGCGAGGGCACCCAGGAGCGCCAGCCCGGCGACCGCCTCGATGAGGATCGGTGGGGCGACCGCGACCAGGGTGGTGGCCACGCCGGCGCCCAGACCGAGCACTGCCAGCCCAGCGCCAGCGGTGACCGAGGCGATCCACCGGCGTTCCGGGTCCGGGTGGGCGTCGGGGCCGGCGGCCAGCGCGGCGGTGATCGCGGCGAGGTTCACCGCGTGCCCGCCGGCCGGGGCGGCGAGCAGACTGGCCAGGCCGGTGGTCCGCAGCGCGGCACCGAACGGCGGCCGGTAGCCGTAGCCGACCAGCACCGCCATTCCGGGTACGTTCTGCGCGGCCATGGTGACCAGGAACAGCGGCAGGGCCAACCCGACCAGGGCGGACGCGTTCCAGGCCGGCGCGGTGAGCGTCACCGACGGGATCAGCGCGGCACCGGACAGGCCGGCCGGTGGTGCGGTGAGTGCGATCGCCACCACCGCCACCATCAGGGCTCCGGGCACCGCCCAGCGGCGGGCGAACCGGTGCAGCAGCAGCCAACCGATCACCACCGGCCCGGCCACCACCGGCAGCTCGACGAGCGCGCGGACCGGGGCCGTACACAGCGGTAGCAGGACCCCGGCGAGCATCGCGCCGGCCACCGGTTTGGGGATGGCGGCCACTGCCCGGCCGAGTGGCGGGAACAGCCCGGCCGCGACGATCAGCGCACCCGAGATGAGGAAGGCACCGACCGCCACCGGCCATCCGCCCGGCGGCGACCCGGTCGCGACCAGCAGCGCAGCTCCGGGTGTGGACCAGGCGGCGCTCATCGGGATCCGGTACCGCCAGCCCAGCCAGGCGGCGACGAGCCCACTCGCCACGCAGAGCGCCAGCAGGCCGGAGGCGGCCTGGGCGTCCGTCGCGCCAGCCGCTCGGAGCCCGGCGAGTACGACTGTGAACGAGCTGGCGAAGCCGACCAGCGCGGTCACCACCCCGGCCAGCACCGGTTGCACGCGTCCGGACACGCCACCCTCCCGACTGTTCCGTTTACGGAACGGAAGCGTGTAGCACGATAGCCGGGTGCCGCACCCACCACCAGCCCCGCGCCCGGGCCTCGACGTGGATCCCGCAGTCGTCGGGCGCCGCGTCCGCGCCCTGCGCGAGGAGCAGGGCATCTCGCTGTCCACACTCGCCCGGCTCGCCGGTGTCGGCAAGGCCACCCTCTCCGGCCTGGAAAACGGCACCCGCAACCCGACCCTGGAGACGCTCTGGGCGGTCACCGCGCAGCTCGGCGTACCGTTCACCGCCCTGCTGGCCGAGCCGACGGCCGAGCCCACAGTGCACGGCACCGCGGTCACCGCCACCCTGTTGGAGGTGTTCACCGACACCGACGCGACCTACGAGCTGTACCGCATGCGGGTCGCCCCCGGCGTCGTGCAGCTCTCCCCCGCCCACGCGCCGGGGGTCACCGAACACATCACCGTCTTCGCCGGGGTGCTGCGCGCCGGGCCGGTCGACGCACCGCTGACCGCCCCGGCCGGCGATCACCTCCGCTGGGTGTCGGACGTGCCACACAGCTATGCGGCGGTGGGTGACGAGGAGGTCGCCGCCAGCCTGCTCCTGCGCTATCCGCGCCGCTGAGGCCCCGCCGACCGGTCACGCACCGTCGGGGCCGTCGACGAAAATCGCAATCATTTCTCGACCTAGGTAGGAGGCGTAGAGACGAATGCGGGTTGTTCTTGGCAAGCTTGACCCCATGACGCTGATCCTCCGCTCGGTCATCCTCAACGACATCGGCTTGGTGCGCACCAACAACGAGGACTCCGCCCTCGCCGGTGACCGCCTCATCGCCGTCGCCGACGGCATGGGCGGGCTGCCGGCGGGCGAGGTGGCGAGCGAGATCGTGATCCGGATCCTGGACGAGCTGGCTCCGCCCACCGACCCCGATGGCGCCGCCGACGCGCTGCGTGCCGTGGTCAGCACCGCCAACCAGCGCATCCATGCCGCGATCACCGTCGACCCGAGCCGGGACGGCATGGGCACGACGCTCACCGCAGCACTGCTGGCCGGCGAGACGCTGGTGCTGGCCCAGGTGGGCGACTCCCGCTGCTACCTGCTGCGCGACGGGGAGCTGACCCAGCTCACCCGGGACGACACGTTCGTGCAGGCGCTCGTCGACCAGGGCACCCTCTCCCCCGAGCAGGCCCGCCACCACCCGCAGCGGTCCCTGGTGACCCGGGCCGTGCAGGGCGCCGACACCCCACCCGCTGTCGGTGTGCTCACAGTGGTCCCCGGCGACCGGCTGCTGCTGTGCAGCGACGGGCTCTCCGACTACGTCGAGGACGAGGCCATCGCTGCGGCAGTGGGCATGTACGCCGACCGCCAGCAGTGCGGCGAACAGTTGGTGAAGCTGGCCCACCACGCCGGCGCACCGGACAACGTCACAGTCGTGGTCTCCGACGTCGTCGCCCGCTGACGGGTACGACTCGCCCGGAACCGACCGGTTCGGGTTTCGCCGGCCGTGGCGGGCGCGCGGGTCGGAGGGCACCCTGGATCGGGCCAATCCGGTTGCCGCGACCCGCCCGGCGGGTTGAGATGGGCGGATGACCATCCGCCGGGTGACCGACGACGACCGTCTCACCACCAGCTTCCCGCTGGCCGCGTACGCCTTCGAGTCCTCGCCGATCAGCGCCGCCCGCACTGCGGAGTTCCGCGACTACCTGCCCTACAACCAGGGCAACCGGACGCTGATCGCCGAGGAGGACGGCACCACGTTGGCCGCCGTCTCGGCCATCCCGATGCGACAGAACCTGCGCGGGGTGGTGCTGCCGATGGCCGGTGTCGCGGGCGTGGCCACCCATCCGTTGGCGCGCCGGCAGGGGCATGTCCGGGCCTTGCTGCACCAACTCCTCGACGAGTTGCGCGACGAGGGGCACCCGGTCAGCGCGCTCTATCCGTTCCGGCCCAGCTTCTACGCCCGGTTCGGCTACGTCGGGCTGCCCAAGCCGCGCCGGGTCACCTTCGCCCCGGCCAATCTGGGCTCGCTGCTCCGGGTGGAGCTGCCCGGCGAGGTGGGCTGGGAACGCATCGCCGCCGGCTATCCGGCGTGGCGGGCGTTCACCGAGCGCAACCTCCAGGAACGACACGGCTTCGCGATCTTCCCGGACTACCGGGCGGTCGGGATGCGCGACCGTGACGAGTACTGGCTGCTCACCGCCCGGGTCGGCGGGGAGGTCACCGGCGCGGTGACGTACCGGATCGACGAACACGGCGGCACGCTGCACGGCAACGAACTGCTGGTCAGCGACCCACTCGCGCGGGCCCTGCTGTTGCAGTTCTTCGCCCGGCACGTCGACCAGGTCGAGCGGGTCACCGTCCAGGTTCCGCCCGACGAGTTGCCCGAGCTGTGGCTGACCGACCTGGACGTGCACGTCGAGGCCCGTACGGCGGTGCCGGGTTCGTCCGCGCCGATGGCCCGGCTGCTCTCGCTCGACGCGTTGAGCGGACTGCCGGCCGGCCCGGGCCGGGTGCGGGTCGAGCTGACCGGGGACCGCTGGCTGGCCGGCACCCATGTGCTCGACGGTACGACCGGCACGCTGGAACTGGTCGACGACACCACCGGCAGCGCGCCGACCGCCACGCTCACCGCCGCCGGCCTCTCCGCCCTCGCGTACGGCGTGCTGGACCCGGCCGAACTGCCGCTGCGCGGGCTGGGCGAGGTGCCGGTGGACGCGGCCACGGAGCTGCGCGGCATCTTCCCCCGCCGGGTGCCGTACCTCTTCGCCGACTTCTGAGCCCTTCTCACAATCGGGTTTGCCGCCGCGGCGAGCGTGGGTACGGTCCCGCGAATGCCGGAGTGGTTACAGGCGGGTGGGTGGGGGCTGCTGGCCGGATCGGCTCTGCTGGTCGGGGCGGCGGTCGGCTGGTTCGCCCGGGTGCCGCAGCGCCTCATCGCGTCGATCATGGCGTTCGGTGCGGGGGTGCTGCTGTCCGCCGTGTCGTTCGAGTTGATCGCCGAGGCGCACGCGCAGGGCGGGCTGCTGCCCACCGCTCTCGGTGCCGCCGTCGGTGCGGCGGTCTACACACTGGCCAACGTGGCTCTCGCCAGGCACGGCGCGCGGCACCGGAAACGGTCCGGCGATCAGCAACCCTCCGAGGGCGATCAGCCGGGCTCCGGGTCGGCGCTCGCCGTCGGCGCGCTCCTCGACGGCGTACCCGAATCGGTGGTGATCGGCGCCAGCCTGCTCGGCGGCGGCGCGGTCAGCCTGGTCACCGTGGCGGCGGTGTTCCTCAGCAACGTGCCGGAGGGGCTTTCCAGCGCGGCCGGCATGCGCCAGGCCGGCCGCAGCCGACGGTACGTGTTCCTGCTCTGGACCGGAATCGCGCTGATCAGTGGCGTCGCCGCCCTGGTCGGAAACACGGTGCTGGGTGGCGCGCCGCCCGAGGTGCTGGCCGCCATCACCGCGCTCGCCGCCGGCGCGATCCTCGCCATGATCACCGACACCATGGTCCCGGAGGCGTTCGAGAACGCGCACCTACTCGTCGGTCTGATCACGGTCGCCGGCTTCCTCACCGCGTTCGCCCTCTCCCACGCCTGACCACCGCCCAGCCGGCGGCGGGCGTGGCTTAGCGGGGCATTAAACCGGCTCGGCGGATTCGTCGCGACGCCGTCGCGGCTCCTAGCATCACGGGGTGCGCATGACGTCGCTTGCCGCTCTCCTCGTCCTCGGGGTCGCCACCGCGACCCTGCCCGCCTGTGCGCCCAACGAGCCGGGCCCCGCCTTCGAGGCCGGCTCGTCCGCCTCACCGACCGCGCTGCCCAGCGGTGGCCAGGGCGAGGCGCCGGGAGCCCGCGACGGCCTCGGCGGCCCGGGGGCCAGCGCGAGCCCGAAGCCCGCCACCAAGGTGCTCGCCGCCGGCAACCCGAACGGCAGAGCCACCGTGCCGACCGAGGCGCGGGCCGTGGACACCTCGAAGCCGACCCGGACCATCGGCACCGGCACCCCCGCGAGCTGCACCTCCGCGGCGGTCGTGAAGGCCGTCGCCGCCGGAGGCGTCATCACGTTCAACTGTGGAGCGGCCCCGGTGACCATCAAGATGGCCGCCACCGCGAAGATCCGCAACGCCAACGGGCCGAAGATCGTGCTGGACGGCGGCGGCACCGTCACGTTGAGCGGCCAGGGGCGGCGCCGCATCCTCTACATGAACACCTGCGACGAGGCCCAGGGCTTCACCACCTCGCACTGCCAGAACCAGGATCACCCGCAGCTCACCGTGCAGAACCTCACCTTCGCCGACGGCAACTCCACCGGCGAGAAGGCCGAGGGCGGCGGCGGTGGGGCGATCTTCGTACGCGGCGGGCGGTTGAAGGTGGTCAACTCGCGCTTCGTCCGCAACCGCTGCGACCGTACCGGCCCGGACCTGGGTGGCGCTGCCGTCCGCGTTCTGAGCCAGTACGACAACAAGCCGGTGTACGTGGTGAGCAGCACCTTCGACGGCGGTTCCTGCTCCAACGGAGGGGCGCTGAGCAGCATCGGCGTGACGTGGGTGGTGCTGAACAGCCTGCTCCGGAACAACGAGGCGATCGGCAGCGGCGCCAACCCGGCCAAGTCCGGTACGCCCGGCGGCGGCAGCGGCGGCGCGATCTACTGCGACGGCAACGAGTTCACCGTACGGATCGCCGGCACGATCATCGAAAACAACAAAGCCAACGAGGGTGGCGGCGCGATCTTCTTCGTGAGCAACAACCGCACCGGCACGATGCGGATCGAGAGCTCGACCCTGCGCCGCAACCCCAGCGCCCAGTTCGAGACCCGCGGCTTCCCCGGCATCTTCTTCCTAGGAGCCCGCAACCCCACCGTCACCAACTCCAAGCTCTCCTAACCCCCCCACCCTCACCCCCACCCCACTCCTCGCGCCCCCACGCCCTCGCGCCTCGCGCCCTCGCGCCGGTGATCAAGGGGTTTCGGTCACCAGGGCGGCGCTTTCTGACCGAAAGCTCTTGATCAACGAGCTGAGGGGTGGGGGGTGGGGGCGGGTCAGTAGGGGTTTCCTTCGCCTGGGGGGCGGGCGCGGAGGAGGGCTGCGGGGCGGCCGGGCAGGTCCCGTGCGCCGGACATCGGCGGGCTTGCCGTGTGGTCGCCGTCGGCCATCCCGGCGAAGAGTTCCTTGAGCGCCGTCAGCGCGCTGATCTTCGGCTGCCAGCCCAGCTCGGTCTCCGCGCGCTCACTGGACATCAGCGGGGCGTTCAGACCCAGCTCCACCCAGCCCGCGTCGACAGGTTGCAGCCGCGCCCGCCAGCTCAGCGCCGCCGCCACCCGCAGCACCGGTGCCGCGACCGGCACCGTCCAACCGTGGAAGTGCCGGGCCACCAGCTCCGGGGTGAGCACCGGGTCCGCGGCGACATTGAAGGCACCGCGCACATCACCCAACACCGCCCTCGCGTACGCGTCGGCCACGTCATCGGCGTGCACCGCCTGCATCCGCAGGCGCCGGTTCGTCGGTACGAGGGGGATCCGGCCGAAGCGCAGCAGCCGCACCGGCGCCAGCGGGCCGAGGAAGTACCGCGTGATCTCCGCACCGGCCGCCCGCTGGAAGATCAATCCGGGGCGCATCCGCACCACCCGCAGCGTCGGGTGATCGCGTTCGACCCCGTCCAGCAGCGCCTCCACCTCGGCCTTGTGCTCGCTGTACGACGACCCGGGCACACCGGTGGCAGGCCACTGCTCGCTGATCGGGTGGTCCTTCGGGCCGGGCGCGTAGGTGCCGACCGACGAGGCGTACACCAGGGCCGGCACCCCGGCCTGGACCACCGCGTTGATCACTGCCCGGCTGCCCTCGACGTTGGTCCGGCGCAGCACCCGCTGGTCGTGGCTGGGCTGAATCTGCCAGGCCAGGTGCACCACCGCGTCCGCACCCGCGAACACCTCGGCGAGCTGCCCGGCCGCGCCCGGCGCGCCGATATCGCAGGAGTGCCACTCCACCTGGTCGTACGGCTCGCCCGCATCCGCACCGGGCAGCCGCCGAACGACCCCGGCCAGCTCCACGCCCCGCTCCCGGCGCAGCCGCCGCAGCACCGCGGTACCGACGTTGCCGCTCGCCCCCACCACCACGATCCGCATGTCCGACCCCGTACCCGCCCAGCAGCAGCTCAACCACACACCGGCCGACCCCTTGATCCACTCGACTCCCTGAAAGTCGGGGTATCCGAGCGCGCAGGACACCCCGACTTCCAGAATCCCGAGTCGATCAAGGGCGACGTAGATCAGGCGTGGAAGTGGATCACGCCTTTGAGTACGTCCGGGTTCTCCGAACTCGGGTACTCCGTGCACTTGATGGTGAAGGTCGCCGACAGAGCGACGGGCTCGCCATCGGTGCCGTACTCCAGTTCTTTGATAGTGAAGGTGCCGGTCGTTGGCCTACAGCGAAGGCGCTCCACGGACAGGCCCGGCCGCCCCGGGTCCTGCGCACCCACCGGCTGGGCATTGCGATAAGTCGCGCCAACGGCGAATCGCTCTCCTTGCGGCGGGGAGAACTCCACGGTGTCGTTCAGTCGATCGCCGGAGGCGCCGAAGCGCAGCGAGTTGCTCCAGAAGGTCTGTGCCCAGAAGGTACTGGTGGCCCCGCGGTAGGTGTGCGTCTCGGCGGTGGTCGGCTCCTGGTCGGTGAGGGTCCACCGGTACGACAGCGGCGTCGCCTTGTATTTCAGGGTGCCGCTGACGGCGGGCGAGCCCGGCGAGCAGCGCTGCACGAAAGTCGCCTCCAGCATGTTGATCGTGCCGGCAGCGTCGAACCCGATCTGGTGGATGGTAAATCGGCCGTGGACCTGATTGCAGCCGCTGCTACCAAAGCTGACGTCCAGGCCAGGAGCGCGTCCCGTCTGGAAGCCGGCACGCTCCGCGTTCGGGTAGTTGCCCGGGTGTAGCTGCTCGCCCACTGGTGCAGCGAGCGAAATCGACCAGTACGTGCTCGCGGAGGTGACATTCAGACGATGGATATCGCGGTCGCGCAGGCTCTGAAATCTGGCTGCCGGCTCCGTGAAGACGCCGGTGAGGGGCTCGCCCTGTTCGTCCGAGGACTCGATCGACCAGGACAGCGAGCTCTCCGGAACCGGCGCGGCGCTTGCCGGGGACACCGCGAGGAGTGCACCCGCCAGGCCAATGACGGACGCGGCGGCGACCGCGCCACGCCTGATAAATCTGAACATTCGTTCCCCTGGTTCGGAGCGGACAGTGCACGGAGGATATCGAGCACGGCCGACACTTTGGGGACGCCTGCTGACCGACGGCCGGTCCGCCGCCGCGGTCGTCAAGGCAGTTGCGGACCCGGCCCACTTCGCCAGTTGGTCGTCTCGGCGGGCCACTCAGCCCTGAAGATCATCGCCCACGCTTCGTGGACGCAGATCAGCGTCGCTCCTCTCGACGGGGGCGGACAACAGCCGGGGCCCAGACCGTCGGGTAACCTGAGCGCGCGGGCCGCTAGCTCAATGGCAGAGCTGTGGACTTTTAATCCATAGGTTCAGGGTTCGAGTCCCTGGCGGCCCACTCCTCCGCAGCTCAGCGGCCCTTCGCGGGGCCGCTGTTGGTGTCATTCGGGCCGGTGCAGCAGTCGACTCCCGCTGGTGCGACTCTTGCCGGGCCGCTGCCCATCTCGCACGGCAACTACCGGCAAAGTGAGCCGAAGTCGGGGAACTCTGCCCGCGCTGCGGTAATGACCTCATCAGCCGACCTGCGATGCGACGGTGCCCAGCGTTGGGCGATTGCCGCGAGGCGCTCATCCGTGCGCGGCTCGTGTTCATGATCGGGATAGGCAGTTGCTTCCCATGGACCGAAGCCGTCGGCCAGAAGCCACAGGTAGACCCACAGGTTCTGCGCCACGACTCCGGTCTCGCCCTCCGAACCGAGAAACACCACCGGCTGCTGCTCGATCGGCTCACCATGACGCACCAGCCAGAAGGCGGCGAGGCCACCCGTGCCGTCCTGCCCGAAGACCCGGAAGTCGGAGCCGTCAAGCTGCGCATTTCCCGTCCACGCCCTCCACCACTCGGCAGTCTCGCCCGAGTCGAGGAAGTGGGAGTACGGCTCGAAGTCAACGCCGGCGCCGTCCCTGTAGTCGAAGCCGGCCTCGTGAGCTTCGGACAAGGGAGTCGGCAAGGTACGACCATCGTGATCCACTGCCGCACCCTAGAGGTCGCCGGGCCGGAGGATCTCCTCACCTTCGTCGTGTGGTTCTTCCGAAGTGGTGGCGATCCAGTCCAGGACTTCCGGGTCGATCACCGGACACCCCGGGTCTTCGTTGCGGACTGCCAGCCGCCGTAGCAGCTCATCTCGGTCCACCTGGAAGTGCAACAGGCGCCAGGTCGCACCGAGGCTTGTCACGAGTTGCTTGTACTCGTCGCGCTCGCTGCGTCGGCCGAGTCCGTGATCGAGAACGACACTACGACCGGATTTGACCGCCGTGATGAGCTGCCGCCGAACCGCGTCCACAACGGGGTCGAGCAATTCCAGGTGCTGCTCTGTGGGGTAGTCCTCCCCGAGCCGTCCGTGGCGCGCCATCATCTGCTCATCCACCGACAGCCGTAGCACCCCGTCGCGTTCAAGGATGCGGGCATAGGTCGATTTGCCCGAGCCGGGTAGGCCGACGAGCAGGTAGACCACAGGTGGCGGCTGCATCCGACCACCATAGGTGCGCTCTGCCCTCGTCCAGGGGATCGAAGCCCGAGCTGGGATGTGGGGGAGGGAAGCCGCCGAGTACGCCGACCGGCTCAGTTCGGGCCACGGACCCTTTTCCTGTCCTCCATGTCCTTGAACCTGATCTGGACCTGGGTCTTGAACGATTCATCGCCGTCGGGCGAGAAGTGTTCCGCCCCCGTCATACGCAGAAAGGCGATTTCCCGGAAGGCAGCGGTGCCGATCCGCATCTTGTCGCGCAAGCCGAGGTCTCCGCGGGCGACAACCTCGTCCGGTGACCGCGACGGCTCGGCGTGGTGGGGTGCCGGCGGTCGATGATGTTGCTCGTCAACGAGCTGCGGTGAGTGGATGTTGTAGAACGCCGCGATCTTCTGGAACGTTGGTGCACTCGTCGGGTAATCACTCACGTTGACGCGAAGATGCCACATCATGTTGAAGGCACGATCGGCGTTCTGCGGCATCGCTTCGGGGCTCATCTTCCTCACTTCGTCGCCCAGCGAATCCCGGTGGGATTTTGGGAGCCCTGGATCCGAACCCTTCCTGACCGCAGCCTCCAAATTCTTCAGGAGTTTCCGGTAGTCACTCTTCTTGATGTCCGGGGTCGAGAATCGGATAACTTTTCCCTTCTCGACGGGACGATGGAACGTGCGCGGATCCGAACCAAAATCGGAAAGTCCCTGGTACCGGTCGGCATATGTCATGTATTCGAGGCCAACGATCTCCGTCACCGATCCTCCTGGAGCTTGCTGATGCAGATGCCTGTCAGCACTCCAACGGATGAGCGGCGCTGTGGTTCAGTGGCGGGGCGACCTGGTTGACGGGTCGGGCGCCTGGCGCCGGGGGCGGGCGTGGATATCCTCTTCAGGTGCTGGCCCGTGTGGAGATCGTTGACAGGGGTCCGGCACTGCGAAGGGACTATCGACATGCCCCGTGTGGTACCGGCGGTCATCCGCGCGCTCGACGTCCTCGAACTGTTCCTGGACTGCCCTCAGTTGTCGGCCCGCCAGGTCATGGAGCGGCTCGACCTGCCCCGCACCACGGTCCATGAACTGCTCGTCACGCTCGAGGCTCGCGCGTATCTGATCTCCGTACCGGGTCAGCCTGTGCAGTATCGGCTGGGCATGCCGTTGTTCCAGTTGGGCGCGGCGTTCGCGGGTCGGCTCGATCTGGTACGCGAGGCGCAGGGCGTGGCGCGGGACGTGGCCGCCGCGTGTGATGAGGCGGTTCATGTGGCTGTGCTCGACGGCGCCGATGTGATCTACCTGGTGAAGTTCGACAGCACCCACCCTGTTCGGATGGTTTCCGGGGTGGGGCTGCGGCTGCCCGCGCACTGCACGGCTGTCGGCAAGGTGTTGCTGTCGGCCCTCGATCAGGAGGACCTGGACGCGGTCCTGCTGAAGGATCCCCTGCCGGGTATGACGCCGGACAGCATCACCGACCCGAAGCGGCTCCGGGAACATCTCGAACGGGTCCGGACGGAGAGGGTCGCTGTCGACGTCGGCGAGTCTGACAGTGCCATGCGGTGTGTCGCGGCGGCGATCCGCGACCATTCCGGCACCACCATCGCCGCGATGAGCTTGTCCGCGCCGATCATCCGCTGGACGCCCGAGGCGCAGGTGGAGTGGACCGGCTTGGTGCGGGAGGGCGCGGCGGCGCTGTCGGCTCGGATGGGGTACCGGGCTCAGCCTCGGTGACCGGCCTCCCGTTTTCGGTTCGAAACACCATCGAAACATTGACATCCGTCTGGATGCTGCTTTAGCGTCGCGACCACTCGATACGGTATCTCGAACTCAGTTCGAAATCTCGAACGGTGGTGGTCTCGTGGCCCGACCGAACTGGAACGTCAGAGCCCCATTCTCGGCCCGGTCGCCGATCACCTCAGCCTCGTCGCGCCACCCGGTGAGCGGCACGAGGAATCTCTCGCGCGGCTCGCTCGGCTGTCACGACGGAGCGTGCGTCAGCGGACTCCCGACGGTGAGAGGCGACAGCGGCGGGCCCGCCGCCGCCGCAACCCCACCAGGTCCCACAACGGGTACGTGAGCGCACTGATCGATGCGGGCGACGCGTCCGTGGTCGCCGTCATAAGGACACCTGGAGCACAGGCACGCCTCTGGCGTGTGGTGGTGCGGGAATCAGAGGAGGCGAAGGTCCATGGAGGACAACGGGGTGTGGTCCCGGCGCGGCTTTCTGGGGATGGGGGTGGGGGTGCTCGGCGCGGCCGGTCTGGCCGCGTGCGGGGGCAGCTCCGAGTCGCCCAGCAAGGTGCAGCCGGAGGTTCCGCAGGAGCTGATCGACGCCGCGGCGGCGATGAAGGGCTCCGCGATGGGCATGCTGTCGCAGAAGCTGTACTCGACGGCGGCGAACGAGGCCCTGAACAGCTCGGTCAAGAAGTTCGCCGACACCACCGGGACGAAGATCGAGAACAGCCTGGTCCAGGCCGACGCCGGTGACGTGGTGGCCAAGATCGACGCCGAGGTCAAGGGCGGGGTGGCCCGTGACCTGGCGTTCATGACCGACTCGCGGTTCGTCGCACAGTTCCAGGCGCTCGGCGACCTGGAGGACGTGACGGACGTCGTCACGGCGCTCACCGCCAAGTACGGCGAGCCGTGCGCCGAGGCCAAGAACTTCTGCGTCTTCGACGGCAAGTGGTTCGCCATTCCGTACCACTTCATCGGGATCGGGTCGTTCCTGCGCAAGGACTGGATGCAGGACAAGGGCATCACCCCGAAGGACATCTACAGCTGGGAGGAGCTGCGGGACCTGTGCCTGGAGATCTCCGATCCGGGCAAGCGCCGCTTCGGCTGGGGCATGACGGTGAACCGGTCGGGTGACGGCAACGGCATGATCGAGGCGCTGATCAACGCCTACGGCGGGTCGATCGCCTCCAACGACGGCCGGAAGGTCACGTTCAACTCCCCGGAGACGGTGCAGGCGGTGAGCTTCCTCGGGGACATCTACACCAACCCCAAATACAAGTCGATGTTGCCGCCGGGGATCGCGAGCTGGACCGACACCAGCAACAACGAGAACTGGCTCGCCGGGATCCTCGGCTACACCC